>JAIXSA010000066.1 GCA_027484915.1 Paracoccaceae bacterium | reverse complement strand
GTCGGGCAGCCTTGCCTTCATGACGGGCATGGCCGAGACCGGCGCTTACGGTGCCTTGCCGCAGGACCAGCTTCTGTCGGATGTCTGGGGCCAGGAAGAGCAGGTCCGTGCTGACACCACGACCTGGCTCAATGCCTATCTGGGACTGGCGTACCATCCCCTGACCGAGGCAGAGCTTGAAAGCTATGTCGCCTTCTGGGAAAGCCCGGCGGGGCAGGCGCTGAATGCGGCCCTTTTCACCGCCTTTGACACGGTCTTCCGCGAAGTCTCGCTGGACCTTGGCCGGGCGGCGGGACGGGCAATGCAGGGGCGTGATATCTGAGCCTCCGACGCTTGACACCGCCCGGGCTTCGACGCATAAGCGCGCATCTCGGGCCAAGGGGCGACTCTCGGCCCGAGACGTTTTTGCAATGACGCCCCTCGGGGGGCGCGCTGCTCGAGGCGGGGAAACCCCGAGAACGCCCGGAAACGGGGGCCACAGGGCGCGGAGAGATGGAAGGAAAGACGCATGTTTGCGGTCCTCAAGACCGGTGGCAAGCAGTACAAGGTGCAGGCGGGTGACGTTCTGCGCGTTGAGAAGCTTGATGCCGTTGCCGGCGACAAGATCCAGTTCAACGACGTCCTGATGGTCGGCACCACGATCGGCGTGCCCTTCGTGAAGGGCGCGGCCGTGCAGGCCGAGGTCATCGACCAGATCAAGGGCGAGAAGACCATCCACTACGTCAAGCGCCGCCGGAAGCACTCCAGCCAGCGCACCAAGGGCCACCGCCAGCACCTGACGCTGGTGCGCGTGACCGAGGTCCTGGAAAAGGGCGCGGACAAGTCGGGCGTCAAGGCAGCCGTTGGCACCGTTGCCGCGCGCCGCGCTGCCCACGAAGCCCCCGGTGCAGCCAAGCCCGCCGAGAAGGCCGAGAAACCGAAGCGTGCCGCCAAGGCCGCTGCAGCGCAGGAGTAACACCGCATGGCACACAAGAAAGCAGGCGGTTCGTCCCGCAACGGTCGCGACTCGGCCGGTCGTCGTCTGGGCGTCAAGCTCTTTGGCGGCCAGCATGCCATTCCGGGCAACATCATCTGCCGCCAGCGCGGGACCCAGTGGTTCCCCGGCCAAGGCGTCGGCATGGGCACCGACCACACGATCTTCGCGACGGTCGAGGGCCGCGTGACCTTCAAGAAAGGTCTCAAAGGCCGCACCTTTATTTCGGTCCTCCCCGCCCAGGAGGCAGCCGAGTAAGCCGAACCTTTACAAACGGATTGTAGATGGGGGATCGGCCGACGGGCCGGTCCCCTTTCTCTTTTCCTGGCGCTACCGGGGATTGTGGCAGGGCGTCACGACCTCACCCCGAAAGGGCCAAACATTCGGGCGATTGCGCGGTTAGCCGACAATCCCCACATGCGCTTCGAAGGAGGGAAGCCATGATCCTGGAGAAGATCGCCAGCCCGGTCGAGATTGCGACCGAACGCTTCACGCTTCGCCCCGTGCGAAAGTCCGATGCCGGGCTTTTCGCGCTCTATGCCGGGGACAAACGCGTGGCCGAAGCGACCCAGGGCATCCCGCATCCGCTGCCGCCTGGCACTGCCGAGGCGTTCTGCACCCGGGCGATGACCGCGGGCTCCGAAGAGGACATCTGGGTGATGGACGGCACACTCTCGGGCCTGCCCGAAGTGCTGGGGGTGATCAGCCTCAAGAAGATGGACCGCAACCAATCCGAGGTGGCCTTCTGGGTCGCGCCGGCCTTCTGGAACCACGGGATCGCATCTACCGCCGTGCAGGCGCTGGTGACGGCGAACCCGCAGAAGAACTGCACCATGTTCGCCGAGGCCTTCCAGGACAACCCGGGTTCGGCCCGGGTCCTGACCAACGCAGGCTTCCAATACTTGGGCGACGCCGAAAGCTATTCGGTCGCACGGGGCGCGAATGTTCCCACCTGGACCTATATCCGCAAGCTGGACTAAGGGCGTGGCTCTTGCGCTTGTCACCGAGCGCTGCGCCCCGACGGCGCCTTGGGCGTGTACGGGGTCGGGCATCTGGGACTGTCAGGTCGCTGGAAGGGGTGACCCAGTCCGACACCCAAGCGCGGGCACGACGCGAAGCTTTGCCCGGTCTGGACGTAACCGTCGACTAACAGGCGCGGTACGGGATGGGCTGACCGGGGCTCCTCGTGCGCCTTCGGCTTTTCGTCGCTGGGACCGGCGGCCAGCGAGGAGCGACGAAGTCGACGACGAGCGGTTCAGCCCAATGGCTTGAGAAGCGATCTCAGCGCAGCCAGCGGATCCTCTGCAGACCAGATCTCTTCACCGACGGCGAAGAAGTCCGTGACGGGGCCGAACTTGGCCACGAGGTCGGCGGTCAGCGCGCCTTCGGCGATGATCGGGACCTCGATCACTTCGGACCACCATTCGAACAGGTCGAAATCGGCGCGGGAGCCGTCGCCAAGGCTGGTTTCACCAATGGGTCCGAAGGCGGCATAGTCGGCCCCGGCTTCGCCCGCCGTCATGCCTTCGTGCCGGCTGGCCTTGCAATAGGCTCCAACGATGGCGTCGGCACCCAGGTCCTTGCGGGCCTTGCGGACGTTCCGCGCGCCGTCGGTCAGGTGAACGCCGTCCAGCCCCAGGCGCTCGGCCAGGATCAGATGATTGTCGATGACCACGGCGACGTCGCGGGCATGGGCGGCCTCGCGCGCGGCATCGGCGGCACGCATCAGTGTGTCCTCGTCCCGGGTTGCCAGCGAAAGGCGCAGGCAGGCGATCTCGGTCCCGTCAAGGACGCGCGCCAGCCTGTCCGAGAAAGTCTCGGGGTCGAAGGTCGGCGGGGTGATGAGGGTGATCTGCGGGCGCTCGTCTGCGGCCATTTCGGGCTCCGGTATGATGTTGCGGCCCGTCTATCAGCGTTTTGTAGGCTTGGCTACCTTGGGCGGCAAGGCGCGCACGGTGGCGAGAGCAAGGGCCAGAACCGGCGCACGCTTGTCGTCCTCGGCGCTGTCGTCGAGGGACAGTTCCACCATCGCGGCCATCGGACGCTTGCCCATTTGCATCGCGCGGACGCCGGGAAGGGCAATGGCTTCGGCTTGGCGATCCTTTCCGACACGGTACATGGTCCCGCCCTTGTGCAGACCGCAGATCATGTGGCCACCCCTCAGGAAGCAGAGGCCGCCGAACATCGTCTTCTCGGTAACGGCCTCGCCGGCCATGTCGTTGCGGAGCAATTGGGCAATACCTGGATCAAGGGGCATGGGGTTCTTCTTGCCTGCGGATCAGCCCTAGCCTATCTGGCGGCGAGACTTTCGCAAAGGTGGCTGCATGATCCCCCCCGTCTTCATCCTTGTCCGGCCTCAGATGGGCGAGAACATCGGAGCGGCCGCACGGGCGATGCTGAACTTCGGGCTGGAGCGGATGCGGATTGTCGGGCCGCGGGATGGCTGGCCGAACCCGAAGGCGGTGGCGATGGCCTCGGGTGCGGGGCGGTTGCTGGATCAGGCGCAGCTTTTCCCAGATCTTGCCCCCGCCATTGCGGACTGCGACTTTGTCTTCGCCACCACCTCGCAGCGGCGCGAGCTGGTGAAGGACGTTGTGACGCCTGAACATGCGATGGCGGTCGCCCGGGCGCTGGTGGCCGAGGGGAAGCGGGTCGGCGTGATGTTCGGGCCGGAACGGGCGGGGCTGGAGAACGAGGACATCATCCGGGCCAACGCCACGGTCTCGGTCCCGGTGAACCCGGATTTCCCCTCGCTGAACCTCGCGCAGTGCGTGCTCTTGATGGGCTACGAGTGGGGGCGGCAGGGCTATGAGGTGCCGGCGGTGGTCCGCGAGATGGCGCGGACCGAGCTTGCCAATCGGGAGGAAGTCGAGCGGCTGGCCGATCATTTCGAAGAGCGGCTCGACGCGGCCGGGTTCTTCTTTCCTGCGACGAAGGTCGAGGGGATGAAGGCCAACCTACGGAACATGTGGGGGCGGCTGGGGCTGACCCGGGCCGAGGTGCAGACCTTCCACGGGATGTTGCGGCAGATCGCCTGGAAGCTGAAAAAGCAGGGCGACTGACCTGGGCTGCCCACGCGTGGACAGATTTCCGGCTGCAATGATTCCAATGACTTGCTGTCGCGCATTCACATCCTGTTAAGAGGTTGGTGCGGCCTCATTTGACCCGCCTCTGGTCCCCGATCCTGTCCCGAACCGGCATGAAGGCCAACCCCGCCATCCCCAATTCTGGGGATGAAACCGGTTGCAGGAATTGCACAGTGGCGCTGGGAAGCGGGTTGGGGGAGAGCGGCCGCAAGAAAGACCTGGAGCTGGACACCGGACTCGAGCCTGTGCTTCAGGCCTGGCAGAGCGGCAAGACCGAAGCGGTCGCAGCCACCCTGCACCCCGATTTCAGCGCGTTCGGTGTGGAGGAGGAGCTGTACATCCGGGCGGATGGTGCCACCTACCTTCGGTTCCTTGACCGCTTGCGCCCTGACCGGACAGCCAGAGCCAGCCTGGAATGGGTGGACATCCGCCACCGCATCGCCGCAGCCTGCCTGAGCGTGCAGGACAGTCAAATCTAGAGATTCATCTTGCTGACGCTTCTGCTGTCCGACGGTGGCTGGCGGGTCGTGACGGCGTCCTTCCTTGCAGAAGCGCCGTCTGTTACAGGCGCACGCCAAGTGCCGCCGCAGTGATCCGCGAGACCAGTTCAGCCTGCGAATTGATGTCGAGCCGGGCGCCCCCAGTGTTGTGCCGACACGGGCCACGACATCGCTCCATGCTCCGGCGGTAAAGGGTGCTGCGTAAATCTGGTCGATCAGGTAATCAATGTCATCGCTGTCCATTTCGGCCCTCCAACCGAAATACACATTCAGATTACCATATATGTTGGTTCGTTGCAACGGGACCGGCGCGCGACTGCTTGCTGTGAAGGGTGGGGTTGGACCACAGCGGCGGCGGCAGCTATCATGCCCGGAACAAGAAGAGAAAAGGCGGGCGGCGATGCAGAAAACGCTGGGAATTCAAAGGGTCACTCGGCGAGGAGTCTTAGTATTGGGCTCGGCGGTGATGCTGTCGGCCTGCATGTCCTCGGGACGGTCAGGCGGGGGGTATCGTGCGCCGGATGCGCCCCCGAGGGCGGTGCCGGATGCGGGTTGGGACGCTTGGGTCGAGGGGTTCAAGAGCCGGGCCGTCGCGCGCGGGATCGCGGTCGGGACGGTCGATGCGGCCTTCCGGGGTGCCGGCTTCCTGCCCGAAGTGATCGAGCGCGACCGGAACCAGACCGAGTTCAAGCGCAGCCTCGAGGACTATCTGAACATCGCCGCCTCGGAGGAGCGCGTCAGCCTTGGTCGCCAGAAGTTTGCGCAATACGGCGGGGTGCTGTCGCAGATCGAAAGCCGCTATGGGGTCGAGGGCTATGTTGTGGCGGCAGTCTGGGGGCTGGAAAGTTTTTTCGGGACCCGGCGCGGCAATGTCCCGGTGATCAGCGCGCTGTCAACCCTGGCCTACGAGGGCCGGCGTGGCGACTTCTTCGAGACCCAGCTTGTCGCGGCGCTGAAGATCCTGCAGGCGGGCGATGTCTCGGCCGGGGAGATGACTGGAAGTTGGGCGGGGGCGATGGGGCATACGCAGTTCATTCCGACCTCGTACCTGGCCTATGCCGTGGATTTCACCGGCGACGGGCGCCGCGACATCTGGGGGGAGGACCCGACGGATTCGCTGGCTTCGACGGCGGCCTATCTGGCGAAGTCTGGCTGGACGACAGGATTGCCCTGGGGGATGGAAGTGGTGCTGCCTGCGGGTTTCGACACGGGCTTGCTGGGCCGCGGCAAGGGGCAGTCGGCCGAGGCCTGGACAGGGCAGGGCGTGCGGTCGGCGGACGGGCGGGCACTGGCGGGCGGGTCGATCATTGCGGGTGGCAACGGGGGCGGGGGGCCGTACTTCCTGCTGACGCAGAACTTCGCCACGATCCTGCGCTACAACAATGCGCAGAACTACGCGATCGGGGTCGGACATCTGTCGGACCGGCTGCTGGGCCGGGGGCCGGTGCAGGCTTCGTTCGGGCCGGACGCCAGCGGCATGACACAAGCCGACCGGCAGGCGTTGCAGCGACTGCTGACTGCGCGGGGCTTTGACACTGGTGGGTCGGACGGGGTGATCGGCACGAAGACGCGCGAGGCGATCAGCGCTTATCAGGCCAGCGTCGGCTTGCCGGTCACGGGGGAACCCTCGCTGGACCTGCTGCGTCGTCTGCGCTGAGGGGCGGTGGGCGGATCGCCCACCCTACGGAAGGGCCGGGCATGGCGCACCGCATCTACGCAATGAGCGTGGCAAAGGTCTATCCCGCCTGGGCTGCCAAGGTCGAACGGAAAGGCCGCCGCCGCGAAGAGCTGGACGAGGTCATCTGCTGGCTGACCGGGCATGATGCGGTCAGCCTTGCGGCGGCCTTGGCCGAGGGACCGTCGCTGGAGCGGTTCTTTGCCGACGCTCCCGCGATGAACCCCCTGCGGGACCGGGTGACCGGCGTCATCTGCGGTGTCCGCATCGAGGAGATCGCCGAACCGCTGATGCGCGAGATCCGCATCCTGGACAAGCTGGTGGACGAGTTGGCCAAGGGCCGTCCGATGGCCAAGATCCTGCGGCGGGACTGAGACCGGCTGTACCGCCTAGGCCTCGGCCTTCACATGCGCTGTGCGGATCACCCGCTCGCAGTGCTGGGCGAGGACTTTGCGGTTCTCGAAGGCGTCCACCGGCACCTCGGGGTGGAAGATCACCTCGACCCGCCCGTGGCGCGGGGTGGCGAGCATCTTGATCAGGTGGCTTGCGAAGTCCATGTCGCCCCACCAGCCGTAATGGCGCGGGTCCGCGCCGTCGGGGGCGTGAAAGATCACCGTCACCGGCTGGATGTGCATCGAATGTTCGAGGGCGGGGGAGAAGAAGGCCTGGAACAGCGTCGACTTGAAGGGCAGGACGCGGATCGCGTCGGTCGAGGTGCCTTCGGGAAAGAACAGAAGCCGGTGCCCGGCCTGCAGGCGGGATTCGAAGAGGTCCTGCTGCCTTTTCGCCTCGGTCCCCTTGCGGGCAATGAAGACGGTGCCGGTGGCGCGGGCAAGCCAGCCGATACCGGGCCATGCGGCGACCTCGGCCTTGGCGACGAAGTAGATGGTCTGGGCTGCGTTCAGCACGAAGATGTCGAGCCAGCTTGAATGGTTGGCGACGATGGCTCCGGGGCGGGTCATCGGGCGGCCGCGGATGGTGAGAGGCAGGCGCATCAGGATGAGGGCCAGGCGGCAGACGGCCTTGGTGATGTGCGGGGTCATCGGGCGGGCCTGGCCGAAGAGCGGCCATTCCACCAGCCGGACGAGGAGGAGCAGGACCAGCCCGCCGTAGGTCACCGACCCGACCAGCACGCCGCGCCAGAGAACCCGCAGCCAGCCGAGCGGGGTCACGCGCAGGGGTGGCGGGGGAATGTCCTGCCAGCTCGTCACGTGCCGGCCTTGCGGATCAGAAAGTCGCGGTGGCGGGCCGACATCTGGCCGGTGTCCATCACAAGGCAGACATCGGTGGTCCTGAACGCGTGGTCCACCCAGGCGCCGTCGCCGACGAAGCCGCCAAGCCTCAGGTAGGCCTTGATCAGGGCCGGAGTGGTCGCCATCGCAGCCCTGCGGTCCAGACGGTCGGCCGGGATCAGATCCATCTCCTGCCGGTTCAGGGGCAGGGCGCGGACCCGCATCGCAGGGGGCGCGAGATGATGGTGATGGAGCCAGGACAGCGGCTCGGCCAAGGCCGTGACATCGGTGCCGTGGAAGCTTGCTGCGCCAAAGAGGATCTCGATCCCGCGGTCCAGGACATATTCGGCAAGCCCGTTCCAGAGGTGGAACATTGCCGTGCCGCCACGGTGGTCGGCATGGACGCACGAGCGGCCGAGTTCAAGAAGCTTGCGGCCGGACGACAAAAGCGGGGTCAGGTCGAACTCGGTTTCCGAATAGAAGCGCCCTGCCGCGGCGCGGCGGTTGCCAGGCAGGATGCGATAGGCGCCGATCACATGGGCACGGGTCGCCGGATCGATTCTGCGGTCGACCAGGATAAGGTGATCGAAGAACGGATCGAAGCTGTCGCGCTCCAGTCCCTGCGCATGATCCACGAGGGCCCCGTCGCCGCCAAGTTCCTGGATGAAGACCTGATAGCGCAGCGCCTGCGCGGCGATCAGGTCCTCGGGCGTCGTGGCCAGCCGGACGGCATAAGGGGCGGGTTCGATGGTCATCGGCATCGCGGGGACTGCTGGCTGACCTGACTTAGACATGGGCTGGCGGCATTGCAACCGCCTGTCCCCATGTGCACAGGGAAAAGCAATTCCCGGTTGAGTTTCGGCTGGAGATTCGCACTATGGAAGATCAGTCCCCGCCACAGGCAAAAGGAAGATGCGCTTGCTGTCGATCACGACCTTACCGGCATGTTCAAAATTCACTGTCACCTTGTTGTCGATGTTCGACTGTACCTGACCCAGACCCCAGTCCGGTTGATCCGGGTGGCGCACCAGCATGCCCGGTTCAAGAAGTGCCGACATTTCAGTTCCTTTGCCCCGATAGGAAGATGCAAGACAAGCCCGACCTCGCCGCCCTGATCGCCTCGCGCATATGCCATGACCTTATCAGCCCGATCGGAGCGATAGGCAACGGGGTGGAGCTTCTGGCGATGGAGCCGGGCGGGACCCGGCCCGAGATGGCGCTGATTTCGGAAAGCGTGGCGAACGCCAATGCGCGCATCCGCTTCTTCCGCATCTGCTTTGGCCAGGCCTCCAGCGACCAGCGCATTGCAAGGTCAGAGGTGGCCTCGATCCTTGGGGATCTCTCACGCGGGGGCCGGGTTGCCTATTCCTGGACGAGCCCGACCGACCTGTCGCGGCGTGAGGTGCGGCTGGTGTTCCTGCTGCTCCAGTGCCTGGAAAGCGCGCTGGCCTATGGCGGCAAGGTCAGCGTGACGCGCGGTGAGACCGGGTGGTCGATCCTGGCCGAAGCGCCGCGCCTCAAGGTCGACCCGGCGCTGTGGGAGGTGCTGACCGAGCCGCGCGCCCCGGCCGAGATCGGGGCGGCGCAGGTGCATTTCGCCCTGGTGCCGGATGAGCTGGCGCGGCAAGGGCGGCGGCTGATCACCGAGATCGGTGAGACGACGATCCGGCTTACGTTCTGACGTCGGTCGGTCTTGCCGACCCTTACGGTCGGACAGTGCCGTCGCCGGTCACCAGGTACTTGAAGCTGCACAGCTGTTCCGCGCCCACGGGGCCACGGGCGTGCATCTTGCCGGTGGCGATGCCGATTTCCGCGCCCATACCGAACTCGCCTCCGTCGGCGAACTGGGTGGAGGCGTTGCGCATCAGGATCGCGCTGTCGAGGCGCTGGAAGAAGCGCTCGGCGGTGGCGTCGTTTTCGGTCAGGATCGCCTCGGTATGCTGGCTGCCGTATGTGCGGATGTGGTCGATGGCCTGATCCACCCCGTCCACCAGCTTGGCGGCGATGATCATGTCGAGGAATTCCTTCCCGAAATCATCGGGTTGTGCCTTCTTCGTGCCGGGAATCTTCAGCAGCTCGCCTTCGGTGCGGACCTCGACGCCCGCTTTCAGCAGGTCCTCAATCAGGACGCCGCCATGCTTGGTGTAGAACTGCCAGTCGATCAGGAGGCACTCGGCCGAGCCGCAGATGCCGGTGCGGCGGGTCTTGGCGTTCAGAACGACGCGGCGGGCTTTCTCAAGGTCGGCGTCGCGGTCGGCGTAGACGTGGCAGATGCCTTCGAGGTGGGCGAAGACCGGCACGCGGGCTTCCCTTTGGACCAGGCCGACGAGACCTTTGCCGCCCCGGGGAACGATGACGTCGATGTATTGTGTGGCCTGCAGCATCGCCGTCACCATCTCGCGGTCGCGGGTCGGGATGAACTGGATCGCGGCGGCGGGGAGGTTCGCGGATTTCAACCCGTCGAGCATGCAGGAGTGGATGGCTTCCGACGTCTCGAAGCTTTCCGACCCGCCGCGCAGGATGACGGCATTGCCGGATTTGAGGCAGAGGGCACCCGCGTCGGCGGTGACGTTGGGGCGGGACTCGTAGATCACACCGACGACGCCAAGGGGGGTGGCCACGCGCTGGATGTGGAGGCCGTTCGGACGGTCCCACTCTGCAAGGACGCGGCCGACGGGGTCCTTCTGCTCGGCGATCTGGCGCAGTGCGTCGACGATCCCGCGCAGGCGGGTGTCATCAAGGCGCAGGCGGTCGCGCATGGCGGGGGTGATCCCGCGCTGGTCGGCGGCGTCGAGGTCGAGGGTGTTGGCGTCGAAGATTTCCTGACGGCGGCGCCAGACGGCATCGGCGGCGGCGATGAGGGCGGCGGCTTTCCGTTCGGAGGAAGCGCAGGCAAGCTCCGCCGCTGCGGCGCGGGCCTTGGTGCCGATCTCGGTCATCAGGTCGGTGAATTGGCCGTCCATGTCTCGCTCCGTTTCCGTCCCGGGACCAAAATTCTTCAGTAAGAATTTTGTCAAATTCCTTACTTAAGGAATTTGGGTCCCCTACACCACCATGTCGTCCCGATGCACCAGCGCCGCGCGGCCCTGGTAGCCAAGGATCGCCTCGATCTCGCCCGACCGGTGCCCGGCGATCTTGCGGGCCTCCGCCGAAGTATAGCGCACGAGGCCCTTGCCGAGATGCACGCCTTCGGGCGACAGGATCGCCACCGGCTCACCGCGGCCGAAGCTGCCGGTCACCTTGGTAACCCCCGCCGGGAGAAGGCTTTTGCCCGCGCGAAGGGCCGTCACCGCGCCTGCGTCCAGCAGCAGCTCGCCCTTAGGTTTCATCGCGTTGATCCACCGTTTGCGCGCCACATGCGGGTCGGCGGAGGGGACAAACCAGGTCCGCGTCGCCCCGTCGGCCAGGGCCTTCAGGGGCCGCAGGGTGGAGCCCTCCATGATCGCCATCGCGCAGCCGCCCGCGACGGCGGTCTTGGCGGCGAGGAGCTTGGTCTTCGTGCCCCCCTTGGACATGCCACTGATCGGGTCGCCCGCCATCGCCTCGATCTCGGGGGTGATGGTGTCGACCACGTCGAAGCGGGTGGCGCTGGGGTCTTCCTTCGGGTTCGCGGTGTAGAAACCGTCAACATCAGACAGAAGGATCAGCTGGTCCGCCCCCACGGTCACCGCGATCTGGGCCGCCAGCCTGTCGTTGTCGCCGAAGCGGATTTCGTCGGTGGCCACCGTGTCGTTCTCGTTCACGATCGGGACCACGCCCAGACCCAGCAGCGTCTCCATCGTCGCGCGGGAGTTCAGGTAGCGGCGGCGGTCCTCGGTGTCCTCCAGCGTCACCAGCACCTGCGCGGTAGTGAGGCCGAGGGGTGCCAGGACTTCCTCATAGGCGCGGGCGAGGCGGATCTGGCCGACGGCGGCGGCGGCTTGGGACTGCTCCAGCGTCAGGACGCCGTCGCCCAGGTTCAGGACCTTGCGGCCCAAGGCGATGGAGCCGGAGGAGACGAGCACGACATCCGTGCCGCGCGTCTTCGCCTCGGCCACGTCGAGGGCGAGGGCGGAGAGCCAGTTCTGTTTCAGGCCGGTCTTGCGATCCACCAGCAGCGCCGAGCCGATCTTGACGACCAGCCGCTTCGCCGTGCGGATATCAGGCGCTTGAAGCGTCAAGGTTGCCACGGCGTGGACTCCTCGGCGGGGGCCTCCGCCGTGATGGTGGCGTAAAGCGCGCGCAGGACCTCGGGTAACCCCTTGCCGGAGACGCCGGAGATCACGTGGACCGGGCCGCCGGACGCTTTTTCCAAGGCGCGGCGGCGGTCGCTGATCTGCTTGGCGTCCATCGCGTCGGTCTTGTTCAGGGCGACGATGCGGGGCTTGTCGCCAAGGACTTCAGAATATGCTTCAAGTTCGGTCACGATGGTCTTGAAATCTTTCGTGATTGTCGAAGACGTTCCGTCGACGAGGTGCAGAAGGACCTTGCAGCGTTCGACGTGGGCCAGGAACTGGGTGCCAAGGCCGCGGCCTTCGCTGGCGCCCTCGATCAGGCCGGGGATGTCGGCCATGACGAATTCGTGCCCGTCAATGCCGACGACGCCAAGGTTCGGGACTAGCGTGGTGAAGGGATAATCCGCGATTTTCGGCCGGGCGTTCGAGACGGCGGCGAGGAAGGTGGACTTGCCAGCGTTCGGAAGGCCCACAAGTCCCGCATCGGCGATCAGCTTCAGGCGCAGCCAGATGGTGCGCTCGATGCCCTCTTGCCCCGGGTTCGCCCGGGCGGGCGCGCGGTTGGTCGAGGATTTGAAGCGCAGGTTGCCCCAGCCGCCGTTGCCGCCCTGGGCCAACAGAACCTTCTGGCCAACCTCGGTCAGGTCGGCCAGGACGGTCTCCTCGTCCTCGTCCAGGATCTCGGTGCCCAGCGGAACCTTCAGGATGATGTCGTCGCCGGTCTTGCCGGTCTTCTGGCTGCCCATGCCCGGCTGGCCGGACTTGGCGAAGAAATGCTGCTGGTAGCGGTAGTCGATGAGCGTGTTCAGCCCCTCGACCGCCACGGCGTAGACCGAACCGCCATGACCGCCGTCGCCGCCATCGGGGCCGCCGAATTCGACGAACTTTTCGCGCCGGAACGACACGCAGCCGGCCCCGCCGCCGCCAGAGCGAATATAGACGCGGGCAAGGTCGAGGAACTTCATCGGTTTGGCTTTCGGGGCAGGGTCAAAGCGCGGGGATACAGGAAGCGGGCCGGATGCTCAAGCATGTGACCTTTCGCCCGCGCGACCGTGACGGCGGGGCCTTGAAGGCGGGGGTGGGCGGGCCTAGTGTCCGGCACCAAGACGAGAGGGTAAGCGGATGGCCACAAAGCGCAGCATTTTCGAAGAGGTTGGGACCGAGCAGAAGGCTGCAGTCGCACCGGCCGGTGGCGGGATCGATGCCAGGCCGAAGGGCGCGCGGCGCGGCATCCGGCTGTGGCTGGTGGCGCTGTTCCTGCTGGTGGCCACGATGATCGCGGTGGGGGGGCTGACGCGGCTGACGGACTCTGGCCTGTCGATCACCGAATGGAAGCCGGTCACCGGAGCCTTGCCGCCGATGGACGAGGCGACATGGGCCAGCGAGTTCGAGAAGTACCAGGCGATCCCGGAATACCAGTTGCAGAACAAGGGGATGAGCCTTGAGGAGTTCAAGCACATCTACTGGTGGGAATGGGGACATCGGCAGTTGGGGCGGATGATTGGCCTGGTCTGGGCGGTGGGTTTCATCGGCTTTGCGCTCGCGCGCCAGATTCCGCCGGGTTGGACAGGCCGGCTGTTGCTTCTGGGTGCGCTGGGTGGCGCGCAGGGGGCGATTGGCTGGTGGATGGTCTCCTCGGGCCTGAAGGGCGAGATGCTGGATGTGGCCTCCTACCGGCTGGCGACGCATCTGGGGCTGGCTTTCGTGATCCTGGGGTTCCTGGCCTGGTATGTGTTCCTTCTGGGCCGAAGCGAGGCAGAGCTGATGACCGCGCGGCGCGGGAGGGAGGAGAAGCTTTACTCGATGTCCACGGGGCTGATGCACTTCGCTTTCCTGCAGGTCCTGCTGGGCGCTTTGGTCGCGGGGATCGACGCAGGCCGGGCGTTCCCGACCTGGCCCTTGATGAACGGCGACTTCTTCCCGGCGGATGCCTTCTATGTTCCGGACGGGAATGGCGGGACGCTGCCGGTCTGGCATGCGTTCTTTGAAAACCCGGGGCTGGTGCAGTTCATCCACCGGATGTCGGGGTATCTCTTGTTTGCCTTCGGCGTCGTGGTCTGGCTGCGGGGGCGGAAGTCTTCGTACCAGGCGACGCAAGGCGCGTTCCATCAGGTGATGGCGATGCTGGTCGTGCAGATGTGCCTGGGCATCGCGACGGTGCTGACCGTGGCGCATGTTCATGTGGCGATCACCCACCAGATCGGTGCGGTAATCCTGTGGGTGCTGATCCTGCGGGCCCGGCATCTGTCGCAATACCCCGTGGCGGGGTCGATCCGGAAAGGCACGGCATGAGCGCGTTTGATGATCTGATGGCGTTCCAGCGCCAGACCGAGGCTTTGGCGCAGGTCGCGGGGCGGCTTGGCTGGGACCAGGAGACGGTGATGCCCGAGGGCTCTGCCGGGCAGCGCGCCGAGGAAATCGGGGCGCTGGAGGGCGTGCTGCATGCGCGGCGGACGGATGCGCGGATTGCAGCCTGGTTGGAGGCCGCGAAGGCCTCCGACGCGGTGGGCGAGGCGCAACTTAGGCAGATCCGGCGGTCCTATGCGCGGACGATGAAGGTTCCGGCGAAGCTGGCCGAAGAGATCGCGACGACGATGTCGCTGGCGCAAGGCGTCTGGGCGGAATGCCGGGCCAAGGAAGATGTGGCCGGGTTCCTGCCAACGCTGCGCAAAGTGGTAGAGCTGAAACGGGCCGAGGGTGCGGCGTTGGCGGTGGGGGGGGACCCCTATGACGCGCTGGTTGACGATTATGAGCCGGGGATGACCGGTGCGGCCATCGCGGCGATGTTCGATGCGATGCGGCCGCGGTTGGTGGCCTTGCGGGCGAAGGTGCTGGGGGCGGCGGCACCGAAAGGGGTGGTCGGTCAGTTCACGCCCGAGGCGCAGCTGGCGCTGTCGAAGGAACTGGCGACGGTGTTCGGGTATGACTGGTCGCGGGGGCGGGTGGACCTGGCGGTGCATCCGTTTTCCTCTGGCAGCGGCCACGACGTGCGGATCACGACGCGGGTCAATGAGACGGACCCCTTCAACTGCTTCTATTCGACGATCCACGAGGTCGGGCACGCGGCCTATGAGCAGGGGATCGACCCCTCGTACGCGCTGACCCCGATCGGGCAGGGCGTGTCGATGGGGGTGCATGAGAGCCAGAGCCGGTCTTATGAGAACCAACTGGGGCGGAGCAGGGCGTTCACCGGTTGGCTGTTTGGGCGGATGCGGGAGGTGTTCGGGGACTTCGGGATTGCCGACGCGGACGGGTTCTACAGGGCGGTCAACCGGGTGCATCCGGGGTATATCCGGACCGAGGCCGATGAGGTCCATTACAACCTGCATGTGATGATGCGGTTCGATCTGGAGCGGGCGTTGATCCGGGGGGACCTGCAGGTCGAGGATCTGGAGGCGGCGTGGAATGAGCGGTTCCGGGCGGACTTTGTGGTGGCGGTGGACCGGCCGTCGAACGGGATGCTGCAGGACGTGCACTGGTCTTGCGGCCTCTTCGGTTACTTCCCGACCTATACGCTGGGGAACGTCTATGCGGGGTGTCTGGTGAAGGCCTTGCGGGCCGACATTCCGGGGTTGGACGGGATGATGGCCCAGGGGGACGTGTCGGCGGCGACGGGGTGGCTGCGGGAGCGGCTACAGCGGCATGGGGGGCTTTACGAGCCCCGGGATGTCGTGCGGCGGGCCTGCGGGTTCGAGCCGTCGGAGGGGCCTCTCTTGGACTATCTGGAGGCCAAGTTCGGGGCGATCTACGGGGTCTGAGGGCCAGGGTGCCCACGCGTGGTCACTTTCTTGACGCCATTGGTATCAAGGGCTTGCGTGTGGGCGTTCAAGAATTCTTAACGACTGGCGAGGCGCGTGGGGCGGCTCGTCGGTGACTTCGTTCCTCCTTGCGAGGCAGCCTTCCGACGAGGAGACGAAGTCGAACGAGGAGGCGGGGTGGCAGGAGTGGCAGAGAAGGGCGGCCTTGCGGTCTGGCTGTTGGCGCTGGGCCAGACGCTGATCTATGCGGGCTGCTACTATTCCTTCCCCGCCCTGTTGCCCGACCTTGTGGCCGCGACGGGCTGGACCAAGGGCGAACTCGCGCTGGGGCCGACGCTGGCGTTCCTGATCATGGCGGGGTTGACGCCCTTCACCGGCCGACTGGTGGACCGGGGTCTGGGTGGCGAGATGCTGGTCTGGCTGCCGGTTCTGTGCGCGCTGGGCGTCGCGGGGCTGGGGCTGGCGGACAGCCTGACAGGCTGGTTGGCGATGTGGGCGGTGATCGGCATCGCGCAGTCGGGCAGCCTATACGAGACCTGCTTTGCCTTCCTGACCCGGCGACTTGGCGACGGCGCGCGGGCGGCGATCACGCGGGTCACGCTGGTGGCGGGATTTGCGGGCACCCTAGCCTTTCCCCTGGGTCATTGGCTGGGCGCTGCCGTGGGCGGGCAGGGGGCGCTGATGGTCTTTGCCGGGCTGGTCCTGCTGGCTGCGCCGCTGAACGCCATCGCCGTCCGGCAGTTGCGAAAGCGCGAGAGGGCAGGGCAGGCCGCGCCCGAAAGCCCGCCGGGGGTGTTGCAGGCTGCGCTGCGGAAGCCCGCTTTCTGGATCATCGCGGTGGGCTTCCTGGCGGTCTACCTGAACCACGGCATCCTGATCACCTATGCGCTGATCCTGTTTTCAGACCGTGGGGCCGCGCCGGGGCTTGCGGCGCTGGCCGCGGCCTGCATCGGCCCCGCACAGGTCGCCGGGCGGCTGGTCCTGCTGGGGGCCGGGGCGCGGGTGTCCACCGGCCAGGCGACCGTGGCCTCGCTGGGTGGGACGGTGTTGGCCGGCGCGCTCTTGTGGTTGGCGGGAGCCGCGCCGGTGCTGATCTTCGCATTTGCCCTGGCACAAGGCGCGGGGATCGGGCTGACGTCGATCCTGCGGCCGGTGCTGATCGCCGAGATCCTGGGCCGAAAGGGTTTTGGTGCCATTTCGGGCGCGGCAGCCGTGGCACCGATCCTGGCCTCGGCGGCAGCGCCCTCGGTCGGAGCGGCGCTGCTGGCGCTGGGCGGGCCGGGTCTGGTCTATCCGGTCTGCCTTGGGCTGGCTGTCACCGGATTGGGGCTGATGGGGCTGCTGCTGGCGCGGCGCGATCAGTACATGGTCTGATAGGAGAAGAGCCGTGTGTCGTCGCCGCCAAGGTTGATGCGGACGCCGATGTAGAAGAGTTCGCCCCTAAAGGTTGTTCCCCCAGCGACTTCGTACCGGTGGCGGCTGACATCGCCGTAAAGTTCGATCTGGTCGCTGACCTTGTATGCCGCACCCAGCGTGAAGACGCGGTAGTTTGAGTCTGCCCCGAAATCATTGACGCTAAACCCGGCGCGGGCTGTGAGGGCGGAGCCTAGGGCATAAGAGGTCCTGGCTTCGACCAGAGAGTAGTCGTCGGTGTCCAGGCTGTCGCCGATGCGCCCTTCGACGCGCAGGGGGCCGCTGAGATAAAGCGCCTCGACGGCGTAGAAGGAGATGTCTTCGGACACGTTGTCGATCAAGGCCATTGCGCCCAGGCGCAGGTTGTCCGAGGCGTCATAGGTCAGGTGACCGGTCAGGCCGCGGTATTGGGGGAGGTCGATGTCGGCCGAACTGTCGACACCCTTGCCCATCGACAGACCGACCTGTGCGCCCATGCGGCCAAAGACCCAGGCTGCATCGAGATAGCCTTCGACGCTGTCGACTGTGAACCCGGCGCCGTCATCGTAGTGCTGGTACTGAAACTCTCCCACTGCGCCTTCGAAGCCCTGCGCTGCGGCAGGCGAGACAAGGATTGGCAGGGACAGGGCGGACAGGAGGAGTGCAAGCGGCTTCTGCAATTGGTGCCTCGGAAATGGAATGCGTTTGGTCAAGGTTATGTTGAAGAAATTGGCTGAGCAAACGATTTCTATTCGGATAATGGAATGGGTTTTACCGGTCGCCGGTCGATGAAGGCTTGGATCCCCTCAGCCGTGTCGGGCAGCATGACGTTTTCCACCATCAGGGTGCCGGCCACGGCATAGGCGTCGCGCAGAGGTTGGCCAAGCTGGGCCTGGAAGGCGCGCTTGCCAAGGCGGATGGCGGCGGGGTCCTTGGCGGCGATGGTGGCGGCGAGGGCCAGGGTTGCCTCGGCCAGGCGGTCGGGAGGGGCCAGGCGGTTGACGACGCCCAGGGCATGGGCGCGTTCGGCCGAGAGGAACTCGCCGGTGGTCAGCAGCTCGAACGCAGCACCGGGGGCGAGGCGGCGGGTGAGGGCCACGGCGGGGGTCGAGCAGAAGAGGCCGAGGTTGATGCCGTTGACGCCGAAGCGCGCGGTTTCGGAGGCAACGATCAGGTCGCAGGTGCAGGCCAGCTGGCACCCGGCGGCGGTAGCGACGCCCTGGACCTGGGCGATCACTGGCTGGGGCATGGCGGCGATCTGCTGCATCACGTCGGCGCAGCGATCGAAAAGCGCGTGGAACTGCGCCTCGCCCCCATCCGGGGCGGTGCGGAAGGACTGCATCTCTTTCAGGTCGTGGCCGGCTGAGAAGGCCTTGCCCTCGGCGGCCAGGATCACCACGCGGACCCGGTCATCGATGGCGCAAGCGGCGAAGCTTTCGGCCAGTGCCATGAGCATCGGCGTGGACAGCGCGTTCAGGGTCTGCGGGGAGGAGAGGGAAAGGATGGCGATGCCGTCCTGGTCATGGCGTCGGATCAGGTTGTCGGTCATTGCGTCCCCCTTCGGCTGAGGCCAGTCTAGGCGGGCAGGCGGATGAGGGAAAGATGCAGCTTCGGATGGACAAGGCGGCGTTGACCGCATTCCTTGCGCGCGAGTTCGGTCAGGTGGCCGAAGATTTCAGCGTCGAGACGGTCGGCCCCGAACGGCTGGTCTTGCGGCTGAAGGTGGCCGAGCGGCATCTGCGACCGGGGGGGACGGTCAGCGGGCCGTCGATCTTTGCGCTGGCGGATGTGGCGATGTACCTGGCGATCCTGGCGCGGATCGGGCCGGTGGCGCTGGCGGTGACTACGAACTGTGCCGTGGACTTCATGCGCAAGCCCGCGGCGGGCCGCGACCTTCTGGGCGAGGCGCGCGTTCTGAAGCTGGGCCGCACCCTTGTGGTGGGCGATGTCCTGGTCTTCAGCGAGGGGCTGTCCGACCCTGTGGCACGGGCGGGTCTGACCTATGCGATCCCGCCTTCCGCCGTTCGCGAAGGCTAGGCCTTCGGCTTGGTGAAGCGGCCCTCGATCCGGGCGCCGCTTTCGATGACGAGGGATCCGGTGTTCACGTCGGCCTTCACCTCGGACGAGGCGCGCAGCGTGAAGCTTTCGCACGAGACCTTGCCGTCGAACTTGCCCTTCACCTCGACGGTGTGGGCGTTGATCGAGCCTTTGACCCGGCCCTCCTGCCCGATGATCAGGCCGTTGGCGGTGATGTTGCCGTCGATCTCGCCCAGAACCTCGACCGAGCCGGAAGAGGTGATTTCACCGGTGATCCGCAGGTCGGCGCCGAGGACGGAACGGGCCGAGTTGGTGCCGGGTGCCGAGGGACGGGCCAAGGGCGGGGCGGAGGTCGGGTCGGAGGTCTTGGAAAACATCATCGAAATCCTTGGACGGCGGGTTGGCCTGATAAGGAAGGATAGCGGTTGCCCGGTCAAGGGGCGGCGTGCGCGGATGGCGGCTTTCCCCGTGGCGGATGTCGCAAGCGGGGCTGACAAGGCGGGGCCGGGGTGGTGTGATCGGGCTGGGAATCAGGGGGTCTTGCATGACGGATACGTTCTTCCAGCCGGTGTCGGGCTTCGACCTGCCGCGTTTTGCCGGGGTGCCCACGTTCATGCGGCTGCCGCATGTGGGCTTCGACCATCCCCGCTTCGGGGAGGTGCAAATCGGGTTGATCGGTGCGCCCTGGGACGGGGGGACGACGAACCGGCCGGGGCCGCGGCATGGGCCGCGCCAGCTGCGCGACCTGTCGACGATGATCCGGGCGATGAACGGGGCGACCTGGGTGGCTCCGTTCGAGCTCGCTCGCTGTGCGGACCTTGGCGACGTGGCGCCGAACCCTGGCGACCTGATGGATTCGATGGCGCGGATGGAGGCGTTCTATTCCAAGGTGGTGGCGGCTGGAATCCGGCCGCTGACGGGGGGCGGGGACCATCTGTGTTCGTTGCCGATCCTCCGGGCGGTGGCGAAGGCGCGGCCGGTGGGGATGATCCAGTTCGACAGCCATACCGATCTGAATGACATCTATTTCGGGACCTCGCGCTACAACCATGGCACGCCCTTCCGGCGCGCTGTGGAAGAGGGGCTGATCGACCCCAAACGCTATGTCCTGATCGGCATCCGGGGCACGGCCTATGGCCGCGAGGACTGGGATTTCGCCGAGGCGAATGGCATTCGAATCATCCCCATCGCCGAGTTCCATGCGCGCGGAGCGGAGGACGTCATGGCCGAAGCGCGGGAGATTGTCGGGTCGGGCCCAGTCTACGTGACCTATGACATCGACTTCGTCGACCCGACCTTTGCGCCGGGGACCGGGACGCCCGAGGTGGGCGGGCCGAATTCCTGGCAGGCCTTGCAGGTCGCGCGGGGGCTTAGGGGCCTCGATGTGGTGGGGGCGGACCTGGTGGAAGTCTCGCCGCCCTTCGATCAGTCCGGCGGAACGGCCTGGTTGGGGATCAGCCTGATGTTCGAGATGCTCTGCGTCATGGCCGAACGG
>JAIXSA010000001.1 GCA_027484915.1 Paracoccaceae bacterium | reverse complement strand
CTTCTGCAGGATGAATGCCGAGACCTGGCTGGGCGAATACTTGTCGCCACGCACTTCGACCCAGGCGTCGCCGTTGCCGGCGTCGACGATCTTGTAGGGGACAAGCTTCTTGTCCTTCTCCACCTCGGCGTCGCCCAGGCGGCGGCCGATCAGGCGCTTTACCGCGAAGACGGTGTTTGCCGGGTTGGTCACGGCCTGGCGCTTGGCGGGCTGGCCGACCAGGCGTTCGCTTTCCGTGAAGCCGACGATCGAAGGCGTCGTACGTGCGCCTTCCGAGTTCTCGATCACGCGAGGCTGCGAGCCGTCCATGATGGCGACGCAGGAGTTCGTGGTCCCGAGGTCAATACCGATGACTTTGGCCATGTGTGTATCCCTTTACTTCAGGCGATGTTCCGGCAAGGACCCTTGCAAGCAGGCATCCCCGCCCTGGATGGGGGTCAGGTCTGGCGGCCTGGCTCCCGTGTGAGGCGTATATAGGCAGGCGGTTTGGGGCCTGCAACTCTTGCCGCGCGGGCAAAGCCGTGAATCTTCGGCGTGGTTGCGTAAAATCCGGACATATCGCGGCGATCTCAGGGCTGGTCCAGAAGGCAACAGCCCGACAACCGGTCCCCGCCCGCCGGTCCGGTGCGGAAGATGTCGACGGCAATGCCGTAGCTGCGGTCGGACATGCCATCCGAACACTCCGCCCCGGTCAGCACAGCCATGCCGTCCGCCAGTCCGACTGCCGCCGACTCGGCCCAGGGCTGGGCCGGCCAAAGACCCGTCATCGGCTGGCTGGCAGGCGCTTGGTCGTCTGGGGTCAAAAAGTGCGTGGTACCGCGCTGCGGGTCGATCTTGAGCGACCAGAACGGCTCGGTCCCCAGGCAGGTCAGCGGGGTCTGCAAGGCGTTCCACGCCGGTCCAGGTTCCCGGGCCAGAAAGCGCATCGAGGCGTAGCCCGAGCCTTCGCCACTGTTGACCAGCGCCCAGTTGCCCGAAGTTGCCAGCACCTCGACCCCCGTCGCATCCGGCGACAGCGTGCCGATGATCGGCGAAGCGGCGTCCGGTTGGGCGCGGATGTTCAACACATCGTCGGCCGCGACACCGGTGACTGCATAAAGCGCGGGGAACTCCTCGGCCTTCAGGGGTGATGCCAGGACGAGGAACAGGACCAGAAGCCGGATCATCGCCGCTTGTTCCAGCTGGCCGAGGCATGCTGGCGGGTGAAGAATTCCGCCATCAGACCCAGCATCATGCAGACCAGCGCGTAGTAGATCGCATAGTGATAGTCAGTATAGCGCGGCCCATAGTTCAGGAAGATGAACCCGCGCGCCTGGTCGATCGTGTGAAACAGCGGGTTCCAGTCGAACCAGTCGCGGCGTTTGGAGGACAGGTTGTTCGCCAGCACCATCTTGCCCGAGGCGATGACATTCGCCCGCTGGTACAGCGTCACGAGGATACCCACCGCTTCGGGCTGCCAGGGCTTGGCCGACAGGAAGACCATTCCGATCCCGATCCCGCTGAACCAGGACAAGAGGAACATCCCCAGCATCCCCACCGGCTCATCAATCGTGATCGGGTTCCACAACGTGTGGTAGACGAACAGGATCACGGCGGCTGCCAGCGTCTGCTGGTACAGCGACCCCAGCGCCGCCCCCATGATCGAGATGATCGGGTTCATCGGCGCGTGCATCATCATCGGCGAGGTCGGCCCATCCGCATGCGAAACTGCACCGATGGCCTTGATGTGGGTCATGAACATGAAGACCCCCGACATCACGTACAGCATGAAGTCGCCGCGCACCGCGATCCGGCGCATGCCGAACAGGCTCATGATGAAGTACATGATCATAAGCAGAAGCAGCGCCTGCACGATAGACATGACCAGGCCAAGGACCGCATTGTTGTGCGTCTTGCGCAGGTTGCGGACCGCGACGTGATAGATCAGCTCCAGGGTTTCGAACCCCAGCCCGATCCACGAACGGTCTTGCGGCTTGTGTCGGAACATGCGGCTTCCTCTTCGGGCGGCAGGATGCATCAGCAAATCTTGCCGTTCCGTTGATGGCGAAGGATAAGGGCCGCAAAACCGATGATCAATTCACCGCAGGGGTCGTGATGGATTTTGCCAAGGCAGTGCCGCTTTTTCGCCGACTGGCGTTGGAGGCGGGCGACCGCATCCTGCAGGTCTACCACGGCCCGGACTTCGAGGTCCGCGCCAAGGGCGATGCCTCGCCAGTGACCGAGGCGGACGAGGCTGCCGATGCCGTGATCTCGGCCGGACTGCGCGCCGCCTTTCCCGAGGTGCCGCTGATCACCGAGGAACAGGCCGCCAGCCACGCTTTGACCGCCAGCACCTTCTTCATCGTCGACCCGCTCGACGGCACCAAGGAGTTTGTCCAGCGCCGCGGCGATTTCACCGTGAACATCGCCTACGTTCGGGACGGTGTGCCCACCCTAGGCGTCGTCTACGCCCCGGCGAAGCAAAGACTGTTCTACACCCTTCCCGATGGCCAGGCTGTCGAGGAAACCGGCCCGTTCGGCCCTGAACCCGGTACCGAGACCCCCCTCAACGTCTCCACGCCCGACAATGCCGCGCTGATGGTCGTCGCGTCGAAGTCCCACCGCGACCAGGCGACCGACGACTATATCTCACGCTATGCCGTCCGCGACATGACCAGCGCGGGGTCCAGCCTCAAGTTCTGCCTTGTGGCCACCGGCGAAGCCGACCTCTACCCACGCCTCGGCCGCACGATGGAATGGGACACCGCCGCAGGGGATGCCGTCCTGCGCGGCGCGGGGGGCCATGTCGTCCGCTTCGACGACCACCAGCCGCTCGCCTATGGCAAGCCCGGCTGGGACAATCCGTTCTTCATTGCCTATGCGCCGGGCGTCATCCTGAAATGACCACGCTCATCGCCATTCCCGCGCGCTACGCGTCGACCCGCTACCCCGGCAAGCCGCTGGTCACGCTGACCGGCCCCGACGGCGCCAAGACCCTGATCCGCCGCAGCTGGGAGGCAGCGATGGCCGTCCGGGGTGCTGACCGCGTCGTGGTTGCCACCGATGACAGCCGAATCGCCGATCATTCTCAGGTGTTTGGCGCTGAGGTCGTCATGACCTCCTCTGATGCCCGCAATGGCACCGAACGCTGCGCCGAGGTGGCCACACAGCTTCCCGGCTTCGACATCGTCGTGAACCTGCAGGGCGACGCCCCCCTGACGCCGCCCTGGTTTGTCGAGGACCTGATCGCCGGCCTGAAAGACGACCCGCAGGCCCAGATCGCCACACCCGTCCTGCGGTGCGACGGGCAGGGGCTTGCCAGCCTGCTTGCCGACCGCAAGGCCGGGCGCGTCGGCGGCACCACGGCGGTCTTCGACACCAACCGCCATGCGCTCTATTTCTCCAAGGAAGTCATTCCCTTCACCGCCGCCCCCTACGCGCCCGAGGCCGCGACCCCCGTCTTCCACCACGTCGGCGTCTACGCCTACCGCCCGGCCGCCCTGTCCGCCTACCCGACCTGGCCCATCGGCACGCTGGAGCAGCTCGAAGGGCTGGAACAGCTTCGCTTCCTGGAGAATGGCCACCCCGTTCTCTGCGTCGAGGTTCAGGCCCGTGGTCGTCAGTTCTGGGAACTGAACAACCCCTCCGATGTGGCCATCATCGAACGCATGCTGGCCGCTGCAACTGGAGGTTGAGTCGAGCGGGACTGCCCGCCCTTACCCCTTCGGGCCGTTGTCAGATCATCGTTTTTTGGTGCGAAACCTTCCCGGATCGGGCAGGTTAACAATGTTGCCGCCAGGCCGCCCGGATTAGGTCAGATTCGGGTGCGAATGCATTTGTACCCGCGCTATTGATCACGCCAGACGGGGTTAGGACGAGTCATGAAAACCAAGAAGATCACCAAAGCAGTTTTTCCGGTCGCCGGTCTGGGTACGCGCTTCCTGCCCGCCACCAAGTCGATTCCGAAAGAGATCATGACGCTCGTCGACCGGCCGCTGATCCAGTACGCCATCGACGAGGCCCGCGCGGCGGGGATCAAGGAATTCATCTTCGTGACCTCGCGCGGGAAGTCCGCACTGGAAGACTACTTCGACCACGCGCCCGAGCTTGAAGCCGAGCTGCGCCGCAAGAACAAGACCGACCTCCTCGACATCCTGAAGGACACCAACATGGATTCGGGGGCCATCGCCTATGTCCGGCAGAACCGGCCGATGGGCCTGGGCCACGCCGTCTGGTGCGCCCGCCGCCTGATCGGGAACGAACCCTTCGCCGTCCTGCTGCCGGATGACGTGATCGCGGCCGAAACCCCCTGCCTGCAGCAGATGGTGGAAGCCCACGCCGAAACCGGCGGCTGCATGGTCGCCGCGATGGAAGTGGCACCGAAGCGGACCTCCAGCTACGGCATCCTCGACATCGGCGATGACGACGGCCAGATCGTCAAGGTCAAGGGCATGGTGGAAAAGCCGCAACAGGGCGATGCGCCGTCGAACCTGGCCGTCATTGGCCGCTACATCCTGACGCCGCAGGTCCTGACCAACCTGAACAAGATCAAGCAGGGCGCCGGCGGGGAAATCCAGCTGACCGACGCCATCGCGCAAGAGACGAAGAAGAAGGGCGGCGTCTTCGGTCTGCGCTTCCGTGGCCAGCGCTACGACTGCGGCTCGAAGATCGGCTTTCTGCAGGCCACCGTGGCCTTCGGCCTGTCGCGGCCCGAGTTTGGCGAGGAATTCGCCGGCTTCCTGCACGAGATGGTCGCCATTCAGAAGGCCGCGCAGTAGACTTGGGCAGCCCGGCCGAGAAGCGCAGCTTCCCGCGGGGCTTGGCCCATGCCTGTCCCATCGGTACGCTGGACCCCCCTGTCGGGGGACTGACCGGCGCGGTGCTGGCGCTCAAGCTCCGCACCCGGCGGCAACTTCTGCTTTTGCGGGCCTGGCGCAAGCGGGACGAGCTTGCTTCGGTCCAGGATTACACCCGGCAGATCGCGCCGGACGACGTTCTGTGCTTTCTTTGCGTCCGGAACGAGGCCGACCGTCTGCCGCATTTCCTGCGACACCACCGCGCGCTGGGGGTCCGGCACTTCCTGGCGGTGGACAACGGCAGCACCGACGGGACGGCTGAGCTTCTTCTTGGCCAGTCCGATGTGTCGCTATGGTCGACGAAGGCCAGCTACAAGGCCAGCCGCTTCGGAATGGACTGGCTGACCTGGCTGATGATCCGGCATGGCTCGGGCCACTGGTGCCTGACGCTCGACGCCGATGAACTGCTGATCTACCCCTACTGGAAAACCCGGCCCCTTGCGGCGCTGACCGGCTGGCTGGAAGGGCAGGGCCGCGACAGC
Source organism: Paracoccaceae bacterium (assembly GCA_027484915.1). Taxonomy (GTDB): domain Bacteria; phylum Pseudomonadota; class Alphaproteobacteria; order Rhodobacterales; family Rhodobacteraceae; genus Tabrizicola. Next base: position 19,899 of record JAIXSA010000001.1, on the reverse strand, counting down.
TTTGGCGCGCTCACGGTGGACATGTACCCCGAAGTCGCGGTGTCCGAGGGGCAGGTGGGGCCGGATGACGACCCGATTCGCCACCTTGGCTGGTTCGATGCCGGGAACTACCAGACCCAGGTCCAGCCCCGGATGCGCAATCTCTGGGTCCAGGGCGGCGCGCGGGCGCGGGCCTTCTTCGCCGACGCCCCCCGCCGCGCCCCCACGCTGAACAAGACCCCGTTGGTCCGGTGGCACTGGCGCTACGCCTACGTCAATTCGACTCACACACTGCTTCCGGGACGGCTGAATGAGGTCTATGCAACCGACGGTGGCGAGCTCACCTCTGGGGTGATTTTGCACACGAAGTTTCTCCCCGGAATCGCCGCCCGTTCGGCCGAAGAAAAGGTCCGGGGCGAGCATTTTGGCAACGCTGCTCAATATGTTGCGTACTACGACCGCCTCACCGGGAACCCAATGTTGCATACGCTGGCATCGAACCGCTACACCGGCTGGCGACAGATGGAGGCGTTGGGCCTCATGTCACGGGGCGGCTGGATATGACGGGACGTAGCGCCATGCCGCGAGGCATATCATGGGGCTGAGCACGCTTTTGCGACTTCGGACCCGGCGCCAGTACCTCCTGGTCCGCGCCTACCGCCGCCGCCGTCAGTTGACCCCCGTGGCCGACCGCACCGCCAGCCTTCCCGCCCATCCGATCCTGCTGTTCTCGACCGTGCGCAACGAAAGCGTGCGGCTGCCCTACTTCCTGTCCTACTACCGCCGCCTTGGCATCGACCACTTCCTGATCGTTGACAACGGCTCGGACGACGGCACCCGCGAATATCTTGCCCGGCAGCCGGATGTGTCCGTCTGGACGACCGCAGCTGGCTACAAGCAGTCACGCTTCGGCATGGACTGGATGACGTACCTCCTGGGTCGCTATGGCCACGGCCGCTGGTGCCTGACCGTCGACGCTGACGAGTTCTTCATCTACCCCTTCTGCGAGACCCGGCCCCTCCGCGCCCTGACCGACTGGCTCGACAGCGCCGAGACGCCCAGCTTTGCCGCGATGATGCTGGACATGTACCCCAAGGGCGCGATGCACGAACAGCCCTTCAGCGAAGGCCAGAACCCTTTCGAGATCGCCCAGTACTTCGACAGCGGCAACTACGTCATTTCGCACAATCCGCTTTACCGTAACCTCTGGATCCAGGGCGGCCCCCGCGCGCGCCTGTTCTTTACAGACCGCCCAAGGCGCGCGCCTGCGATGAACAAGACGCCTCTGGTCAAGTGGCACCGGTCCTACGCCTATGTCTCCTCGACCCACATGCTGCTCCCGCGCCGACTGAACCTCGTCTACGACGACCAGGGCGGCGAGAAACCCTCCGGCGTCCTTCTCCACGCCAAGTTCCTGGACACCTTCGGCGCAAAGGCCGCCGAGGAACTGGCCCGGGGCGAGCACTATGCCGAAAGCGCCGAGTACCGCGCCTACCGGGAAGCGATCAGCCGCGAACGCGATCTCTGGTGCAATTGGAGCGAGAAGTACGTCAACTGGCGACAGTTGGAGATCCTGGGCCTGATGTCGAAAGGAAACTGGGCGTGACGCTCGGGGTCATCATGCTGTGCCACGCGGCGCTGGACCGGACCGCGCAACTGGCCCGACACTGGGCGATGCACGGTTGCCCGGTGGTGATCCACGTCGATGCCCGCTCGCCCCAGGCCCAGTTCGACAGCCTCCGAACCGCGCTGAAGGACCTGCCCGACATCCGCTTCACCCGGCGCCTTCCGTGTGAATGGGGCACCTTCGAGATCGTCCAGGCCACGCTCGAAGCCGCCAGCCGGATGCTGGCCGAGTTTCCCCAGGTCGACCGGGTCCTCCTTGCCTCGGGATCCTGCCTGCCGATCAAGCCCGTTCGCGCCCTGCAGGCCCACCTTGCCGCCCACCCGGACACCGATTTCATCGAAAGCGTCACCACGGCGGACGTCGGCTGGACCATCGGCGGTCTCAACGAGGAACGCTTCACCCTCCGCTTCCCGTTCAAGTGGAAGTCCCAGCGTCGCCTGTTCGACGGCTACGTCAGGCTGCAGCGCTTCTTCCGACTCCGCCGCCGCCTGCCTCCGGGCCTCGTCCCGCATCTGGGCAGCCAATGGTGGTGCCTGACCCGCCCCACGCTGCAGGCCATCCTGCAGCATCCCGACCGCGCTCGGATCGATCGCTACTTCAAGCTGGTCTGGATCCCCGATGAAAGCTACTTCCAAAGCCTTGTCCGTCAGGTCTCCAACCGCATCGAAAGCCGGTCGCTTACCCTCTCCAAGTTCGACTACCAGGGCCGCCCCTACATCTTCTACGACGACCATTTGCACCTTCTCCGCCAGGCTGACGCCTTCATCGCCCGGAAGGCCTGGCCGCAGGCGCAACTTCTGTACGACACTTTCCTCACCCCCGATGGCGACCGCGCCCATGCAGCGGCACCCAGCCCCGGCAAGATCAATCGCCTCTTTGCCAAGGCGGTCGAGCGCCGCGTGAATGGCCGACCGGGCCTCTACATGCAAAGCCGCTTTCCGATCCACGCACGCCGAGGCACCCAGTCCGCCGCCCCCTACGGCGTCTTCTCGGGCTTTGGCGCGCTTGTGCCCGAGTTCAAGCCCTGGCTTTCCCGGGCACTTGACGCACGGGTCCACGGCCATCTCTTCGCCTTCGACCGCGTCCAGTTCGCGGACGGGGAAACCGTCTTCAAGGGCGGCCTCTCGGACAGCCCCACCTTGCGCGACTACAATCCGCGCAGCTTCCTGACCAACCTGATCTGGAACACGAAGGGCGAGACTCAGTGCTTCCAGTTCGGCCCCGAGGACGAACAGGAAATCGCCCCGTTCATCGCGTCCGATCCCAATGCCTCGATCTTCGTCGTTTCCGGGGCCTTCGCCATCCCGCTCTGGCAATCCGGCCGCAGCGCCGCAGAGGTGCGGGCCGAGGCTGCGCGCCTGCAAAAGGTGGAAAGCGATTTCATCGACCTGCTGAAGGGCCCCGAGACCAAGGCCCGAACCCGCATCTGGTCGCTCACCGAATTCATCGAAAACCCCGCCGAGCCGCTGGAACAGCTTGCCGACCTTCTGAACCCCCGCGCCGCGCACCGGACTGGCGAGTTGCCGCTGCTGGTCGACCTGCACGGCTTCGGCAGCTTCCTGCAGGACCTGCGCAATCAGGGCATGGCTCCGGTCCTGATGGGCGACTTCCCCTCGGACGCCGACCTTGCGCTGCCCTCGCCCCCCTTCGCCCGACCCCGCGTCGTCCGATGAGCCGGTTCCACAGCTTCGTCGTCTTCGCCGAAATGCGCACCGGGTCGAACCTGCTCGAGGCGAACCTGAACGCGCTGCCCGGTGTCCACAGCCACGGCGAGGTCTTCAACCGCTACATCCTTGGCAAGAAGGACCGGACCGAGCTTTTCGGTATCACGATGGAAGAGCGCGACCGCGACCCGCGTCCGCTTCTGCGGAAGCTCCGCGAGAAGACCGAGGGCCTTCCCGGCTTTCGCTTCTTCCACGACCACGACCTGCGCATCCTGGACGACGTGCTGCCCGACCCCGGCTGTGCCAAGATCATCCTGACCCGCAACCCGCTGGAAAGCTACGTCTCGTGGAAGATCGCCCAGGCGACCGACCAGTGGAAGCTGACGAACCCGAAGCGGCTGAAGACCGCCAAGGTCCGCTTCGACGTGCCAGAGTTCCTGACCCAGTCGCAGGACATCCAGGCGTTCCAGCTTCTGTTGCTGAACGCCTTGCAGACGACCGGCCAGACCGCCTTCTACCTTGATTACGACGACCTCGGCTCCTTGGAGGTGATGAACGGTCTTGCGGCCTTCCTGGGGGTCGAGGCGCGGCTGAAGTCGCTGGACGACACGCTGAAAAAGCAGAACCCCGGCCCCCTTGAGGACAAGCTCGAGAACCCCGAGGCCCTGGCGGAAGCCATCGCTGCCGTCGATGTCTTCAACCTGGGCCGCACCCCCAGTTTCGAGCCCCGCCGTGCCGCCGGCGTGCCCAATGCGCTGGCGTCCGAGGCGGGCCTGCTGTTCTTCCCGATCCGCTCCGGCCCCGAAGCCGTGATCCGCGACTGGCTGATGTCCCTGGGCGAGGTGACCGAAGGCTTCGAGCAGAAATCGCTGCGCCAATGGAAGCGCAAGCATCCCGGCCACCGCAGCTTCACCGTGCTCCGCCACCCGCTTCTGCGCGCCCACGCCGCCTTCCGCCGCAAGATCGTGATGGGCGAGGCGCAGGACCTGCGGCGCATCCTGATCAACGGCTTCCTCGCCGAGCTGCAGCCCCCGGGTCAGCCCTTCGCAAGCCCCGAAGCCGAACGCGACGCCTTCCTCATCTTCCTGAACTATTGCCGGCTTGCGATGGGCGGCCAGACCGGCACCCGAGTCGACCCCAGCCTCGCCAGCCAGACCGCGCTGGTGCAGGGCTTCGCCAGCTTCCAGCCGCTTGACCACCTTCTGCGCGAGGACCGGCTGGTCGAAGGCCTTGCCGCCCTTGCGGCCGGGGCCGGTGTCTCCCCGCCCCCCGTCGCAGCCGATCCTGCAGAAGCGGCGCTTCTGTCGATCTGGGACGAGACCCTGGAGGCCGCCGCCGCCGAAGCCTACCAGCGCGACTACATGGGCTTCGGCTTCACCCGCTGGCGTAAATAGCCGCTCCTCGTGCGCCTTCGGCTTCTCGTCGCAAGGCCGCAAGGAGTGACGAAGTCATCGACGAGCCATTGGTTAAGCAGACGTAAACGCCCTCTGCCAAACCATTGATTTTATTGTATCCAGCAAGGTGTCCACGCGTGGCGCTTCACGCCGCCTGCGGGGCCCGTGCCTCGGTCAGGATCGCGTACAGCTTGGCCGGGTCCGAATTTGCCCGCAGCTTGGTGACGACCGACTGGTCCCGCATCGTCCGGCTGACAAGTGCCAGCGCCTTCAGATGATCCACCCCGGAATCCTTCGGGGCGAAAAGGCCGAAGACCAGGTCCACCGGCTGTCGGTCGACGCTGTCGTAATCCAGCGGCTTTTCCAGCCGCAGAAAGACTCCGATGATCCCCTTCAGGTCCTCAAGCCGCGCATGGGGCAGGGCGATGCCATGCCCCACGCCGGTCGGCCCCAGCGACTCGCGTTCCTGCAACCCGTCGATGGCTGCCGCGCCCGACAGCCCATAGGCCTGCGCCGCGATCTCGCCCAGCTCCTGAAACAGCCGCTTCTTGGAGGTGAACTGCCCAACAACCCGAACGGCGCCTGGCACAAGTAGCTTGGATAGTTCCATGAGGGGGCGTTGTTCCTGCGCTAGTCCGGGCGCGTTACTTGCTGTTGCGGGGATCGATCCAGCCGATGTTCCCGTCATCCCGACGGTACACGACGTTCACGCCCCCATGTCCTTCGTTCCGGAACACCAGCATCCTCTGCCCCGCCAGTTCCATCTGCATCACGGCTTCGCCCACGGTGATCGAAGGAATCTTCGTCTCCATCTCGGCGATGACCACGGGCTGCAGGCTGTCAGGCTCAGCGTCCTCGGCGTCCTCGGTTCCGGCGAGGATATACGAGGATGCCCCGCCGAATTCAACAGGCCCCGGACGGTTGGAATGGTGGTTGCGGATCCGCCGCTTGTAGCGCCGCAGCTGTTTGTCCAGCTTCTCGCGGCAGCTCTCGAAGGCCGCGTAGATCTCGGACGCATGGCCCTTGGCCTGGGCGGTCAGGCCGGTCGAAAGATGGATCACCGCCTCGCAGACGAATTCATGCGCAACCCGTGAGAAAACCACGACACATTCGGTAGGGCGCTGGGCGTATTTCTCCACCACCTCGCCCATCTCCGCCTTTACATGCGTCTGAAGAGCTTCACCGACGTCGATCTGTTTCCCACTGATCTGATAGCGCATGGCGTGTCCTTTCACATGCTTCCGACGTACTCGGGGTCAGCCCGGCCGGGCCCAGCCCCTACAAGAGAGATGGAAGGAACGTTGCGTCACGCAAGGACTGCCGACTGAAGACTTCGCGGCACGACGGGTCAAACCGGTGGCAAATGACGCACGCATTGTGGGTATTTGGCGCAGCCCCGCCCCCGGTTGTCAACCGAATCAATGCCGCAACTTCAGACGATGCGGAAGTTCTCGCCGAGGTAGACACGGCGGACGGTTTCGTCCCGCACGACCTCGTCCGTTGTCCCGCTCATCAGCACCTTGCCGTCATGCAGGATATAGGCGCGATCCACGATCTCCAGTGTCTCGCGCACGTTGTGGTCGGTGATCAGTACGCCGATCCCCCGGCTTTTCAGGTCTTGCACCAGGTGGCGGATTTCCCCCACCGCGATCGGGTCCACGCCGGCAAAGGGTTCGTCCAGCAGCAGGTATTTGGGGTCCGCCGCCAGGCAACGCGCGATTTCGACCCGCCTGCGTTCCCCACCCGACAGAGCCAGCGCCGGTGTCCGCCGCAGGTGAGTGATGGAAAACTCGCTCAACAACTCCTCCAGCCGCTCGCGCCGCTTGTGGCGGTCGGGCTGCACGATTTCCAGCACGGCCAGGATGTTGTCCTCGACCGACAGGCCCCGGAAAATCGACACTTCCTGCGGCAGGTAGCCGATCCCAAGCCGCGCCCGGCGGTACATCGGCAGCGTGGTCACGTCCTTGCCGTCGATCAGCACCTGCCCGCCTTCGGGCATCACCAACCCGGCGATGGAATAGAAACAGGTGGTCTTCCCCGATCCGTTCGGCCCCAGAAGCGCCACCACCTCGCCCCGGTGCAAGGTCATCGACACATCCCGGATCACCGGGCGCTTCTTGTAGCTCTTCCGCAGACTGCGGATCTGCAGTCCCGCCTCGCCGTCGGTCACCGTCAGTTCCGGTCGCGCCATCAGTCGCCACCCGGCTGGAAGGTCGTGGTCACCCGACCCTCCATCACACCGGTTCCGTCCTTGAGGTTGATGGTCAGCGTCTGCCCCGCCATCGCCGACGGGCCTTGGGTCAAGAGCACATCCCCCGACAGCACGATGACGCCCGTGTCTATCGTGTAGACCGCCTCCTGCGCCTCGGCGGCGTCGCCAAGGTTGGTCACCGTCACCCCGCCCGAGGCAACCAGGCTCTCGATGTCGTTCTGCTGGGTGCCGTAGGTGACCTTCACCTCGCCCGCCGCAAGCTTCATCTCGCCCTGGGAGACGACTACATTGCCGCTGAAGATGGCCGTCCCGTTGGCGTTGTTCACCGCAAGCTGGTCGGCGGTCACCTGAACGGGCAGCGTGGTGTCCTGGTTCAACTCGCCGAAGGCGATCTTCTGCTGCGCTTCGGCGACTGGTGCCGTCAGCGTCAGGGTCAGGACCAGAAAACCAAGCCGAAATGCCATGCGTCGAACCTCTGCAGCCGTCTCAGCTGCCCGGTTGGTATACCAGCCGGACGCCGCCCTTGAAAACCAGAACATAATCCCCCGGGGTCCGGATGTCCTGACTTAAGCTCATGCCGTCGGCCGTGATCTCGCCCGCCGGACCCGTTGCCTTGACCGGAGAGCGGCTTTCCAGCCCCGTCCGGTCCAGTCTTGCCGCGATTTCAGCAGTCTCAAGCCGGTAGCCGGTCGAGGTCGACAGCATGACCCCGCCCGACAGCACCACCTGACGCGAGCTGTCGTCCATCCTCGCTTCGGCTGCAACCAGTTCGGTCTTGACGCCATCCGGAGTGGCAAGGTCCAGCCGAAGCCCCGCCACCGTGGCAGGCGTGCCCTCGGCCGCCGGGCGCGCTTCGTCGGCCGAAAGGGTCACGGCCGCTCCATCCTCGGTCGTTCCGGCATAGGTTGGCGCGGTCATTCGCGGCTCGCGCGCAAGGTCCTCGACATCGACCTCGGCATAGGGCAGGGCGGCCTCTGGGTCGATCCGCCGCGCGAGCAGGAACAGCGTCGACAGGATCGCCAGAGCCGTCAGGGGCAGGACCACCTTCAGCCAGCCCACCACCCGCGTATGCCGGTCGCCTCGCGCCACGTCAGGCGACACCCGCCCGCAGGCAGTCGTGGACATGCAGGATCCCAAGGGCGCGGCGGCTGTCGGGCGCAGTGACCAGAAGGCAGGTGATCTTGCGGTCGTTCATCACGGCCAAAGCCTCGCCCGCCAGTGCCTCCGGGACGATGGTGCGCGGGTTGGGCGTCATCACCTCGCCGGCCCGGTGCTGCATCAGCCCCTCAAGGTGGCGGCGCAGGTCGCCGTCAGTGATGATCCCGGCCAGGTCGCCCTGCGCATCGGTCACGCCCACCACTCCGTAGCCGCGTCGGGTGATCTCCAGCAGGGTTTCGCCCATCGGCAGGTCGGCGGGGACCAGCGGCGGATCCTTGTGCATCAGGTCACTGACCTTGAGCAACCGCGCACCCAGCTTGCCACCAGGGTGGAACATGCGGAAATGCTCCGGGGTGAAGGCGCGATGCTCCATCAGGGCGATGGCCAGTGCGTCACCCAGCGCCAGCGTCATGGTGGTCGATGTGGTGGGCACAATCCCCTTCTCGCAGGCCTCTGGCACCTGCGGCAGCAACAGACCCACCGTGGCCTGCCGCATGACGGTTGATCCGTCGCGGCTGGTGATCCCGATCAGCGGGATGCCGAACCGCTTGGCATGGGCCAGCAGGTCGGCCAGCTCGGGCGTCTCGCCCGAGTTCGACAGCACGATCAGCACGTCGCCCTGGGCCACCATGCCCAGGTCGCCGTGGCTGGCTTCCGCTGGGTGCACGAAATGCGCGGGCGTCCCGGTGCTGGCGAATGTCGCCGCGATCTTGCGGGCGATATGGCCCGACTTCCCCATCCCCGACACGATGACTCGCCCCTTGGCGGCCATGAGCAGGCCCACCGCCCGGGCAAAGCTGTCATCCAGAGCCCCGGCCAGCGTTTCCAGCGCCCCAGCCTCGCGGCGGATGACCCGTTGGCCGGTGGCAAGGAAGTCAGTGGAGGAAGATGTCATTGGTGTCTTCCCAACCCATCAGGTCCAATTCGGCGCGGGTCGGCAGGAAGGCGAACAGCCGCTGCGCAAGGTCCAGCCGATCCTCGCGGATCAGCCTCGCCTCAAGCTCGGCCTTCAGCTGATGCAGGTACAGGACATCCGACGCCGCATATTCTTTCTGGGCGTCCGTCAGAACCTCGGCCCCCCAGTCGCTGGTCTGCTGCTGCTTGGACACATCGACGCCCACGAGATCGGCCAAAAGGTACTTCAGCCCGTGCCGATCGGTGAACGTGCGTACCAGTTTCGAGGCGATCTTCGTGCACCAGACCGGGGCGGTGGTGACGCCGAAGGCCTTCTTCATCACAGCGATGTCGAAGCGGCCGTAATGGAACAGCTTCAGCGTGTTTGGGTCGGCGAGAAGGCGTTCCAGGTTCGGAGCGCGGGTCTGGCCCTTCAGGATCTGTACCAGATGCGCGTCGCCGCTGCCGTCCGACAGCTGCACCACGCAGAGCCGGTCGCGGCGCGGGTCAAGGCCCATCGTCTCGGTGTCGATGGCGACGACGGGACCAAGGGTCAGGCCGTCGGGAAGGTCGGATTGGTGCAGATGAATGGCCAAGGGGATGCTCTTTGCTGGATCAGCATCCGGATTACGCTTGCCGCCCCCTAGGGTCAACTGTAGCCCGCCCGACCCTGCACCGGGCCGCTCGTCGGGGCACTTCGTTTCCTCCTCGCTGGCGGGGCTGCGGTGGCTTCCGACCCGGTCGGACAGGTCGCCAGCCTTTGACGCCCCAAGGGTCCGGTCAACCGGTGTTGCCGGCACCGGAAGGCACCGCTTGCCGGCGTATGACCTCGCCGCATGCGGAACTCAAGGAAGGAGTTATGGCTGCAAGATCGTGAATGACCTCAGGCAAGCCATTGATCTGAAACGTGTGACCGCACTGTCCACGCCGGACGCCCCGGTCAGTTCACAACGAACTCGGCATGCAGGGCACCTGCGGCGTTGATGCTTTTCAGGATGTCGATCATGTCGTGCGGAGCCACCCCCAGCGCGTTCAGGCCCGCCACCACTTCGGCCAGGTCGGTCCCGCCCTGCACCTCCGCCAGCCCGGTCCCGTCCTTGCCAATCGAGGCGTTCGACCGGGGCACTACCACCGTCTCGCCCTCGGCAAAGGGGTTGGGCTGGACCACGAGCGGGCTTTCCTCGACCCGCAGCGTCAGGTTGCCTTGCGCGACCGCGACCCGGCTGATCCGCACGTCGGCCCCCATCACAATCGTCCCCGACCGCTGGTCCACCACCACGCGCGCCCGCGTTTCTGGTTCCACCAGAATGCCCTCCAACCGTGCCAGCACATGGGCAGGGGACCGCATTCCCGTCGCCCCTATGTCCACCGCTACCGTTCCCGCGTCGGTCATTTCGGCCACCCGCGCGCCGAATTCGGTGTTCACCGCGCGCTCGATCCGGGCTGCCGTTGTGAAGTCCGCCGACTTCAGTGCCAGCCGCAGGCTTGTCAGGCCTGCAAAGTCGAACTCCACCTCTCGCTCCACCCGCGCCCCCGAGGGGATCACCCCCGCTGTCGGCACGCCCTGTGTCACCCGCGCCGCGTCGCCCTCGGCCGAGATGCCGCCCGCGATGATCGTGCCCTGCGCGACCGCATAGATCTGCCCGTCCGCCCCGTTGAGCGGCGTCATCACCAGCGTCCCCCCCAACAGGCTTTTGGCGTCCCCGATGGCCGAGACCGTGACGTCGATCCGCCCCCCGGCCCGGGCAAAGGGCGGTAGCTGCGCCGTGACGAAGACGGCCGCCACGTTCTTCGGCCGGAACTCCTCTCCGGTGACGTTGGCGCCCAGCCGCTCCAGGAGGTTGGCCATGATCTCTTCGGTGAAAGGCGCGTTGCGCAACCCGTCGCCGGTGCCGTTCAAGCCGACCACAAGACCATAGCCCACCAGATCGTTCCCGCGTACGCCGTCGAACTCCACAAGGTCCTTGATGCGGATCGGCTCGGCCACTGCGGCGGTTGCGGTCAGGACCAGGGCCAGAAGGAAACGGATCATCGCAGGTACTCCGCAAGGCTAAGCCGCGAGACGCGGGCGGTGACGAGGTAAAGCGATTCCAGCTGTGCCCGGACGTTCTCCAGCCGAGTCGCAGCCTCATAGGGGTCGACCGAACCGATGTCCGACCGCAGGATGCCAAGCGAGGTCTCCTCGGCGGCGTTGCGGGTGCGTGCCGCCTCGATCTGTGCCTCCACCGTGCCGATGCGGGCAGCCAGGGTGATGCGCGCATCTTCGGTCCGGTGCAGGGTCTGTCCGGCGATCTGCGCCAGACGGGCGCGCTCTTCGGCATTGCCGGCCAGCATCCCCCGGTCGATCAGCGCGGCCATCGCAAAGCCCGCGAGCGTGTCGCGGATCGCAGGGTCCATCGCCGTCGTGGACAGCTCCGCCGCCTCTCCTGGTGCGATCGGTGCGGGCGAAAGCGGGTCGCCGCCCTGGTAGAACGCGCCAAAGCCCAGCGGGTCTGCGAACCAGCCGTTGACTGCCGCCTCGACCAGCCCCGCCGTGGTGGCCCCCGCCGCCGCGGTCTCAAGCGCGGCAAGCATGTCCTCGGCCGTTCCCAACGGAGCGGCATCGGTCGCCACACCGGAAAAGACTGCCCGGCCAGAGGCCTGCGTGTTGATCAGCCCCACTGCCGATGCCAAACGGCCCCTGGCGTCGGCTGCGGTCGCGTTCACCTGCGCTGCCGTGGGAAAATCGCGCGATCCCATCAAGGTCATGGTTATGCCCCCGGCAAGCTGCGACAGGCCGGCGACGGCGGATTGCTGGGCTGCCGTCTGAAAGGCCGCGTCGGCGGTGTTCGTCTTGTAGGCCGCAAGCCGGGCCAGGCTTGCATCCACGGCCAGAAGGGGCCCGACGTCGCCGCGCAGCACCTGCCCGATGTCCGAATGCCTGCCGGTCGCAACCTCCTGCGCGGCGCGTTGCACCTGCCCGCGCAAGTCGGCCCCCTGCCGCGCCAGGATATTGGTCAGACTGGCATCGCCCACCGAGATCCGCGTCATCCGTCAAGCCTTATGAGCATGTCGATCATATCGGCCACCGCCTGGATCACCTTGGCGTTGGCGGCGTAGTTCTTTTCGATGACCAGAAGCTCCTGCATCTCCTGGTCGGTATCGATGCCGTTCTGCGCCTCAAGATCGGACAGCGCGGTCAGCCTTGCGGCGGAAAAGCTCTGCTCGGATTGCGCCGAAAGCCGCTGTGCCGAGCTGTCCGACAGGATGTCTGCGGTCAGGACGGCGAAACTGCGGGTCCCGGCCGCGAAGCCGGGAGAGGACAGCGGCCGGGCCCCGGTCAGCGCCACGTGCAGCGCAGTCAAAAGCGCGCCGTTGCCTGGAGGGCCTTCGACCGCCGCCCCAAGCCCGTCGCGCAGGCGGAAAAGCGCACCGCCCTGCGCCGGATCGGCAGTTGCGTTCAGGCGCAGGCGGCCGGCAAGGCCCGCCTCGTTCAAGAGATCGAAGGTGTTGCCCGCGTCAGCTAAAAGCCCCGGCGCCCCCGGCGCAAGCGTGGGGTCAAGGCCTTCGAACCGCTCCACCAGGTCGCGCGCGGCGGCATCAAGCTTGCCTTGTGCGCTGACTGCAAGTTCATCCCGGACGGCAAACAGCGCGCCCAAGGTACCGCCCAGGATCGGGCTGGCCGACCCGGCGGTGGCGAACGGGCGTCCGTTGATGGTGATCCCGGACAATCCGCCAAGCGCCTGGGTCATCTCGGCCGTGATCGTGTGGACGGGGGTAAAGCCGATCACGGCCGCCGAGCCTTCCAGCAAGGGTGCCCCGCCGGTGGTGAACAAAGCGATCTGGTTCAGGTCGCGCGGCACCTCGCGCACCGGGACGATGGCCGAGATCTGGTCGACCAGCCGCTGGCGTTCATCCAGCAGGGCCGAGATGTCGCGCCCCGCCCCGGTGAAAGATCGCAGGTTCACGTTCAGCTCATGCAGCTGCTGCAAGGTGGCATTCAGTTTTCCCACCTCTTCGCCGATCCGGCGGTCGGCGCTGGCGCGGGCGTTCTGGATGTCGGTGGTCGCAGCAGCAAAGCCTGCCATCAGCGACTTCGCCGTGGTGGCGATGCCGTTCAGGCGTGCCAGCGACTCCGGTCGGCCCGCTGCCTCCAGCAACGCCTGGTCAAAGGCCGCCAGCCGCGCGGACAGCGAGGCCGGGTTGTCGGCCGTTCCCAGCGACTGCTCGACGCGCTTCAGGAACTCGGCCCGGACATCGCGATCACCGCTGCCCGCTTGTGCCACCCGCCGCTCGCCGAGAAGATGCCGGTCGACGTCGCGGGTCACGCCCAGGACCTGCACACCCTGACCGTGCCCGGCAAGCACCGCCGACCCAAGCCCGACCTGACGGCGCGCATAGCCGGGCGTCGTGGCATTGGCCACGTTCGACGACAGGATCTCTGCCTGCCGCGAGGTGGCCGAGAGGCCTGACAAGGCTCCAGCAAGGGCGGAGGTGACACTCATCCCCTATCACCGCTTGATGTTGGTGGTTTCCTGCAGCATCTCGTCCACGGTCTGGATCACCTTGGCATTGGACGAATAGGCGCGCTGGGTCTGGATCAGGCTGGTCAGTTCCGCGGCGACGTCGGTCTTCGACCCCTCGCGCGAGTAGCCTTGGATCGATCCCGTCGGGCCGGACCCCGCGTCCCACAGGAAGAACGAGCCGGAATCGGGCGAGACCTGGTAGGTCTGGTTCGACAGCGACAAGAGGCCGTTGGGGTTGGGAACATCCACATTCGGGATCTGGAACAGCCGCCGGGTGAAGCCGGTGTCGTAGGTGGCGTTGACGTAGCCCTTCTCGTCAACCTCGACCGTGGTCAGATTGCCGACAGGCGAGCCGTTCTTGGTGATCGAGACCGGGGCAAAATTGTCCGAAAGCTGCGTCAGCCCGTTCGGATCGCCGGTACGCCCGATGCCCACGGTCATCGGGCCGCCCGCGACGGTCAGTGCCAGCGTCCCGTCCGCCGGGTTGTAGGGTCCGCCCGAAACCACCGTCACCGAGGCCAGCGTCCCGCCGGCACCGCGCGAATCGTCGAAGGTCAGGTTGTATTCCCCGATCAGGTTGCCGCCGCCCGCGCTGTCTCGGATCTGCATCGTCCACTGGTTCGAGGAACCCGTGGCCGGGACGGACGGGACAAAGGTGATCTCCAGCGATTCCGAAGTTCCAAGGTTGCCGAAATACTCCACCGACAGGGGTGGGGGGACGGCTGTCGAACCTGCCTCGGTATAGGTCGCCGGCAGGTTGACGCCGAGGTTCATCGTCGTCGTCGGGTCGCCGGCGGTCTGGTTGGTGTTGATCACGATGGGCACGAGGCCAGAAATGGTGTCGCGCGGATTCGACGGGATTGTGCCGTCGGCATCTGCGGGCCAGCCCAGCAGGACCAGTCCCGAGTCGGTTTTCAGCACCCCGTCCGCATCGGTGCGAAAGCTGCCGGTGCGCGTCATCAGAAGCGGCGTGTCGGACAGCGCGTTGCCCAGCGACACCTCGTTGATCACCGGCAGCATCCCCCGCCCGGCGATGGCCAGGTCCAGCGGGTTTCCGGTGCCCACAAGATCGCCGCGTTCGTCGATCAGCCGGATCGTCGAGGCCCGCACGCCGCCCGCCGAATAGGTCCCGGACCCGCGCGATGCGGTGATGACCATGCTGGTGAAATCGGTCGAGGCACGCTTGTAGCCATAGGTGCTCGAGTTCGCGATGTTGTCGGAAATCGAGGCCAACCGCGTTGCATTCGCGTTAAGCCCGGCCACACCCGCGCTGAGCGAGGAGGATATCGTCATGGGAAAGCGCCTTTCTGCAGCTTCGACTCCTGGTTTGTCGACCCTGCAGCACGGCGTCTTAACATCGCCCTAACGGATAAAAGTCGAAGGACTATCGGTCGCGACGCAAGAGGATGACCTCGATCCGGTTGTTGCGTTCGGCCGCGGGGTCCGCGACGGCGGGCTTGCGGTCGGCAAATCCCGAGATGCGCTGCATCCGGGCGGTGTCGATGCCGGCAGCCTCCAGCACTTCGCGGGTGCGCTGGGCCCGGTCGGCCGACATGTCCCAGACCGGGTTGTCGATCAGCGTTACCGGATGCGCGCGCAGATGGCCGGAAACCGCGATCTCGTTCGTGGTCAGGTTCAGGACCTCGGCCAGGACATCCGCCAGCGCCAGCGTGACGTCCGTCGGCTCGGCCGTGTCGCCGTCGAACAGGGGCGCCTCGGGCAGATCGAACAACTCGATCACCAGGCCTTCGTCCGTCACCTTGGTGATGACGTGGCGCAGAAGCCGCTCCATCGTGTTGCTTTCGCCGCCACGCGCGATCAGGGCCTTTTCGACATCCTCCAACTCGGATTGCGCGCGGCCTTCGCCCGCCGCGCCCTTTCCGGCCTCGTCGCCCGCTGCATCTGCCGAACTGGCCGAGGTCTTGCGATCCATTGCACCGGTCCCGGTATGGGCCATCGTCTCCTCGGCAAAGACGCTGTCGCCGCCAAAGGCCCCATCGCCGCCGCCCGAGATCCGGTTCACCGGGATCGTCGGATTGAAGTAATCCGAGATTCCCTTGCGTTGCTTTTCCGTCGTCGCGTTCAGCAGCCACATCAAGAGGAAGAACGCCATCATGGCGGTCACGAAGTCCGCGTAGGCCACCTTCCAGGCCCCGCCGTGGTGGCCCCCGCCACCGACCACTTTCTTCCGCTTGATGATGACCGGCGCCGCATTACCCTGCGCAGCCATCACATCACCCAAGCCATACACCCAGCCACAGGCATACCGACATAGGCTTTACGGCCAGTTAACCCGCTGAATTTTAGAAAGTTACCACATTCGCGCCACGGTCTGCGGCCTCTAGCGCAGCGCGGCCTTCCAGGCGGCCAGCGTCGCCGTGGTGGCATCGCCCTCGATGACGCCCAGCAGGATCGCAGGTCCAAGACGCGCGCCCACGATGCTGTGGCCTTCGACCAGGGTCGCGCCCAGGATCATGCAGATCGCCTCGCCTGGGGTGGCAGAGAGGATGTCGAACTGGCGCTCCAGCGCATCGCGTTCGTCGTCCAGGAAGCCCTGCAGGTGCGAGACCATCTCCTCCGGCCCGTCGGTCCGACCGTCCTCTGCGCCACCAGCGATCAGCCAGGCAACAAGCGCCGGGCCCATCGCAGCGGCAAAGCCGGACAGGCCGGTCTCTCCGGCAGCGATTTCCTCGGCGGTGGGAGGCGCCACCTCTTCGACGATCTCGACCGGGTCCTCGTCGGGCTCGGTCACGTTCAGCTCGATCAGCAGAAGATCGGCCAGAAGCGCGACCGGCAGTCCGACGCTCACCTCCTCGCCGCCGCGACCGACCGGGCCCGACACCACGTGCAATTCGTGACGCAGTGCCGCGACGCCCTGGAAAAGCTTGATCAGCTCGTCCTTGTGCTCGTCCTCCAGCACCTCGGCACCCAGACAGATTTCGGCGTCAACCAGACCCTGGGCATCGGTCACCCGCAAAATCCGCCGTCCCGCGACATCCAGTGTCAGACTGGGCCCCGCCGAAGAAACAAAGCGCAGTGACCGTGCAAGCATCGTTTCATTGGCAACGCGCAGAAGCTGGGCCACAGGATTGCGGTCGGTGGCTTCGGAAATCACCCGGCCACCGCCCGGCAAGATGCGGGTTGCCGTCTGCAGGCTGTGCAGACGCGCAAGAATGGGAAGCGTGCCCCTGTTCAACGGATTGCCGGACCCCCGTCACCCAGCATGCGTGATGCTTTCAAGCGTGCTGCGGATTTTGGCCACAAATGCCGGAAGGTCAATGCCGTGGTCGCAGATGCAGCACAGCGCATCGGCTGGTTCGACGTCGGACCGCAGGAAGATGCGAACGGTATCCGGCCCCATGATGACCGAGGCGTTGGGTTCGCCGAACGCCTCGACCGACAGCGCGAACAGCGGATCGTCAAAGCTGGTCCGGGCCTGGTCGCACAGGCGGTCCAGATACTCTTGCGTGGTCGACTGGGGGCCGGTGCTCGCCAGGATCATGCGGGAAGACAGGTCCGCAAAGGCCACCAGACGGGCCTGCGGAAACGCCTTCACTACCGTTCCAAGGCTTTCGGTCACACCCAAGGCTGCGCCCTTTCCGACTTAAAGGCCCTTCAGCCGGGCAAGCGGCGGGGCATCGCTGCCGCCCATGATCTGGTCCGAGAAGGACACCTGCGTCGGGCCGGTCTCGCCGGTCGGACGTTCGGTGCGCAACAGGCGTTCCCCCGACGCGACGCGACGCGGCAGAACCTTGACGACCGGAGTGTTTCGGACCTCGGTCAGGCGCTCGAAGGTCTGGGCGATCAGGCTCTGGCCGACCTCGGCCTCATCCGCGGGGTCGGGCCGGATCATCGGCTTGCCTTCGTCGCCCTTCTCGGCGTGACCTTCGTCGACGATGCGATGGATGATGTCGAACAGTGCCTTCGAGAAGGCATCGACGCCGCTTTCCAACCACTTCGCCTCGTCCTCGCCGGCGCGCATCGCCTGCAGCAGGGACACCGGATAGACATCGGCGAACAGGCCGTCGGTTTCCTGCTTCACGCGCTTCAGCACCTTGGCACGGTCGATTTCGCCCACGATCTTGTCGAAGCGGGTGACCAGAAGCAGGCTGTTCTGCCGCATTTCCTGCGGAAAGGTCGAACAGACCCCGGATTCGGACTGCCGCCACGCCTGGGTGGCATGGGTGCACCACAGGACGGCATCGGCCAGATGGGCCATCCGCTCCCACACTTCGGACGACATCGACGGGTCCGAGATCCCGGGCATGTCGATGAGGTCGGTGTAGCGCAGGATGTCGCTCTTCATGAAGATGCGGATGTGTTCCGTCGTCTCAAGGCTCACCTGCTCCAGCTCGGCCAGGTCAAGGTCATAGGCATGGCCGTCGAGACCCATCGTATAGGCATCGTCCGGGCCATAGGACAGCCAGACCGGCGGCAGCTGCGTCGCGGTCACCTTCTCCAAGAGAGGCTTTGCGCCCATCAGCACGTTGCAAAGCGTGCTCTTTCCCGAGCTGAATTCGCCCATGATGGCGATGCGGGGCTTGCGGGTCAGCGGCATTCCAAAGGTCCTTTCGTACCCTTCGACCTACTAGTCGGCGTAAATGGCAAGCTCGTCCATGATCGAGGCCAGGCATTCCTGCCGGTCCTCCCAGGCGTTCACGCCGAACAGCTCTTTCATCTCTTCCATCGAAATCTCGGACGATGCCAGAGCGCTCATCAGAAGTTCGCGCTGTTCCTGCAGGAAGTCCTTCAGCGTCGCCTGGGTGCGTTCGCGGAACAGTCCGATCTGGATGGTCTTGAGGTCGTTGATGATCGGGTCGGTTTCCGCCCGGATCAGCTTGTTGAAGTCCTGCGCAAACGCCTTGTAGCCGCGACGGCGCTGCCACCAGCCCTTCCACCAGCTGACCTGCAGGTCCAGCGCGATGGTCTGGCCCAGGTTGATCGGCGGCGGGATGTAGCTGACGACAGGCGTCTCGATCTTGAAGCCCTCAACCGTGATCGAGAAGGTCTTGCCGTACAGATCGGCGATCTTGACCGCGGTTTCGTTGTTCACCTCGGCCGCGATGGCGTGCATCTTCTTCAGCACGACCTGATAGCTTGACGACAGCAGCATCCGCAGTCCCAGCGGGCTGTAGTGCCAGGTCGCATCCTCGCCATTGGTCTGGAGGTGTTCGATCAGGCTGTTCGTCGCGCGGTCCAGGAAGCGTTCGTAGCTTTGGTCGATGCGGTTGGTGAAGTCCTTGCAGACGTTGTTCGTCAGCGCGGTCAGCTTTTCCACTGCCCCAAGCTCGATCTTCCGAAGCTCGGCGTCCAGCTGCTGCGGCGTCATCGTCCGGTTCAGCTGACCGTCCGATTCCAGGATACGGACCTGGTCCACGACGTCCAGCGACTGCGCCAGGTTCAACGCCTGGCGCGACGACTTCTGCAGCGCCTCGCGCACCGGGCCTTCGTACATCCGCTGTCCCAGCGCATCCAGCAGCGCCGGCACGCCCGAGGCATGCCAGACCAGCTGTTCGGCCGACCATGCGTCCATCTTGTCGGCAAAGGCCGCACGGGTCCAGTTGATGGCCGAATCCGTCGAATCCTCATGCATCTCGTCGATCTTGCCTTCCAAGACCGCGTTGGCCCAGTGGGCCGAGCCATAGATGATGTCGATATCCGGCGGCGCGTTGTTCTTCTCCAGCGTCTCCAGGATAGCGCGGTGGATTTCCGGGACCTGGTTCGCCGGATCGGGCAGTTCGTCGATCCGGTTGACGAAGATGATGATCTCGCGGCTCTGGCGGTGCGCGATCAGGCGGATCAGCGCCATGTCCATCGTCGTCAGCGCCTGGTGGGCCGACAAGACGACGATACAGGACCGGCTGTCGCGCACGGCGTTGATCGTGATCTGCTCGCGCATCATGAAGGTATCGTTCACGCCGGGCGTGTCGCGGATACACAGCATGATCGGGAAGTCTTCCCGCTCGATGTAAAGGTCGGCCGACTTGGTGATGTCGGTGAAGCGGCCCTGTTCGGCACCGCCCGCCTCCTCGTCGCCGACGCAGACGTACCGACGCAGCAGCGCGTCGTCGACCGTGCCGTAGCGGTGTTCGGTCCCCAGCAGCATCTCGAACTTGCGGCCCAGCCGCGCCTGCGCCTTCTCGCGCATCGCGACGACCTGCAGGCGCAGCTTCTCAAGCTCGTCGTCCGCCCCGGCGCGGGCCGCCAGCTGGCCGATCCGACCGCCGTTTGACACCAGCTTTTCCCATTCGGCGTTGTCGAAGAACTTGAACTTCGCCTTCACGTTCAGCTCGGGCGAAGGCGTGTTGATGTGCAGCGAGGTGACGACCGAGGTCCACGGGTTCACGTCGGTCGGCAAAAGGTTCGGCGCGCCGATCATCGCGTTCAGCAGCGAGGTCTTCCCCGCCTTGATCTGGCCGATCACGGTGACCGAAGGCTCGACCTCGCGGACCTGGCTCATGATCCG
>JAIXSA010000155.1 GCA_027484915.1 Paracoccaceae bacterium | reverse complement strand
GTGCGCAGAAGGGTGATGATCTGCTCTTCGGTCTTCACGTCGACGCCGGTGAAGGGTTCGTCCAGAAGGATGATCCGGCCTTCCTGCGCCAGCGCCCGGGCGAGGAAGACGCGTTTCTTCTGGCCACCCGACAACTCGCCGATCTGGCGGTGACGCAGGTCGGACAGGCCGACGCGCGACAGGGCCTCATCCACCTTGGCGCGGTCGGTGGCCGAGGGGCGACGAAGCATCCCCATGTGGCCGTAGCGGCCCATCATCACCACGTCTTCGACGAGGACGGGGAAGGACCAGTCCACCTCCTCGGCCTGGGGGACGTAGGCGACCAGGTTCTGCCGCAGTGCGTCGCGGACCGGCATTCCAAGAAGCCGGATCGTGCCACGGGCGACGGGGACAAAGCCCATGATCGCCTTGAATAGGGTGGACTTTCCCGCCCCGTTCACCCCGACAAGGGCGGTGATCGTGCCCTGCGGGATCTGGAAGCTGGCGTCGGTCAGCGCGGTCAGGCCGTTCCGGTAGGTGACGGTGACGCCTTCGGCGAAGATGCCTTCGGTAACCTGACTGTCGCGCATCATTCCCTCAGTTCGCCGGGGCAAGGCCCTTGGCGATGGTTTCGGTGGTGACCTTCAGAAGGTCGAGATAGGTCGGCACCGGCCCGTCGCCAGCGCTGAGGCTGTCGACATAGAGCACCCCGCCGAAGGCCGCGCCGGTTTCGCGGGCGACCTGTTCGGCGGGGTCGGAGGACACGGTGCTTTCGCAGAAGACGGCCGGAATCTGGTGCTCGCGGACCCCGTCGATCACGGCCCGGACCTGGCGGGGCGTGCCTTGCTGGTCGGCGTTGATCGGCCAGAGGTAAAGCTCTGTCAGGCCAAGGTCACGGGCGAGGTAGGAAAACGCACCCTCGCAGGTGGTAAGCCAGCGGCGGTCTTCCGGCAGCGCGGCGATCTGCGCCTTCAAGGGGTCAAGCGCGGCGCGGAGCTGGGCCTTGTAGGCCTCGGCGTTGTCGGCATAGGTCGCGGCGTTGGCGGGGTCGGCCCCGGACAGGGCCTTCTGGATGTTGTCCACGTAGATCAAGGCGTTGTCGATGCTCATCCAGGCGTGGGGGTTGGGCTTGCCCTCATACTCGCCACCCGAGATCGAGATCGGCTCGATCCCGTCGGTCAGCGTCGCGGACGGCACCTCGCCAAGGTTCGCGATGAACTGCTCGAACCAGCGTTCAAGGTTGAGGCCGTTCCATAGGATCAGGTCCGCATCGGAGGCGCCGACGATGTCCTGGGGGGTCGGCTCGTAGCCGTGGATCTCGGCGCCGGGCTTGGTGATCGAGACGACCTCGACCCCGTCACCGGCAACGTTGCGGGCCATGTCGGCGATCACCGTGAAGGTGGTCACAACCTTGAGCCTGTCCTGAGCAAGGGCAGGCCAGGGCAGCGCGGCGGTCAGTGTGGCAAGCAGAAGGAAACGGCGGGAAAGCGGCATGGAAGCTCCATCAGCTTTGGGAACAGTAGAATGTAAATGAGAAGCATTTGCAAGAAGACAAGGCCCCTGCCGCCTTTTGGCAACCGGCCTAGCGGTCGTCGGGCAGGAACCGGGCGGCAATGGGGGCAAGCACCAGCACCACAAGGATGCGCGCGACATGGTGCAGGGCCACGAAGGCGACGTCGGCGTGGATGGCCAGCGCGATGAGGCCCATCTCGGTCAGACCTCCGGGCGCAAGTGCCAGGAGAGCCTGGTCAAGACCGACGCCCGCCGCCCAGCCCATCGCCAGCCCGGCAACCCCGGCCAGCGCCAGCGTCAGCACCGTGGAGCCCAGGCTGAGCAGGCCCGCGCGCGCCAGCATCACCGGGGCGATCCCCTGGAAGCGGCAGCCGAGGATCGTGCCCAGCACCACCTGGGCGGCATTGACCAGCAGCGTCGGCGGGGCGCTTTCCGTAAGGCCGGTCAGATGGACCGCCGCCGACAGGATCAGCGGGCCAAGGAAGGTCGGTGCCGGCAGCCGCAACCTCGTGCCGGCAAGGGCACCCAGCACGGCCGAAGCGGCGAGGATCGCGGCATCGGCCAGCCCGAGTGGTGGCCGCGGTCCGACGGCGGCCGCGCCGACGTCATGGCCCAGGACGACCCGGAACAAAAGCGCCATCAGCGCGATGGTGACGACGATGCGCAGCGAATGGGCCAGCACGATGGCCGGAACATTGGCCCCCCGAGCCTCGCCGAATTCGATCATTTCGGACAGGCCGCCGGGCATGCCGGCGAAATAGGCCGTGGTCCAGTCCTGCCGGCCGACATAGCGGTAGAAGGGCACGACGACCACGGCGACGACAAGAAGGTAGGCCAGCAGGATCGCCAGCGTGACCAGCATATCGCCGACCTGCCCCATCACCTCGGGCGTAAAGCGCGCACCAAGGAGGACGCCGATGATCGCCACGATGGCGGGACGCAGTCGTGTGGGACCCTGCACCGGCAGTCCCGCGACCGAGGCCGTCATGGTCACGAAAAGCGCGCCAAGCATCCAGGGCAAGGGCAGTGCGAGGGCATGGAACACGACGCCGCCCAGCGTCCCAAGCGCCAGTCCCGCTGCTATTCGGGCCAATGTCGGCACGGCAAGTCCAATTCGAGGCGTCCAGGGGGGCGCTGCGAAAGAAACAGAGCGGACGCGAGATCAGGGTCTTGGCGCACCCAGCACGATTCGAACGTGCGACCTTTGCCTTCGGAGGGCAACGCTCTATCCAGCTGAGCTATGGGTGCGTTTTCACGTCATTAGCGGAACGGGCACGGGGTTTCAATGGCTATCGGCAACGGGGGCTGTCGTCGCAACCTCATGGAGGCGAGAAAGAATCCGGCACGGGCGGGGATCGGCTTGACCGAATCGTGAATTATCTCTGCAGTTGTATTCCGTCACTGTTGAGAGGAGTTCATCGTGCGTCATTCTTCGCCAATCGTCGTTCGCCGCAAGTCAGCGCTCATGCTGTCCCTGTCGAGCCTTGCACTTCTCACGGCTTGCGGAGGCGGCGGTGAGGATGGCATCGACGTACTGGCCTACCTCTCTCCGCACGATGCGCCTGCTCCGGTTGCGATCACGGTTCTGAACGGCGGGTTCAACTTTTCGCTGACTATTGTGCAGGACACGGCAAACCTGCTGGCGACTGCAAAGTACCAGAACACCACGGTCGGCATTGAGTGGCTGCAGCAGTTCTTCGATCCGAACGTGCCAGACACCGCAATCCAGGACCCGCTACGGACATCGGGGGCGGTCGTTGCACACGCGGCGGGGATCACGGGCGACGGTGAACTGATTGCAATCTCGGACGAACATATCTCTCCGACCCACGAATCCATCGCCGGGCGGGTCACGGTCATCAGCAACGATCCAGGTGGCGAACATGGCACCACGGTTGCGTCCGTTGCTGCCGGGAACTCCGCGTCGTTCGTTGGCACAGCGCCGGATGCCGACATCCTTTTTGGAAGTTACAACGACGACCAGGATCTAGCCGATCTGGGCCTCGAAGCGCTGTCCAGGGGCGCAGTCGCGTGGAACAACTCGTGGGGGTATACGACCCTGGGGCTGGATCAGAACGGGCTTGATGGCGCGTTCAATTACGGCCAGGCGGGACAGAACTACCTTGCCGCTCTGGATGCATATTCTGCACAGGGCGTGGTCGTCTTTGCGGTCGACAATGCAACCCGCGAACACGCGACCTTGATGGATGGCCTGCCCTTCCTGCGCCCCGGGCTTGAGGCTGGTTGGCTGGCCGCCGCGAACGGTGTGCCGACGTTCAGCGGCAGCACCGTGACCGGCGTTCACCTGATTTCGAACGCCTGCTGGGAGGCTGCACGCTGGTGCCTGATCGCGGATGGAACCTGGAATGCCGCGACGGGCGGCGGGTCGGCCTACGAGCCGACCACCGGGTCGTCCTTTGCTGCACCGCAGATCTCTGGCGCGCTGGCGCTTCTTGCTGAAGCCTTCCCGAGCCTGACGCCGCACCAACTGCGCATTCGGCTTCTGGCTTCGGCCGAGGATGACTTTTTCATCCCGGATGCGACCGTCGAACTCGCGACGGGGTTCAACAAGGGTTACTCGATCACCTACGGGCACGGGTTCCTGGATATCGAAGCGGCCCTGAAGCCGATCGGGCCGACCACGCTTTCGCTGGCAGAGGGTCGCACGGTGTCGACCGATGCGCCTGTCCTGGTGACCGGAACGGCGTTCGGGGACGCGGTGAGGGTGTCGTTGCAGGACACGGACATCGCCGTGCGGGACGCTCTGGCCGCGTCCTTCAGCATGCCGGGCGAGGCCCTTGCCTCAAGTGCAAGCCTGGGCGGGCAAGCGGGCACGCTGCTGGCGAAAAGCCTGCGCGGCAATCTGGCGATGGAGCGGACCGCGACCCCGGCTGCCGTCACCGACACGTTCGCGGCATTCAGCGGGCCTGTGATGTCGATGACCACAGCGGACGGCGGTGCCTCTGCAGAGGTGCTGGTTCCAGAGGGTGGATCAGGCAGCGCCGGGGTGTCGTTCACCCAGGCATTGACCGATGGCCCGACGCGGGTTGACCTGGGCATCAAGGTCGCCCGTGACGACGGTCAATTGATGAGCCTTGACGGCGACAACGCTGCCCTGATGGCCTCGTTTTCGCTTGGTCTGAGGCAGGACCTGGGTGCCGGGGCCTTCCTCGCGCTTTCGGGCGAAGTCGGGGTGACGGATCTTGGGGGATCGACGGAATTTGGCAACACCGGCTCGGCCCAGTTCAATGCGGTGAAGCTGACGGCCGGGATGGATGACTTCCTGACCAAGGGCGACCGGTTGTCGGTCGGGATCGGCATGCCGGTGGCCATCGCCTCGGGCGAGACTGTTCTGAACCTGCCGGTGATCCGCGAGGGGGCTTCCGCCTTCGATCAGGTGTCGCTGGACCTGGCCCCTGAAGACCGGCAGATCGACGTCGACTTCAGCTATCAGGCCGAAATCAGTGACGGGTTGGAGATGAAGCTTTCCCTGATCCGGTCCGAGAACTACGGAAACCGCGCCAGCGAGACGGATACCAGCGGCGCCTGGGCGTTCACGTTCCGGTTCTGATGCGGGCGGGGCGGCGGGGCCTTCGGGCCCTGCCGTCAGGCAAAAAGGTCGTGGGCAAGCTCCAGCGCGCTGACCAGGGCGTCGACTTCCTCGACCGTGTTGTAAAGCCCGAACGAGGCGCGGCAGGAGGCGGTGATCCCCAGATGCTCCATCAGCGGCATGGCGCAATGGGTGCCGGCGCGGACCGCGATGCCGCGCTTGTCCAGGATGGTCGAGATGTCATGCGCATGCGCCGCGCCATCCAGCGTGAAGCTGAAGATCGCGCCCTTTTCCGCGGAATGACCCTGCACGTTCAACCAGTTGAGGCCCGCCAGCCGGGCGCGCGCATAGTCGCGCAAGCTGCGTTCGTGGGCGGCAACATTGGCCATGCCCAGCGACATCAGGTAGTCCAGCGCCACGCCCAGGCCGATCTGCTGGACGATGCCGGGGGTTCCGGCCTCGAACTTCATGGGCGGGTCGTTCCAGGTGACGGTGTCGCGGGTCACCTCGCGGATCATGTCGCCACCACCGAGGAAAGGCCGCATCTCGGCCTGCCGCTCGCGGCGGATGTAGATGCCGCCCGACCCTGACGGGCCGTAAAGCTTGTGGCCGGTGATGGCGTAGAAGTCGCAGCCAAGCGCCTGGACGTCGACCGGCATGTGGACCGAGGCCTGGCTGCCATCGACAAGGACAGGAACGCCCTTCCCGGCCGCGCCCCGGCAGATCGCTGCCACGTCGACCACGGTGCCCAGCACGTTGGACATGTGGGTCACGGCAACCAGTTTGGTCTTTGGTCCGATGGCGTCGATCACCGCCTGCGGATCAAGATCGCCGTTCGCGTCCACGTCGACCCATTTCAGAACCACGCCCTGCCGTTCGCGCAGGAAGTGCCAGGGCACGATGTTGGCGTGATGCTCCATGATCGACAGCACGATCTCGTCGCCGGGTTGGAGGCACGGGGCGGCCCAGGCGTAAGAGACGAGGTTGATCGCCTCGGTCGTGCCGGTGGTGAAGACGATCTCGTCCTCCGACGCGGCATTGAGGAACTTCGCGATGACACCGCGGGTCGACTCATACTTCTCGGTTGCAAGGTTCGACAGATAGTGCAGGCCGCGATGGACGTTGGCATATTCCTCGGAATAGGCGCGCGTCATCGCGTCGATCACCACACGCGGCTTCTGCGCGGAGGCCCCGTTGTCGAGGTAGACGAGCGGTTTGCCGTTCACCTGCCGCGACAGGATCGGGAAATCGGCGCGGATCTTGTGGACGTCATACATTGGGCATCAGGGCCTCCGGCCCGAGGAAGAGGATCAGCACGACCGCCAGCAGAAACCCTGCGGCAAGCGCGGTCAGGATCATGACCAGAAACACCAACCCGCGCGCCGTGAAGCCGTGCAGTTCGGCGATGAAGATGGTCATGAGCCAAAGGTAGAGCCCGAAGCTGATCAGTCCGATCAGTCCGGCGAGGTTGGGGGAGAAGAGCAGGACCGCAAGCTGTAACACCTGGAAGCCCAGCATGATGAGCTGCAGCCAGACGACGACCAGCAGTGCATCGACAAAGCTGCCCTGCCCTCCGAAGGCCCGACCGACACGGTAGACAAGACCCACCGAGACGGCCAGGAACAGCCATTGCAGCACCGCCGCGCGCAAAGGGCTTGCAAGCATCAGCGCACTGAACGGGTCCAGGCTTTCTCCCCCGTTGATCTGCAGGCTGGCCAGCATGGCCGACAGGACCGCGACCAGCAGAAGCCCCGCGCTGCGCGCCTTCATCGGTACGCCTTCAGCCAGCAGCACCCGGGCCGCCGACTGCGGGTCCTGCAGCGTCAGCTGCGCCAGGCGGCCGATGCGTGCGCCCAGTGTCATCGCCGGTCTTTCCCCCGCTCGGCCTCGTGCAGAAGGGTCGCCCAAAGCCAGAGGAAAGCCACCGCGATCACCAGGTTCAGCGCCGTCAGCGACGGGCCCGGCCCGATCATGCCCGAGACGAGCCCCTGCAAAAGCATCAGCGGCCCGACGGCGGCCAGCGCCCAGAAGAGCGCGATCCGCCCGCCATACCAGGTCCCCTGCCCGCCCATCGTCCGCGCGGCCAGGTGACCAAGTGCTGCCAGCCCGTAAAGGAACGGGATTGCCGCCAGAAGGCCATAGGCGGTGGGCAGGATGCGCGGCCAGGCTGACGGCTCACCCGCAAAATGGGCCGCACGCGCCGCCCCCGGCCACTGGCCGATGAAGGCCAGGACCAGGAAGATCAGCAGGAACGACAGAGCGAACGGCTCGGACTTTCCGCGCGCAAGATGCTGGCGCAGGATCGCCCGTGGCCGCCACCAGGTGCGGACAAGATCGGTCGTCACAGTCATCCGGTCGACCCGTGCCGGGCCAGCCAACGTTCCAGACGGCCGCGGATCTCTTCGGCGATGTCCTCGTCGGCAATCTCCTGGATGGCTTCGGCCAGGAAGGCCAGGACCAGCAGTGCCTGCGCGCGCCGACGCGGGACACCCCGCGACTGCAGGTAGAACAGCGCAGTTTCGTCGATGGCACCTGAAGTCGAGCCGTGGCTACACTTCACGTCGTCGGCATAGATCTCCAGCTCGGGCTTGGCGAGGAACTGGCTGTCCTCATCCAGAAGCAGGGACTGACTGATCTGGTAGCCGTCGGTCTTCTGCGCGCCGGGCTTCACCAGGATCTTGCCCTGGAACACCCCGACGGCGCCGTTCATCAGGACCTTCTTGAACACCTGACGGCTTTCGCAGGCTGGTGCGGCATGGGTGACGAAGACGGTATCGTCATGATGGAAGTCGCCATCCCCGACCGTGGCCCCCGCCAGATGCGCGCGGCCCTCTGCGCCTGCAAGCTCGACCACCGCCTCGTTGCGGGTGAGGCGCCCATTGGCCGTCAGCGTGAAGGAGCGCATCTCGGCCTGCGCACCCAGACGGGCAAAGAGGTGCGTCACCGCGCGGCGTTCGTGGTCCCGACCCTGAATGCGCACATGGTGGAACTGCGCCCCGTCGGCGATGTCGACCTCCATCACCTTGGAAAAGCGAGCGGCGGCGGGGCCATTCTCCAGCAGCGTCAGACAGGCACCAGCGTCAAGTTTGACGCAGTGGTGCAGGATCGCATCCGAAGTATCCGATTTGTGGACATAAACCAGAGAAACCGGCTTTGCCGCCTTGCCGGTGACATGGATCAGCACTCCGTCTGTCGCGAAGGCCGAATTCAGTGCGGCAAGCGGGCGCGCGACCGGGGTCTGGCCCCGCGCCTCCAGCTGGCCGTACAGGCCCTGCGCCCAGTGGATGTCGGTATCCCCCGCCAGCGCCAGCCGTTCGATGGTGACGCCGGACAGCGACAGGTCGTCCGAGGCGGCCGGATCAAAGATACCGTCGACGAAGACGATCTTCAACCGGTCCATGCCGTCGAAGGGTTCGGCCTCGTCACCCGGCTCGAACCGGACGGCGGGGGGGGCCGCTGGCGCGTTCAGGCTGGTGGGGTCGGTGTAGCGCCAATACTCGTCACGCCGCGCAGGCAGGCCCATCGCGGTCAGCCGCGACAGGGCTTCGGAGCGGACAGACGCCAGCCAGCCCTTGCCCGCGGGCAGCGTGAGGGACGCAAGCCGGGCCGCCAGCGCGTCTTCCTTTGCCTTCGGCAGTGCCATCAGCCCACCTCGTTCAGAATGTCGGCATAGCCGTTGGTCTCGACTTCCAGCGCCAGTTCCGGGCCGCCGGTCTTGATGATCCGACCCGCCGCCATGATGTGGACGACGTCCGGCTTGATGTGGTCCAGAAGCCGCTGGTAGTGCGTGATCACCAGGAAGGACCGGCCAGCGCTGCGCAGCGCGTTCACACCCTCCGCGACCAGCTTCATCGCGTCCACATCAAGGCCGCTGTCGGTCTCGTCCAGAATGCACATGCGGGGTTCCAGCATGGCCATCTGCAGGATTTCATTGCGCTTTTTCTCGCCACCCGAGAACCCCACGTTCACCGGACGCTTCAGCATCTCGGCATCGATCTTCAGGGTCTTGGCCTTCTCGCGCACGACCTTCAGGAAGTCGCCGGCCGAAAGTTCCTCCTCGCCGCGCGCTTTCCGCTGGGCGTTCACGGCCGTCCGCAGAAAGGTCATGTTGCCGACACCGGGAATCTCGACCGGGTACTGGAACGCCAGGAACAAGCCAGCCGCTGCGCGTTCCTCGGGCTCCATCTCAAGCAGTTCCTGGCCTTCAAGCTTGGCCGAACCCTCGGTCACCTCGTACCCGTCGCGGCCCGAAAGCACGTAGGACAGCGTCGACTTGCCCGACCCGTTCGGCCCCATGATCGCATGGACCTCGCCCGCGCCGATCTTGAGGTCGACACCGCGAAGGATCACCTTGTCCTCTTCTTCAAGCTTGACGTGCAGGTTCTTGATTTCCAGCATTTTCTTTCCTTTGGGCATCAACGCGGATCGGTGAACCAGCCAATGGCCTGGGTGGCCATCTCGGGCGGGATCGCGCCGGGGGTGACAGTGAAGCGGGCCATGCGGCCGACCATTTCTTCCTTGCGGGCGAGGCCTTCGACCCCGTGGTAATAGCGCCGCTTGAGGTAGTCGTCGAAGAGAACGGTCACGGGTTTCGCGCTGCGCATCATGACCGCGACCAGGCAGGCCGCGCGGAAGCGACCGTCGATCAACACGAGGTCGGGCTGCACGAAATCCGGTCGGTCCCAGACGGACAGGGCATATTCGTGGAACTTGCGGAATTCACGTGGCTTCATCGGCACGCCCCAGGGGCCGGTCGGGCCGACATCGGCCCAGTGCACATGCGCCCGATCCGAGATGGTCGCAACATGGCCGGCCATGCGGTCTGCCCAATCCTGGTCGCTTTCCACACTGAAGACGGTCTTGCCTAGTTCGGCCGCCAGCACGGTCGAACCGCCGCTGCCGTACTCAAGGATTGTTTCTGCATTCTGGTATAATTTGGTAATCCAGCGTCGTTCTTTCGGCTCGAAAGTCAACGCGAAGCCAGGGGCCTCGGTTTCCGGCTCCATCTCGGCCTCCATCCCCCGCACCACCTTGTGCTGCGGCAGTTCGGTGTCATTCGCGACCGCAGCAGCCTCGGCTGCGAGGCTGTCGTCGCTCTGGCTGAGCGCCTTGGCGACGCGGTCGTCGACCTCGGCCTGGGCAGCCGCGACGCCGGGCAGCGACATCAGGCGCGTGATCGCGTCGGTGACGGCAGCTTCCCAGTGCAGGATCGACCGATCCTCGGCCTCGTTGCGGTCGAAACGGTCGAAATAGCTGGCGGTATGCCGGATGTTGGGCCGTTTCGGGCCAGTCGAGACCATCCCCCGCCCCCGCGCGGCCTTGAGGCGGAAGTGGTCCGGAGTGCGCACCGAATAGTGGTTGACCTGTGCCAGGTTCCAGCCGAATTCGCGGCGCGAGGCCAGGTTGTTGCGCCCCGGCAAAGGACGTCCTTCCAGCCAGGCCAAGGTGCGCGGTGCGCGCAGGTCCAGCGGCTTGCCATTGCCGCCAACACAGTCCTCCGCCGTGGCGCCCGCCCCCGGAACCAGCCGTGGCAGACCGGCGGCATTGGCCGAGAAACCCGCCATCTTCGCACCGTGGCGGAACATGGGTTTCGTTTCCAGATTGGCGACAAAGCCCAGCTTCGAGGCCCCAACGAAATCTTCCGACAAATGGCGGCCCGGGAAGTTGTCGTTCCCGTTCGAGCCGAATAGCCGCCAGTTCAGCATGATTGCCTGGGCCGATCCAAGGGCCGCGACCAGCGCCTGCACCGTGCGGTCGCCGACATGGACATTCAGGAACTCATCGGCATCCAGCCAAAGATACCAGGTGCCCGGATGGTACCCGATCTCGGTCTCGAAGGCCTGAACCGCAGCCTCTTGCGGGGCGACACCCCAGCCCGGCGTGGTGCGCAGGAACGTCATCTGGCCAGCGGCGGCCAGCGCATCACACAATGCGTCCGATCCGTCGGTGGAGCCATTGGACACCACCACGACCCGGTCGATCCCGATCACCCGGTGATAGGCCAGCCATTCCAGCAGAAACGGCCCCTCGTTGCGCATGGCAGAAACCAGAACGACCTCGGGCCGTTCCGTTTCCGGTTCCGCATATGCGCGCGCTTCAGCCATTGAGAGGTCAGCCGACCGAGCCTTCCAGGCTGATCGCGACCAGGCTTTGGGCCTCCATCGCGAATTCCATCGGTAGGGCCTGCAGGACCTCTTTGCAGAAGCCGTTGACCACCAGGGCGACGGCCTCCTCCTCGTCCATGCCACGGCTGCGGCAGTAGAACAGCTGGTCGTCATCCACCTTGGAGGTGGTCGCCTCATGCTCCACGCGGGACGAATTGTTGCGCACTTCGATGTAAGGCACCGTGTGCGCCCCGCATTTGTCGCCAATCAGAAGACTGTCGCACTGCGTGTAGTTGCGGCTGTCCTTGGCCTTGGGGTGCATGGAAACCAGCCCCCGGTAGGTGTTCTGCGCCCGACCCGCCGAGATGCCCTTGGACACGATCCGCGACTTCGTCCGCTTGCCAAGGTGGACCATCTTGGTCCCGGTATCGGCCTGCTGGGCGTTGTTGGCGATGGCGATGGAGTAGAACTCGCCCTGGGAGTCATCGCCCCGCAGGATGCAGGACGGGTATTTCCAGGTGATCGCCGACCCGGTTTCGACCTGCGTCCACATCACCTTCGCCCGATCGCCGCGGCAATCGGCACGCTTCGTGACGAAGTTGTAGATCCCGCCGACCCCGTTTTCATCGCCGGGATACCAGTTCTGGACCGTCGAGTATTTCACCTCGGCATCCTTCAGGATCACGATCTCGACCACTGCCGCGTGCAACTGATTGGTGTCGCGCTTCGGCGCAGTGCAGCCTTCCAGATAGCTGACGTAAGAGCCTTCGTCGGCCACGATCAGCGTCCGCTCGAACTGGCCGGTGTTCTCGGCGTTGATGCGGAAATAGGTCGACAGCTCCATCGGGCATTTCACGCCCTTCGGGATGTAGACAAAGGAGCCATCGGAGAAGACGGCCGAATTCAAGGTCGCAAAGAAATTGTCCGTGGGCGGAACGACGGACCCGAGATATTGCTTCACCAGCTCGGGATGTTCGCGCACGGCTTCGGAGATCGAGCAGAAGATGACCCCGGCCTTGGCAAGTTCCGCCTTGAACGTGGTCCCGACGGACACGCTGTCGAAGACCGCATCGACCGCCACCTTGCGCGGCTCGGCCTCACCTTCGACGCCGGCCAGAAGCATCTGTTCCTTCAGCGGAATCCCCAGCTTGGCATAGGTCGCCAGAAGCTTCGGGTCGACCTCGTCCAGGGACTTCGGCTTTTTCGCCATGCTCTTCGGCGTCGCGTAGTAGAACTGGTCCTGATAGTCGATTTCCGGATAGTTCAGCATCGCCCAACGCGGTTCTTCCAGCTTGACCCAGCGCCGATAGGCGTCCAACCGCCACTGCAGCAGCCACTCCGGCTCGCCGTTCTTCTGGCTGATCAGACGGACGATATCCTCGTTCAGCCCTTTCGGGGCATAGTCCATCTCGATGTCGGTTTCCCAGCCATACTTGTACTTGCCCGCCATCGCCTGGACGGTCTCGATCGTCTCGCGGTCCACGCCTTCGCGCACCTCGGGGGCATTGACGGATTCCAGCATGGTCATCGGCGTTTCCTTTCAGGCAGCCCGTGCACGGGCCTTGGCATAGGCGGCGGTCCAGGTCTGGGCGAACCGCATCAAGTCGTTTTTCGTCACCCCCGGCCCCAGCGAGACCCGGATCGCCTGCCCCGCGAGTGCTTCGGAAAAGCCCATCGCGGTCAGGACACGGCTCGCCCGGACCTTGCCAGAGGAACAGGCCGAACCCGCAGAGATCGCGAACCCGGCAAGATCCATCGCCATCACCTGGGTCTCGCCCTTCCAGCCGGGCGCGATCAGGCAAAGGGTGTTCGGCAGACGTGGCAAACCATTCCCGACGGAAATAGTTTCTTTTGCCGCAGCCGACAACTCTGATTCTAGAATATTTCTAAGTTCGGCGACTTCATCCCAGACGCCGTTGGCCAGATCCCGC
>JAIXSA010000013.1 GCA_027484915.1 Paracoccaceae bacterium | reverse complement strand
CGGCTGATGGGCGTGGTCGAGGCCAAGCCTGGGCAGGCAGGCAGGCCGGTGGATGCGGGCAGGCCGGTGCGGGAGCGGTCCGTGCCGCCATCGCCGCGCCCAGAAATGCCGCCTCCCGCCCCGATCGCCCCGCGCCCAATGGGCGGGGGCGCCGGCGGGGGCTTTGGCCGCAAACGCGTCTAGAACAGCGCCAACTGCCCATCGCGCTCCGGCGGGCGGAACTGGCTGCAATCCAGCAGCGGCTTCGCCTGCGGGATTCCCGCCCGCTTCAGCCCCAGCCGGAAGCGCGTGCGCACCAGATCGGCCCAGACTCCGGTGGGCTTCATCCGGCTGAAGAAGCGCGTGTCGTTGTCCTTGCCGCCGCGGATGGACTGGACGATTCCCATGACCATCGCCGCGCGGTCCGGGAAATGGACTTCCAGCCATTCGCGAAACAGCGGCGCCACTTCGTGCGGCAGACGCAGCATGATCCAGCTGGCCGACTGGACCCCGCGCGCGCCGGCCTCGGCAAGGATCGCCTCGATGAAACTGTCGGTGATCGCCGGGATGATCGGCGAGACCGAGACATTGGCGTGGACCCCGGCCTGCGCCAGCGCGGCAAGCGCCGCCAGCCGCTTGGCCGGGGCCGAAGCGCGCGGTTCGAGCTTGCCTGACAGTTTCGGATCGAGGCTCGTCACCGAGATCGAGACAGCGGTGAGGCCCCGCGCGGCAAGCGCGGTCAGCAGATCGAGATCATCGAGAACCCGGGCCGATTTGGTGGTGATCGTCACCGGATGTCCGGTCTCGAGGCAGAGCTCCAGCACTTGTCGGGTGATCCGGTAGCGCGCCTCGATCGGCTGATAGGGATCGGTATTGGTGCCGAGGGCCAAGGGGGCCGGGCGGTATCCCCGGCTGGCGAACGTCTGCCGCAGCAGGGCAGGGGCGGTCGGCTTGGCAAACAGCTTCGTTTCGAAATCGAGCCCCGGCGAGAGATCGTGCCAGGCATGGGTCGGCCGCGCATAGCAGTAGATGCAGCCGTGTTCGCACCCCCGGTAGGGATTGATCGACCGGTCAAAGGGCACGTCGGGCGAGCGGTTGAAGGTCAGGGCCGAGCGGGGGCGTTCCAGCCGCACTTCGGTGGCGACCAGACTCTCCTCCTCGGTCATGTCCCAGCCGTCGTCGAAGGCTTCCCGCGCGGTGGCTTCGAAGCGGCCGGTCCGGTTGCTGTCGGCCCCCCGCGCCCGCAGGCGCTGGCCGGGCAGGATGCTGGCGTGTCGGGTCATCCGGGAAATCTAGAACATATGATGAACAAGCGCCAGAACTTTCCGGTCCGCGACGGCTTTCTGTCGGCTTTCATCCGGTGTATGTCGCTTGCCGCATAGTGACGCGGTCGGTTTGCGACCATCACCATCCCAAACCCTTCCGCTTGGAGCACCTGTCATGGCCGACGACGACGAAATCATCCTTTCCGAACTGTCGGATGACGAGCTGGTCCTGCAGATGCACGACGACCTTTACGACGGTCTCAAGGAAGAGATCGAAGAAGGCGTCAACATCCTGATCGCGCGCGGCTGGACGCCCTATGACGTGCTGACCAAGGCGCTGGTCGCCGGCATGACCATCGTCGGTGCCGACTTCCGCGACGGGATCCTGTTCGTCCCCGAGGTCCTGCTGGCCGCCAACGCGATGAAGGCCGGGATGTTCATCCTGAAGCCGCTTCTGGTCGAAACCGGTGCGCCGCGGATGGGCAAGATGGTGCTCGGCACCGTGAAAGGCGACATCCACGACATTGGCAAGAACCTGGTCGCGATGATGATGGAAGGCGCGGGTTTCGAGGTGAAGGACCTTGGGATCAACAACTCGGTCGAGAAGTACCTTGAGGCGCTGGAAGCCGAGAAGCCCGATATTCTGGGGATGTCGGCGCTGCTGACGACGACGATGCCCTACATGAAGGTCGTGATCGACACGATGAAGGAAAAGGGCCTGCGCGACGACTACATCGTGCTGGTTGGTGGCGCGCCGCTGAACGAAGAGTTCGGCAAGGCCATCGGTGCGGATGCCTATTGCCGCGATGCGGCGGTGGCGGTGGAAACCGCCAAGCAGTTCGTTGCGCGCAAGCACAACGCGATGAACGGCTGAAGCACGGTTCCGTGATTCGGGAGGGGCTTGTCATGGTCCCTTCCGAAGCGCAGATTGATCGTCAGGGAGGCGTGCAGATGCCCTTGACTCATTTCCTTGGATTGATCGCCCTGGTCATCGTGGCGGCCGGATTGACGATCTGGCTTGCGCTGTGGACCGGGGTTCCCTTCGCGGCCCTTGCCTTTGCGGCGCTGTCGGCCAGCGTGATCCTGACCTGGACCCGGGTCAGCCGGTAATCCCGTGATCGACGATGTCACCCTGTCCGAGACCGGGCTGGCGCCAGCCCGCGCCGGGCGTATCCTGTTGATCGCCTGCGGGGCGCTGGCGCATGAGATCCTGGCGCTGAAGGCTGCGAACGGATGGGCGCATATGGACCTGCAGTGCCTGCCCGCGAAGCTGCATCTTTGGCCGGACCGGATCATTCCAGCAATGGAAGAAGCCGTCGCAGCGGCGCGGGGGGCCTATGAGACGATCTTCGTCGTCTATGCCGATTGCGGGACCGGGGGCCTGTTGCAGGCGGCCTGCGACCGGCTGGGGGTCGAGATGGTGGCGGGCCCGCATTGCTATGCCTTCTTCGAGGGGAATGCCATCTTTGCCGCGCGGGCAGAGACGGAGTTCACGGCCTTCTACCTGACGGATTTCCTGGTCCGACAGTTCGATGCCTTCATCTGGAAGCCGATGGGTCTGGACCGGCACCCGGAGCTGCGCGACATGTATTTCGGCAATTACACCAAGCTGGTCTACCAGGCGCAGAAGGACGACCCCGCGCTGGACGCGAAGGCCGAGGACTGCGCGCGGCGGTTGGGTCTGGCCTATGAGCGGCGGTTCACCGGCTATGGTGATCTGGCGGTTACCTTGGCGCGGGTGGCGGGTTAGCCGGCGAAGTCGGTGATGACGGCGACGCCGGGCGCGGTGGGGCCGTCGAAGGCTTTCAGTTCCTTGGTGGCCTGGCTGAGGGCGACGGTCCGGGCGACGATGGGGCTGACATCGATGCGGCCGGTTTCGATCAGGGAAAGGAGCGTCGGGTAGCGCCAGGCCGGCATGCCCCTTGTCCCGAAGACCGACAGCTGGCGCATGTAGAGCGTGTTCATGTCGATCTGCATCTGCGCGGTGTGGCCGGTGGGCAGGCCGACCTGGACGTGGCGGCCGAGGGGGCGCAGGCATTTCAAGGAGTTGTTCGCGGTGGCTTCGATGCCAAGCGCCTCGACGCTGACATGGGCACCGCCTTGCGTCAGTTCGACGATCTTCGCGGCCACGTCGCCAGCGCGGGCGTCGAGGGCGGCTTCGGCGCCGAGGGTCAGCGCATGGGCCAGCTTCTCGGGGACCACATCGACGACAATGACCCGCGCGCCGAGGGCCTTGCCGATAAGGAGGCAGGAGAGCCCGATCCCGCCGGTTCCGTGAACGGCTAGCCATTCGCCCGCTTGCAACGCGGCCCGGCCGGTGAGGGCGTGGAAGGCGGTGGTAACGCGGCAGCCGAGGCCTGCGGCCAGCGCGGGCGACAGGGTTTCGGGCAGGCGCGTCAGGTTGTGGGCGTGGGGGACTGAGACGTATTCGGCATAGGCCCCCCGGTCACCGAAGCCCGGGACGCGCTGGGACCGGCAGGTGGTGGTCTGGCCGGACCGGCATTCCGGGCAGTCGCCGCAGGCGAGGATGAAAGGGGCGATGACCTTGTCGCCGGGCTTCCACTTGGCCAGCAGGCCCGCCTCGACGACCTCGCCGCAGTATTCATGGCCGGGGATGTCGCCAGGTTTGACCTTCGGGTGTTCGCCGACCCAGCCGTGCCAGTCGCTGCGGCAGATGCCGCAGGCGAGGGTTTTCAGGATGACGCCGTCCGGTTCGCAGGTAGGATCGGCGACGTTTTCCAGGCTGAGGGGTTCGCGGTAGGCGCGAAGGACGGCGGCGCGCATCAGGATCTCCGGTAATGGTTCAGGCAGAAGACGCGGATCGCCGAGGCGAGGCCTTCCTCTCCGCGACGTGCGGCGTCGATTTCGGCGGCAAGGGCGTTGAGGGGAGTTTGTTTCTCAAGCGCGATGGCGCGGAAGGCATCCCAGAACTCGGGTTCCAGCGAAACGCTGGTGCGATGGCCGTGGAGGGTGAGGGAGTGTTTGGCGGGGCGGGTGGTCATGGGGCGACCGTAGCCAAAGCGTGAATGGCCCAAAATCCTTAAGTAAGGATTTTGACAAATTTCTTACTTAAGAAATTTGGGTCCCCGGCAGATCAGAGGCGGAGTAGGACGTCATCCGAATTGCAGAAGACGACGAAATGCCCGGCATTCTCCACCACTCGATAGCCACGCTTCTTCATCGCGGCAAGGAAAGCATCGCGCCCGACCAGGCGTTCCACGTCGCTTACTTTCCGGCGGATCACACCGCCGTCAAGCGCTGTCTTGGTGGCAAACATCTGTTGCATCCATTCCTGCGACGTGATTGGCAATGGCAGTTCCTGCATCGGCGCACCTCCTTCCGCAACCCTGCCAAAGCAGGGTTAACTGCAGGTTACTCCGTCTCGCGCTTGTGGGCGTCGAGTTCACGCGTGGCCTTTGTGGCGCGCGCCTTTTCCAGGTCTCGTTCGGACTTCGTCCGGCCATGCTTGGCGGCGTTGGCATCGGCCAAGGACCGGGCGGCCTTGCGGGCCGCCTGTTTCTTTACGGTGCGAAGGTTGACGACCTCGGCCATCAGCCTTTCGGGCCGACCATGTCTTCAGGGCGGACGATGCGGTCGAAGGTCTCGCCGTCGACAAATCCCAGCGCAATTGCCTCTTCCCGTAGCGTTGTGCCGTTCTTGTGAGCGGTCTTCGCGACCTTGGTCGCGTTGTCATAGCCGATAGTGGGCGCTAGAGCCGTCACCAGCATCAGCGATTCCTTCATCAGCTTTTCGATGCGCGGGATGTTGGCCTGCGTGCCGACAACCATGTTGTCGGTGAAGCTTGACGCCGCATCGCCCAGCAGCTGGATCGACTGCAGCACGTTGTACGACATCATCGGATTGTAGACGTTGAGCTCGAAGTGACCCTGCGACCCGGCAAAGCCCACAGCGGCGTCGTTGCCCATCACATGCGCGCAGACCATGGTCAGCGCCTCGGCCTGGGTCGGGTTGACCTTGCCCGGCATGATCGACGAGCCCGGTTCGTTTTCCGGCAGGATCAACTCGCCCAGGCCCGAGCGGGGGCCGGAGCCCAGGAGACGAAGGTCGTTGGCGATCTTGAACAGCGACCCGGCGACCGTTTTCAGCGCGCCCGAGAACATGACCATCGCGTCATGGGCGGCGAGTGCTTCGAACTTGTTCGGGGCGGTGACGAAGGGGAGGCCGGTGATCTTCGCGATCTCGGCGGCGACGCGGACATCGAAGCCCACGCGGGTGTTGAGGCCGGTGCCGACGGCGGTGCCGCCCTGGGCAAGTTCGTAGATGTGGGGCAGGCACATCTTCACCCGCTCGATCCCGCGGTCGACTTGTGTGGCGTAGCCGGAGAATTCCTGGCCCAGCGTCAGCGGCGTCGCGTCCTGCGTGTGCGTGCGGCCGATCTTGATGATGTCCTTGAATTCGTGGGACTTCGCCCAGAGCGCCTTGGCCAGTTTCTCCAGCCCCGGGATCAGCACGTCGCGGGTGTGCATGCCGATGGCGACGTGCATCGCGGTCGGGAAGGTGTCGTTCGAGGATTGGCCCATGTTCACATGGTCGTTCGGGTGCACGGGCTTCTTGGACCCCTTCACGCCGCCAAGCATTTCAATGGCACGGTTCGAGATCACCTCGTTCGCGTTCATGTTCGACTGGGTGCCCGAGCCGGTCTGCCAGACGACCAGCGGGAAGTTGTCGTCGAACTTGCCCTCGATCACCTC
The DNA here is from genome assembly GCA_027484915.1 of Paracoccaceae bacterium. Taxonomy (GTDB): domain Bacteria; phylum Pseudomonadota; class Alphaproteobacteria; order Rhodobacterales; family Rhodobacteraceae; genus Tabrizicola. The sequence continues at coordinate 12,178 of JAIXSA010000013.1, read as the reverse complement.
TTGCGCTGCCGCCACGATGGCATTGCCGAGGTCCGAAGGCAGGTCTCCCTGCGCCATGTTCACCACGGCGCAGGCGCGCTTGATGACGCCGAGGGCTCGGATGATCGGAACGGGCTGGCGTTCCCAGCCGATGGGGAAGTTGATGATCGACCGCTGGGTCTGTGCGCCCCAGTATTTGTCGGATGGAACCTCAAGCGGGCCGAAGCTGTCGGTTTCGGTACGGGTCGCGGTCATCGGGGCCTCCTCGCAAGCTCTCGGCCCCCGCATAGCGCCGGATGCGTGTGAAATCAATCCGGCATGCAATGGTATACCGAAATGCCTAGACTCGGCGGAAGCGGTAGACCGTGGCGGGGGGCAGGTTGGCCCAGACCTTGTGGCCCTTGTTCACCTTGAGCCCCAGCGCGGCGATGGTTTCGGGGGGTAGAGGCGGGCGCGAGCCGTAAGTGAACTGCACGTAGTGGCCCCGGGGCGCAAGGATGGCGAAAGCGGCGTTCACGATGCCCTCGCGCACCTCGGGCGGCATGGACAGGAGCGGCAGGCCTGAGATCACCGTGTTCACCCCGGCAGGGACCAGTCGGGCAGCGTCTTGCGCTGGAAGCTGGTGAACGGTCACGCCAGGGAACTTCTGGCGCAGGTAATCGACGAATTCCTCGTCCAACTCGAACAGCGTGACATTCGCAGGCGGGACGCCGCGGGCCAGGATCGCCTCGGTGAAGCGGCCGGTGCCGGGGCCGAATTCGACCACCGGGCCGCTGTTCGGGCCCAGACCCAGAGTCATCGCTCGCGCCAGGGTCCGGGAGGAGGGAGCAATCGCCGAGACCTGCCGGGGGTTCTTGAGAAGCCGCCGGCGGAACAGCGCGAGGTCGGACATCAATGTTTCCGGAACTGGTCGAGCGAGACGATTTCGGCGTCCTGCCGGACGGGTTCTTCCTCGACCTCGATCTCTACGTCTTCGTCGTCCTCGTCTTCGTCCTGCTCTTGCGTTTCGAAGCGGAGGCCAAACTCGACCGAGGGGTCGACGAAGGTGCGGAGCGCGTCGAAGGGAATCACCATCGGTTCGGGGTTGTTGCCGAAGTTCAGGGTGATGCTGAAGCCTTCGTCGGTCACCACGAGGTTCTCGTACCAGTGCTGGATTACGACGGTCATCTCGGTCGGGTAGCGTTCCTTCAGCCAGGCGGCCATCTGCACCTCGGGGTGCGTGGTGTCGAAGGTGATGAAGAAATGATGTGCCCCCGGCAGGCCGTGCTCGGCCACTTCGGTCAGGACCGACTGAATCAGGCCACGCATCGCGCGGTGCATTAGATTGCCGTAGTCGATACTGCGCGCCATGACGCCGTCCTTTCCCGATTGAAAATCAGCATAGGGGATTCGGGGGCCAAGGGAAGGGGGGCTGGTGCGCCCCGGCCGGCCTCGGTCGGAGAACCGCCAGTGTGACGCAGGTGCCCATCCGTCAGCCAACGGGCCGGGTCAGTTCGCGCAGCAGCTTCAGCCGCAGGGTCCGGGCATAGTCCTGCAGCCCGCGCGCGGTGAGCACGAAGCCGCCGGGCGTGATGATCCAGTTGCGATAGTAACTGGTGATGGGGGAGGCCGGGCCGGGCTCTTCGATGGCGATGGCATTGATGGCAAGGCCCATGTCCATCGCTGCGCGGCGGGCTTGGGCGTCGGTGAAGCCCGCGTTTTCCTGCCCGTCGCCGGAGACGTCGATCACCTTGTTTCGGCAGTCGGGGACAGCAGTAAATTGGGCGGCGGCGAAGCGAAGGCCCTGGCCGACGGCGGTGTCCGATCCCGTGAAGCTGCGCTGCATGGCGGCGGCGCGGGTGGCGAAACGGGTGACATCGCGGGGGTCCAGCATCCGCTGCCAGGGCAGGACGAGGGCCTGCTCCGCCACCCCTGACCACTGCACGACGGCCAGCGCGACCTGGCCCCGGACAAGCGCCTCGGCAACCTCGGGGTCGGTGAGGGCGGCGGCGAGCCCCTCGGTCTGCAGTCGGTAGTCGCCGGCGTCGATGGAGCCGGAGACGTCGATGGACAGAAGAAGGGCAGTCTCGCAGGCGAGGGCAGGCGGGGTGGTCAGGCAGAGGAGGAGGGCCGCGCGGAGCATGGGCAAGGATGGGGCGGCCGGTTCCTTCTGGCAAGCGGCTCGTCGTGCCCTTGGGTTCTCCTCGCTGGCGACAAGATCCCGAAGGCGAACGGGGAGCTTTGGGGAGAAGGTGCAGGTTTCTGTTGCCAGGTACCTGCGAACCCCGCCTTACGGGGCTAACCGTAAGGGCTTAGTTTTGGTATTGCGAGCCGCTTACGCGGCCAGCGCCACCGGAGCACGGTTGTCGTTGGCAACTGTGATCATGGACCGATAACGGTGGTACCTCACCGAGCGAAAGCTGGCCTCTTTGGTCGTTCGTCGATCCTATTTCGGCCCCTTGCCCCCGCAACGAACGGGAAGTTGGTGGAGCCGCCGGGTACCGCCCCCGGGTCCGAGCCGATTATTACAGGTGCGTTTATCGCCATAGTCGGGGTTGCCCCCGACAGGGGTCAATATAGGGGGCGGGGCGGGGGGGTGCAAGGGCCGTGCCCACGGTGGACGGATTTGCGGGCCCTTGATAATCAAGGGCTTGGCCGTGGGCGTTCAGGATCGGTTTACCAAGGTGCGCCGTCGAAGACCCCTGCCGGACCCCGAATGGCGGGCCGGTCAGACCGCGACATCGACCCCGAGGTCGAAGTGTTCGTCGGGGAAGAACTTCGCCAGTCGGATGTCGGCAGAGCGGGCGTGACCCTCCATCCCCTCGAGCCGCGAGATCCGGGCCGTGGCCTCGGCCAGCGGGCGGGCTGCGTCGCGGGTGGCGCGTTGCCAGGTGACCGTCTTCATGAACTTGTGGACCGAGAGCCCGCCGGTATAGCGCGCGGCACCCGAGGTGGGCAGGACGTGGTTCGGGCCCGACGTCTTGTCGCCGAAGGCCACCGTCGTCTCTTCGCCGAGGAAGAGCGAGCCGTAGGCGGTCAGCCGTCCCAGCCACCAGTCAAGGTCGCGGGCCTGAACGTGGAGGTGTTCGGGCGCGTAGCGGTCGGCGACCTGGGCCATCTCTTCGGGCGAGGTGCAGAGGATGACCTCGGCCATGTTGCCCCAGGCGGCGCGGGCGCTTTCGCGGTTCACCTCGGGCAGCGCGGCGATGAGGTCGGGCACCAGGCGGATCACGGCGTGGGCCAGCGTCTCGTCCGTGGTCACGAGCCAGACGGGCGAGTTGTAGCCGTGTTCGGCTTGCCCCACGAGGTCGTAAGCCACCATCTCGGCATCGGCGCTGGCGTCGGCCAGGATCATGCTGTCGGTCGGACCGGCAAACATGTCGATGCCGACCTGGCCGAAAAGCATCCGCTTGGCCTCGGCCACGTACTGGTTGCCGGGACCGACGAGGATGTCCGCCTTGGGCAGGCCGAAGTGCCCGTGTGCCATCGCGGCCACCCCCTGCACGCCGCCAAGATTCAGGATCACGTCGGCACCGCAGAGGTCCATTGCGTAAAGGATCGCGGGCGGGATGCCCTGTCCGGGACGGGGCGGCGAGCAGGCGGCGATGTGGGGGACGCCTGCGACCTTGGCCGTGGTGATGGTCATGATCGCGCTGGCGACATGGCTGTAGCGGCCGCCCGGCACGTAGCAGCCGGCAGCAGCCACGGGGATCTGCTTTTGCCCCGCCATGAGGCCCGGCAGGATTTCCACCGTGCAATCGAACAGCGTGCCGCGCTGGGCTTCGGCGAAGCGGCGGATGTTGGCGTGGGCGAACCGGATGTCGGCCTTCAGACGCTCGGGCACCTGTTCGGCGGCGGCCTCAAGATGCTGGCGCGAGACGATGATGTCGCCGGTCCACTTGTCGAAGGTCCGGGAAAAGTCGCGCACCGCCTTTTCGCCTTCCAGTGCGATGCGCGCCAGCATGACCTGCACCAGGTCGCGGACATCGTGGCTGTCGGTCTCGGCGGTGGTGGTGGCGGACTTCAGGTAGATCATCACGGCGTCTTTCGGTTTACATCCGCCCCTTCCAGGGCACGAGGCGCCGCTCGAGGAAGCGCATCATCAGGTCGAAGGCGATGGCGATGGCGGCGATCACGAAGATGCCCATGATGACCACCGAGGTCTGCAGGAACTGGCTGGCCGAGAGGACCATGTAGCCAAGACCCTTGGTGGCGGCGACCATCTCGGCCGCGACGAGGGTGGTCCAGCCGAAGCCGATGCCGACGCGCATGGCGGTCAGGATTTCCGGCATGGCCGAGGGCAGGATCACGTGGCGCATCACCTGCCAGCGTGTCGCACCGAAGGAATAGGCGGCGTGGATCTGCTCGATGGCCGCCGACTTCACGCCGGACCGCGCGCCAAGCACGATGGGCGCGAACATCGACAGGAAGATCAGAAGGACCTTCGACGTCTCGTCGATGCCGAACCAGATGATCATCAGCGGCAGGTAGGCCAGCGGCGGGATCGGGCGGTAGAACTCGATCGGCGGATCGAAGATGCCGCGGATCGTGGGGCTCATCCCCATCGCAAGGCCGAGGGGCAGGCCGATCAGGCAAGCGAGGACGAAGGCGCCAAACACCCGCAGCGTCGAGGTGAGCGCATGTTCAAGGAAGGAGGTGTTGGTGAAGCCTTCGTTCCAGACCTGGACGAATTTGGCCAGCACGGCCTGCGGCGAGGGCACGAAGAGCGGCTTGACCCAGCCCAGCGTCGTGACGAGCCACCAGACGAAGAGCATGACTGCGACCGAGCCGACCGAAAGCCAGAAGGTGTTGCCCTGACCCGGCACGCCGTAGATCTCTCCGGGTCTGGTCGGACGGGCGCGGGCGAGGCGGGCGAAGACGCCGGGGGTTTTGGGGGGCTGGCTCATTGCACGGCCTCTTCGTCGGAGAAGATGATGTTCAGGACCGTTTCGCGCAGGGCGATGAACTCGGGCGCGGCCTTCACCTGGCGGGCGGGCGTGCCGGCCTGGAACTGGCGCGAGAAGGGCAGGTCGAAGGTATGGGTGATGCGGCCGGGGCGGGGGGACATCACGATGAGCTTGGTGCCCATGAAAAGCGCCTCTTCGACGCTGTGGGTGATGAAGAAGACGGATTTCCGCGTCTCGCCCCAGATCTTCAGGATCAGCTCTTGCGCCTTTTCGCGGGTAAGGGCGTCAAGGGCGCCGAGGGGTTCGTCCATCAGCAGGATCTTCGGGTCGCAAGTCAGGGCGCGGGCGATGCCGACGCGTTGCTGCATGCCCCCTGAGAGCTTGTAGACCGGCGAGCCCTGGAACCCGTCAAGGCCAAGGAGCTGGATGTATTCGTTGGCGGTACGGTGGCGAGCTTCTTTGCCAACCCCTTGAATTTGCAGACCGAAGGCGACGTTTTCGATGACGTTCAGCCAGGGGAGCAGCGCGTGTTTCTGGAAGACGACGGCCCGGTCTGCCCCCGGCCCGGTCACGGCGCGGCCGTCGAGCGTGAGTGTGCCCGAGGAGGGCGACAGGAAGCCCGCGATCAGGTTCAGGAGCGTGGACTTGCCGCAGCCCGAAGCACCAAGGGCCACGACGAATTCGCCCTCGGCAATGGTGAGATCGATGTCGCTGAGTGCGGCGACGGGGGGGTGGCCGTCGGCCGCGGGATAGATCACCGAGACGTGGTCGATGTTCAGGCTCAAGGCAGGTCCTTCCGGATCGGCAGGGCAGCACCGCCCGAGGCCCTGGCCCCGGGCGGTGCGCTTGAAGGCTTACTGCGCTGCCGCCGCGGCAGCGTAGGTCGGGTTCACGAAGGCCGAGTAGTCGTCGAGCGCCGCGTCGATGCGGCCCGCGGTGACCAGGAAGTCGGCCGTGGTCTTGATCTTCGGCGCGGCGGAGGCGAGCCAGGCCTCGCCGGTCTGTTCGGCCATCGGCAGGAAGGTGAAGCCTTCCAGGATGCCCGGAACCTGGGCCGGATCGGCACCAGTGGCGGCGGCAAGCGCCTTCACTTCGGCGCTGTCTGCGGTCCAGGCGGCAGGGTTGGCGAGATACATGCCGTTGACCTTGTCCACGGCCTTGAGGAAGGCCACGACCTTGTCGGGGTTCGCCTCGGCGAAGGCCTTGGAGACGACCCAGCCGTCATAGGTCGGGAAGCCCCATTCGGCGGTCTGGTCGGCACCGACGATCAGGGTGCCGGTCTTCAGGATTTCCGACTGCACCGGCTGCCAGATCCAGGCGGCGTCGATGGTTCCCTGGCCCCAGGCGGCGGCGATGTCGTCGGGCTTCATGCCGACGATGTTGACGTCCGCCTCGGAAAGGCCTTCGTGCTGGAGCGCGCCCATCAGCGAGTAGTGCGCGGTCGAGCCGATCGGAACGCCCACGGTCTTGCCCTTGAGGTCGGCCACGCTGGTGATGCCCGAATCGTTGTGGGCGATCAGCGATTCCGCTTTGCCGATGATGTCGGAATAGGCGATCAGCTCGATTTCCAGGCCCGAGCTTGCACCGATGGCGACGGGCGAGGAGCCAAGTTCGGACAGGACCACGTCACCCGAGGCCATAGCGGCGATGACGTCGGTGCCGGCGTCGAACTTGCGCCATTCGATTTCCCAGCCGGTGGCCTGGGCCAGCTCGTCCGAGGTGGACAGAAGCTGCATCGGCGTCGGGTTGCCGAAATGGCCGATGATGATCTTCTCGGCCAGGGCCTGTCCGGCCAGCAGGGCCGATGCGGCGGCGCCCAGAAGGATGTGCTTCAATTTCAGGCTCATGACTGTCTCCTCTGTTGTTTGGTTTGGTCGGCTTTGTTCAGTTCGAGATCCCGCTGCAGCCGGACCTGGCTTGCGGCGGTGCCGGTGGCGAAGGCGGTGATCGCCCCGACAAGCACATCCAGCGTGTCGAAGGCGGTCACGCCCGGTGCCGTGGCGTCGGCCAGCAGCGAGAATTCGGTGCAGGCGATCATCTGCACCGAAGCGCCGCGCTGCAAGAGCGCATCTGATTGCAGGCGCAGCGCCGCGGCTGTTCCGGCCTCGGGGCCGGCGGCCTTGATCCGGCGGATGGCGGCCAGCATCGCGGCCTCGTCCTGAGGGTAAAGCGCCATTACCCCGAACCGGGCGAGGGGCGCGTCAAAGAGGCCGATCTTGCGGACGGCGGGCGAGGCCAGGATGCCGACCCGTCCGTCGAGGCCAGCGAGTGCGGCCGCGTGGCGCGTCGAGAGATCGACCATGTCGATAAATGGGACCTGGACGGCGGACCGGATCGAAGGAGCGTAATGGTGGGCTGTGTTGCAGGGCATGGCCAGCGCCTCGGCCCCGGCGGCGACGAGGCCTTTGGCCATCCGCGCCAGGACCGGGTCAGGGTTGTCGCCCGTGCCCTCGATCAGGTGGCGGATGCGTGAGGGGACCTGGGGGTTCTGGTCGACAAGAAGCGGGATATGGTCGGCGTCATCGGTGGCGGGGACCGCATCCAGGATCTTCTGCATCAGGAGAAGGGTCGCCTGCGGCCCCATGCCCCCCAGAATCCCCACCCGCCGCATCTATCCCCGCCTTTCCGTCATGTTGTCAGACCACCAGCGCCTTGCGATCCTCGGCAAAGACCGCGTCGTAGCCGAAAAGGCCCGCCGCGCCGCCGGTGTGCAGGAAGACGACGCGCTGACCTTTCTTGAAATGGCCCTTACGCACAAGGTCGATCAGGCCGGCAGCCCCCTTGCCGGAATAGACCGGGTCGAGAAGGATGCCCTCAAGCTGCGCGAAAAGGCGGATCGCCTCCAACGTGTCCGCGCGGGGGATTCCGTAACCCGCGCCGACATAGTCGCAATTCGCCACCACGTCGCTACGGCCGACGACTGCGGGACAGCCGAGCTTTTCCGCCGTCAGCTGTGCCAATGCGAAGACGTTCGCTTCCTGCTTCTCTTTCGGGGCGCGGACGCCGATCCCCAGCAGGGGAATTCCGGCATTGAGCGCCTTGAGCCCGGTGATGAGGCCCGCCTGCGTGCCCGCGCTGCCCGTGGCGGTGACGATGTGGTCGATCAGAAGGCCGCGGTCGTTGGCCTGGCCCACCAGTTCGAACGCGCAGTTGACGTAGCCAAGCGCACCCGTGGGGTTCGAGCCACCGCCGGGGATGATGTAGGGCTTGCCCCCTTCGGCCCGCAGGCGGTCGGCCAGATGCTCCATCTCGGCCGGCATGTCCGCGCCCCCGGCCCGGCGCGAGGTGGTGGCACCGTGCAGGTGGTCGAGAAGGACGTTGCCGTTGGTGTTGTAGTTCGCGTCGTTGGACCCGGTCCGGTCCTCAAGCAGGATGTGGCAGGCGAGGCCAAGCTTGGCCGCGAAGGCGGCGGTCTGGCGGGCGTGGTTCGACTGGGTTGCGCCTTGGGTGATGACCGTGTCCGCGCCCTGGGCCAGCGCCTCGGCCATCAGGAATTCAAGCTTCCGGGTCTTGTTGCCGCCGGTGGAGAGGCCCGTGCAATCGTCGCGCTTGATCCAGATTTCCGGCCCACCCAGTTCCTTGGACAGCCGGTCCAGCCGTTCGAGCGGGGTTGGCAGGTGCGCCAGGAAGACGCGTGGAAACCGGGCGAGGTGCATGGTGTAAGTCCCGTCATAACTTGCAGAACGCAAGACTTGCCCAAGGCTATGTCAATTGCAAATGCGAAATATGCGGAATATCTTGCAGAAAATGCAAGTCAGGGGTGCTGATGCGGCTGGAGTGGCTGGAAGACATTGTGGCGATTGCTCAGACCGGATCGTTCAGTGCCGCAGCCGAACGGCGGAACCTGACGCAGTCGGCCTTTTCGCGCCGCATCCAGCAGATCGAGGATTATGTCGGGGTCGAGCTGTTCGACCGCAGCCGCAAGCCCGTGCAACTGCGGGCGATGACGCAGGGCCACGCGGCCCGGATCGAGGAGATCGCCGCCGCGCTGCGCCAGTTGGTGACCGACCTGCGCCGGGGGGACCGGGTGGCCTCGAACCGGATCGTGATCGCAAGCCAGCATTCGCTGACCGCCTCGCTGGCGCCGCAGATCATCCAGGACATCCAGGACCGGGGTGAGGGGGTCTATGTCCGGCTGCGGTCGGCCAACCTGGACGAATGCTTCGGGCTGCTCCTGTCCAGGAACGCGGACCTGGCCATCGTCTATGCGATCGCCGAGAGCGAGCCCTTTGGCGGCGATTACCTGGAGACGGCGGACCTTTGGCCGGACCGGCTGATTCCGGTGCTGCGGCCAGACCTGGCCGAGGCAGTGCTGGACGGGGACGGGATGGCAGAGCTGCCCTTCGTGGCCTATCCGCGCGAGGTGTTCTTCGGGACCATCATGGCCGAGCGGATCCTGCCGGATCTGGCCCCGGGGACAGTCGCCGTGCCGAAGGCCGAGACCGCCCTGACCATCGCGGCGCTGGAAATGGCGGCGGCGGGGGTGGCGGCGGCCTGGGTGCCGGAAACCCTGGCGCGGCTGGCCATCGGGCAGGGCCGGATCGTCGATTTGTCAGAGGTGCTGCCGGCCTGTCCGCTTTCAGTGCGGGCGGTGCGCCTTAAGGGCCCGCGCGGGCCTGCGGAAGAGGTGATCTGGACCCACATCCTTGCGCTACGCCGGGACAGAGCGGTCTGAGATCCCTCGCGGACCCGGTGGCAAGCTGCGTGATGTCACGCACCCTACGGCGCGCTACGGCGCCAGTATAGCGTCGAAAGTGCCGGTGATGCTTTCGATTGGGATGAAGCCCGGGCCGCCAACCAGCGGCGAGAAGCGGCTGTCGGCTGCATTGTCCCGATTGTCCCCGAGGACGAAGACGTGACCTTCGGGCACGGTGTAGATTTCAGTGTTGTCTGCCACGCCCATGGGGTCGATGTCGAGGATGTCGTAGCTTTTGCCGTTCGGGAGCGTTTCGGTGAACCGCGGGATCGCCCAGGTCTCACCTTCGCTGACCAGAGACGGGCAGAGTGGCATCCCGCCACTCGCTTCTTGGGCGAAGAGCTGCTGATAGTTCGGTGCCGGTATACGGGGCACCGGAACCCCGTCGAGGATCAGTTGGCCATTTTGCATCTGAACGGTCTGGCCGGGAAGGGCGACAAGGCGAAAAGTGTTGACCGTTTCTGACGTGTCGCGAGTGAAGCCGATGATGTCACCGGGCTTAGGCATGACGTCGGATTCATCGCGAAGCTTCAGAGTGAAGCAGGTCGCCGGTTCGAGCGCAGGCTTCATCGAGCCGGACATCACAACGAAATGGCGGAACTCGCCGGTCAGGCACTTCAGACAGAGGCAGAGGCTGTGTGCAGACTGCGCGCTTGACATCGCAAGTACGGCCGAGAGGACGGTTGTCTTGATGCGTGATTTCATGGGCAGGTCTGATCAGATGCGATGGATTGGCCGCAATCTGCGGCGAAACCGGGGAACGATCAACTGCTGCCTCGTGAAAACGAAAACGCCCGAGGTTTCCCCCGGGCGTTTCGATTTGCGTAACCTTCGGGACTTAGAACCCCGACTTGATGAGCTCGAATTCCTCGATCATGCGGTCGCGGAGTTCGGTCGAGGGCGGCGACTGCACGAAAAGCGGCGTGGTCACCGGGTCGACGTAGGCGGCCTTCAGCGCCTCGACCGGGATCTCGGCCATCGCGGCGTCGTTCGCCAGGGCGTAGCCGATCGCATCGAGAAGCGGCTGGGCCGAGGAGTGGGCCAGAAGCGAGTTGATGTGGTCGTAGGCCTTGTCCTCGACACCCGGGCCGTCCTTGACGTTGACGAAGCCGCAGTACCAGGTCGCGGCACCTTCGGCGGCGGCGCGGTTGAAGCCGACGGGGAAGCCTTCGTCCTGCAGGATCGCGACCGGGTCGTTCCAGGACCAGGCAACCTGCACCTCGCCCGAGGCCATCAGCTGCGACAGTTCCGACGGGTCGGACCAGTAGGCGCGGACGTTCGGGTGCACCTTGCGGAGCCAGTCGGCGGCGGCGGTGAACTGTTCGTCCGTCACGTTGTCCCAGGAGGTCACGCCGGTGGCCATGAAGGCCAGCGACCAGACGTCGTCGGTGTTGTCGGGAAGCGAGATGCGGCCGGCGTATTTTTCGTTCGTGAAGACCTGGACCGAGGCCACGTCTTCGGCGGGCACCGTTTCCGCGTTGTAGGCGATCGCGGTGTAGGCGTAGTCGGTCGGGATGAACCAGACGCCCTGGTCATTGGTGAAGGGCGCGGCCATACGGGCCGGGATGTTGGCGAATTCGGGGATCTTCGAGGTATCCCACGGCTCGATCAGGCCGGCGTCGATGTAGCGGGGAACCGCAGCGGCGCAGGGGTGGACCACGTCGGCCTTGAAGCCCGAGGACATCTTCTGGAACGCCTCGTCATCGTCGGCGAAGAAGACGAAGGTCGGCTTCTGGCCATTCTTTTCGACATAGGGCTGCAGCATTCCGTCGATTTCCCAGCCGGCCCAGTCGAGCACGGTGAGTTCGGGGTCGGCCGCGTGGGCGGCGACGGACAGCGACAGCACCGAGGCTGCGCCAAGAAGGGCAAGGGACTTACGGGCCATGTGTGCTCCTCTGCAGTGACACTTGGACGGCTGCATCAGCCGCCGGACGTTTTTTCTATGGGTTAAGACGAGGCCCCCTCGGCCCGCCTCTGCGAGGGAAGTTGGTTTGGGTCTTGGCAAAGGACAAGGGGAAACTGCGGGATTTTAAAGCCTTTGCCTCAGAAAATGGCACGAAAGCGGATGACCGTTGGTCAAGATGCCGGAATGGCGGGCGGTTGTGCCGTCTTGGTGGGCGGGCGGGGGGTTGCGGGGCGCGGGGCGGGGCGCTACCACTTGGGGCGAGGCCGGGTGCGCGAGGTGGCGTCACCGGCTCTGGCCCACGGGGAGACATCCGGGGGTCTGGCTGGAAGACCTGCCGCGGACCGGGACCAACCCGCCTCGCGCGGGGAGTCCGGGGACCGCGGCCCGATGGAGGAGCCGCAGGTGGCACTTGATCTAGATTTCGTCCGTTCGCAGTTCCCGGCGTTTTCGTCGCCGGTCCTGTCGTCCCATGCCTTTTTCGAGAATGCCGGGGGAAGCTATCCTTGCGCGCAGGTGGTGGACCGGCTGACGCGGTTCTACCGGGACCGGAAGGTGCAGCCCTATGGGCCCTATCCGGGGGCGCAGGCGGGGGGCGCGGAGATGGACGAGGCGCGGACCCGGCTGGCCGCGATGATGGGTGTCGCGCGCCAGGAGGTGTCGTTCGGGCCGTCGACAAGTGCCAACACCTATGTACTGGCGCAGGCGGTGCGG
>JAIXSA010000143.1 GCA_027484915.1 Paracoccaceae bacterium | reverse complement strand
TGAACTCGGTCATCATCGGCTTCGGTTCGACCGCGCTGTCGATCATCCTGGGCACGCTGGCCGCCTATGCCTTCAGCCGCTTCAAGGTGCCGCTGAAAGATGACCTCCTGTTCTTCATCCTCTCGACCCGGATGATGCCCCCCATCGCCGTCGCGATCCCGATCTACCTGATGTACCGCGAGCTTGGCTTGTCGGACACGCATCTCGGCATGATCCTCCTTTACACCGGGGTGAACATCTCCCTCGCTGTCTGGCTTCTGAAGGGGTTCATCGACGAGATCCCCCGCGAATACGAAGAGGCCGCCCTCATCGACGGCTACACCCGCTTCCAGGCCTTCCGCAAAGTTGTCCTGCCGCAGGCCGCGACCGGAATCGCCTCCACCGCCATCTTCTGCCTGATCTTCGCCTGGAACGAATACGCCTTTGCCGTCCTCCTCACCTCCGGCAACGCCCAGACAGCACCACCCTTCATCCCGACGATCATCGGCGTCGGCGGCCAGGACTGGCCCGCTGTGGCCGCAGGCGCCACGCTCTTCCTCCTGCCCGTGATGGTCTTCACCATTCTCCTGCGCAAACACCTCCTGCGCGGCATCACCTTCGGGGCGGTGCGCAAATGATCCTGCCTTTCATACTGGCCCAAATATCCCCGCCGGAGGCATCCGCCCCCCGCCCCAAGCGCACCGCCAGGGAAAGGAGTTCCCGATGACCGCCTTCCTGACCGGCCTGCTCCGCCTGCGCCGTGGCCCTTGGGAAATGCTCGCCACCATCCTCATCGCGCTCGGCGTGGTGATGCTGATGCAGCCGTTCTTCCTCTGGGCCTACACTTGGTCCTTCCTTGTGACCCTGACCGGCACGGTGATGTTCATCATCGTCTCGCATTTCCCGGAGTAAGCCTTGGCTGAAATCGTCATCAAGAACCTCCGCAAGGAATTCGGCGCCTTCACTGCCGTGAAGGGCTCGTCGTTCACCATCAAGGACGGTGAGTTCTTCATGCTCCTAGGCCCGTCGGGATGCGGCAAGACCACCACGCTGCGGATGATCGCGGGGCTGGAGCTGCCGACATCCGGCCAGATCCTGATTGACGGCGAAGACGTCTCCATGCGCCCCGCCTCCCAACGCGACATCGCGATGGTGTTCCAGATGTTCGCCCTCTACCCGCACATGAACGTCCGCAAGAACATCGCCTATCCCCTTGTCAGCCAGGGCGTTCCCAAGTCCGAGGTCCAGCGCAAGGTGGCCGAGGTCGCCAAGATCCTGCGCATCGACCACATGCTCGACAGCCCCGTCGGCGGCCTATCTGGCGGCGACCGCCAACGCGTCGCCCTTGGCCGCGCTATCGTCCGCAACCCCAAGGCCTTCATGATGGACGAACCGCTGGGTGCGCTGGACGCCGAATTCCGCGAGATCATGGCCGAAGAGCTCCGCGCGCTGCACGACCGCATGCACGCGACCACCGTCTATGTCACCCACGATCAACTGGAAGCCATGCAGATGGGCGACAAGATCGTGGTGATGAACCACGGCGTCGTCGAACAATTCGGCACCCCGCAGGACATCTACGACCACCCCGCGACCCTGTTTGTCGCCGATTTCATCGGCAGCCCCGCGATGAACTTCCTGCGCTTCGAAGGCCACGCCGTCGCCGGGGCAGAGGCGATCACCCTCGGCGACCTCACCCAGACCCTGCCCCAACTCCATGAACCCGCCTCTGGCCAACTCGTCCTCGGCGTCCGCCCCGAACACGTGGCCCTCTCCGACAGCGCCCCCCTCAAGGCCCGGATCGAGGCCGTCGAATACCTCGGCACCACCCAGATCGTCACCCTGTCCACCCCCTTCGGCCCCGTGAAAGCCCGCACCCCTGCCACCCAGACCGCCAGATCCGGGGACCTCACCGGCCTCGCCCTGAACGCCCCCCGCCTGTCGCTTGTCGACGCCACCACACGCCGCGCGCTCCGCACCGCCGCAAATGCCGGGGTTTTCCATGGCTGAAGTCATCCTCTCCGGCCTTAGCAAATCCTACGGCACCATCCAGGCGCTCAAGGACGTCTCGCTCACAATCCCGACCGGGGCCTTCGTCGTCCTCCTCGGGCCCACGGGCGCGGGGAAGACCACCACGCTGCGCCTGATCGCCGGCCTCGACAAACCCGACGCCGGCGACGTCCGCATCGACGGCGCGTCGGTCGTCCAAGACACCCCTGCCCAGCGCGACGTGGCGATGGTCTTTCAGCAATACTCGCTCTACCCCCACCTCACCGTCCGCGAGAACCTCGCCTTCCCCCTCCGCTCCCCCATGATCGCGATGCCAGAACCCGAGATCGCGAAGCGCGTCGCAGAAGTTGCCGAGGTCCTCCGTATCCCCCACAAGCTCGACAACAAGGCCACGGCGCTTTCGGGGGGCGAGATGCAGCGCGTCTCCATCGGCCGCGCCCTCGTCCGCAATCCCCGCATCTACCTGATGGACGAACCGCTCTCCTCGCTCGACGCCAAACTCCGCGCCGACCTCCGGATCGAGCTCAAACGCATCCACGCCGACATGGGTGCCACCTTCCTCTACGTGACCCATGACCAGATCGAGGCGATGACGATGGCCACCCACGTGGGCGTCTTCGACCATGGGCGTCTCGTCCAGTTCGGCACCCCTCGCCAGATTTACGAGGAACCCGTCTCCACCTACGTCGCCTCGCGCTTGGGCCAGCCGCACATCAACCTCCTGCCCGCCACCGCCTTCCCCGGCGCGCCGGCCAATGCCACGACAATCGGCCTCCGCCCCGAACACATCCAAGTCGGCGACGGCGCCGAAGCCACCATCACCCGCGTGGAACACCTCGGCGACCAGACCCGCCTCCACCTCTCCCTCGGCCCTCACAGCCTCATCACCCTGACCGAGCCGCACACCGCCCTCAAACCCGGTCAGACCCTGAACATCCGCCCGAACAACCCCCTCTGGTTCGACGCCAGCGGCACCCGCATCTGAGAAAGGCCATCCCCATGAAACAGTTCATGAATGCTCGTGAAAGCCTCGTCACTGAAGCGATCGACGGCCTCCTCAGAACCTCCGGCGGCAAGCTTGCCCGCCTTGACGGCTACCCGCACATCCGCGTCGTCATCCGCACCGATTGGGACCGCTCCAAGGTCGCCCTCGTGTCAGGAGGCGGCTCCGGCCACGAACCCTCCCACGCCGGGTTCGTCGGGCAAGGGATGCTCACAGCCGCCGTCTGCGGCGACGTCTTCGCTTCGCCGTCGGTCGACGCCGTCCTCGCTGGTATCCTCGCCGTCACCGGCAAGGCCGGCTGCCTCCTCATCGTGAAAAACTACACCGGCGACCGCCTGAACTTCGGCCTCGCCGCCGAACGCGCCCGTGCGTTCGGCCTCAAAGTCAGCATGGTCATCGTCGACGACGACATCGCCCTGCCAGACCTCCCCCAGGCAAGGGGCGTCGCCGGAACCCTCTTCGTCCACAAGATCGCCGGAGCGATGGCCGAATCCGGGGCCGACCTCGACACCATCACCGCCGCCGCCACCCAGGTCATCAAGGGCGCCATCTCCATCGGCATGTCCTTGGACACCTGCACCGTCCCCGGCTCCCCCAAGGAAGACCGCATCGCCACCGGCAAGGCCGAGCTTGGCCTCGGCATCCACGGCGAAGCCGGGATCGAGCAGGTCAACTTCACCGGCGCCCGCTCCGCCATGCAGATGGTGGCCGAAAAACTCCTGCCCCACACCGGCAGCGGCGACCACGTCGCGCTTCTCAACAACCTCGGCTCCACCACCCCCCTCGAAATGAGCATCCTCGCCGAAGAACTCGCCCGCTCCCCCCTCGGCGGCAAGGTCAAATGGATGATCGGCCCCGCCCCCCTGATGACCTCGCTCGACATGCACGGCTTCTCGGTCTCGCTCCTCCCCGTCGACCACGCGCAGGTCACCAGCCTCGCCGCCCCCGTCGCCCCCCACGCCTGGCCCGGCCTCTCCCCCTTCGGAGCCGTCGCCGTCCGCCCCCTCCCCGACGGCCTCGCCCCCATCCAGCCCGTCCCCAGCGCCCACCCCGCCCGCCGCGCGCTGATCGAGCGCTGCTGCAAGGCCCTCATCGCCATCGAATCCGACCTGAACGCCTTGGACGCGAAATCCGGCGACGGCGACACCGGCAGCACCCTTTCCGGGGCCGCCAAGGCCCTCCTCGCCGCCCTCGACCGCCTCCCCCTCGCCGACCCCACCCAACTTTACCGCGCCGTCGGCATGGAACTCAGCCAAACCATGGGCGGCTCCAGCGGGGTCCTCCTCGCCATTTTCTTCGCCGCCGCGGGCGACGCGAGCGCCTCCGGCAAAACCTGGATCGGAGCGCTCACCGCAGGCCTCGACCGCGTGATGCAGGTGGGCGGAGCCGCCCCCGGCCACCGCACCATGATCGACGCCCTAGCCCCCGCCCTCGCCGCCCTCCCGCAGGGCGTAGCGCAGGCCGCCAAAGCCGCCCGCGACGGCGCCAACGCCACCGCCCAGATGACCCGCGCCAAAGCCGGCCGAGCCACCTACCTCGCCGCCGACAAACTCAAGGGGCATAACGATCCCGGCGCGGAAGGCGTTGCGCGGCTGTTCGAGGACCTCGCCAAAGGCTGACTGCCCCCCGACCTTTCATTCACGCCCCGCCTGTCATCCCCGCCCCACCTGTCATCCCCGCGAAAGCGGGGATCCACATCTGCGACCGGCGTCACCAACGTAGGGTGCGCTAAAGCGCACCGCACCTTCACCACCGGCGCTGCCGCTAAAGGTGTTGGGTGCAATTGGGACGGCGCAGCGGATCAAGATCAAGCAAACGAAGCCCCCTTTCACCTGTTCTCAAATATCCTACTAGTGCAGCCTTGGTCGCGCCATTGGTTCAAGCAACCAAGGCTGCCCGGGGGTGTGAAACCCCCGGCCGCCAGCCAGAGGGGACACCCTTGCGGCCCCCGCGCAAACGCCAGCCAAAAGCGCCTCCCTCCCCCCTCCGTGGGGGAGGGCCGGGGTGGGGGGCACCAGTTACCAAACCGTAAACGCCCACACCCAACCCATTGAGTCCAAACGCCCCGCAACCCTGCCCACGCGTGGGCACTATCCCTCGCGCACCGCGGCGTTCTGGTCGATCAGGTACCTCTGCGACAAGGGGATCGCCGCCGCCCCCAGCGCCCGCGCGTCAGCCCCCACCGTCCCCTCCCGGATGACCGGCGGCTCGATCCCTGCGAGGTCAAGCCCCAGCAACGCCTCTTGGGTCCGCCGCACCATCTCTGCCCGGATCGCCACGGGCATCCACCCGTCGATCAGCACCGCCTCGATCTCCAACAAGGCCGCCGCCGCAAGCGTCGCATGGGCCAGCGCTCCCGCCGCCTGCTCCAGCCAGGGCTCCAGCACGGCAGAAGACACCTCCCACCGGTCATGCTGGCTCCACAGATGATCGGACCCCTCCCCCGCCGCCTCCATCGCCTCGGCCAGCACCGACATCGAGGCTAGGTCGATCAACCGCCGCGTCCCTCCGCCCGGGGCGGGCACCTGGATCGACCCCACCGCCGCCGCGTTGCCGGTCCGGCCGAGGTAAAGCTGCCCGTTCATCACCAGCCCGCCGCCGATGAAGGTCCCGAAATAGAAGTAGAGGAAGTCCTTCGGCCGCTCCCCCGTCCCGAAGATCAGCTCCGCCCCGCAGGCCGAGGTCGCGTCGTTCTGGACGTAGACCGGCAGGCCCGTCACCACCCCAAGCTCCGCCGCCAGGTCGCGCGACCGCCAGGCGTCCATTTCGTCCTGCGGAACGCCCAGGACCGAGACCCAGTTCCACAGCTGGAACGGCATCGCCACGCCCATGCCCATGACCCGCCCGCGCAACTCAGCGGGCAGTTCTCCCACCAGAACCGGGGCGGCCTCGCGGACGAAGCCTACCACCGCGTCCGGCGTCGGGTAGCGGTAGACCTTCCGCCGCGCGGCCCGCAGGCGACCGCGGAAATCGGTCAGCACGAGGTCCGCCGACCGCCGCCCCACTTTCAGCCCGAAGAAGAACGCCCCCTCCGCCGCCAGCGACATCGGGATCGAGGGCTGGCCCACGCGCCCCCGCACGGGTTCCCCGCGTTCAAGCAGCCCCTCGTCCTCCAGCCCCCGCATGATCACGCTGACCGTCTGCGCCGACAGCCCCGTCATCCGCGCGATGTCAGATTTGGCCAGCGCCCCATGACGACGGACCAGCGACAAGACCAGCCGCTCGTTGTGGTCGCGCATGCCGGACTGGTTCGTGCCCCGCACGACCTCCAGCGCATTGGGCGAGGCGTCCTGCATGATCAGCTCGCCGGGCCGATCACCCCCTTGCGGAGGATCACATTCGCGAAGAGATGCGTTTCGGAGGTCGCCACCACCGCATGCGCGGCCCGGATGCGGGGATACAACGCCTCGCCCGCCAGCGGCACCACGGTCATTCCCGGTGCCATCCGCACAAACAGGGCATCCAGATGCCGGTGGATCTCGCCCGCCTGCAAGGGATCGTTGTTCAGGCTCGCCCGGAACAGCGCCGCCGGCACTGCGTGGTCCAATGGCATCACCGTCAGCACCGCCTCGACTACGGCCAAAACCCCATGGCCATCAGCGCGGACCAGCCGACGGGCATGGTCCAAGGCTGGATAGTTGCCGTCCACGATGGCAAGCTCGTCGCCGTGCCCCATCGCGCGAAGCGTCGCAAGGAACTCGGGCCCCAGAAGGGGTGGAATACCGATCAGCATGGCCTCCCCCTCCTCCCGGGTGTGGCGCGCCAGGAGGTTTCTCCCGGCCATTTCCCCCGCAGACTGCGGCCGGAAGCTGCCCCTGTCAATAATAAATCACAGTGATTTAATTATCTTGACGCAAGGGAGGGAATCAGCTTTTCTGTGCCCCGTCGCAGGGGCTGGGAGTCCCGGCGCACGGATTTTGAAACGGGGGCGGAATTGCCCCCACTTGGGAGGAAGACCATGAAAGTCATCACCAAAGCCCTTCTGGGCGCGGGCGCACTTGCGCTGTCAGCAGGTTTCGCGTCGGCCGAAGGCGTCTCGGCTTGCCTGATCACCAAAACCGACACCAACCCCTTCTTCGTGAAGATGAAGGAAGGCGCTGAAGCCAAGGCGGCCGAGCTGGGCGTGACCCTGAAGTCCTACGCCGGCAAGGTCGACGGCGACCATGATAGCCAGGTCGCTGCGGTTGAAAGCTGCATCGCCGACGGCGCTAAGGGCATCCTGATCGCCGCCTCGGACACCAAGGCCATCGTCGGCCCGCTGGCCAAAGCCCGCGAAGCTGGCCTGCTGGTCATCGCTCTCGACACGCCGCTTGACCCGGCTGACGCTGCCGACGCGACCTTCGCGACCGACAACCTGGAAGCCGGCCGCCTGATCGGCGCCTGGGCTGCCGCCACCATGGGCGAAGGCGCCGCGACTGCAAAGATCGGCTTCCTCGACCTGACGCCGTCGCAGCCGACCGTCGACGTCCTGCGCGACCAGGGCTTCATGATCGGCTTCGGCATCGACCCGAAAGACGCGAACGTCATCGGAGACGAAGATGATCCGCGCATCGTCGGTCATGACGTGACCAACGGCAACGAAGAAGGCGGCCGCAAGGCGATGGAAAACCTTCTGCAGAAGGACCCGGGCATCAACGTGATCCATACGATCAACGAGCCCGCCGCCGTGGGCGCCTACCAGGCACTGAAGGCCGTGGGTCTGGAAGGCCAGGTCCTGATCGTGTCGGTTGACGGTGGCTGCCCCGGCGTCGCCGCAGTCAAGGACGGCCAGATCGGCGCAACCTCGCAGCAGTACCCGCTTCTGATGGCCTCTCTGGGCGTCGAGGCGATCGCCAAGTTCGCGGCCGACGGCACCAAGCCGCAGCCGACCGAAGGCAAGTCGTTCTTCGACACCGGTGTGGCTCTGGTCACCGACAAGCCGGCCGCTGGCGTCGAGTCGATCGACACCGCCAAGGGCACCGAACTCTGCTGGGGCTGATTTCGGCTGACATCGCATCCGGCGGTTGACGCCGGACCGGGAAAGGGCGGCCTTTGCGCCGCCCTTTCTTCAACCCGCAGTTTGAGGCACGATCAAGGTCGTGTAATTGGGGAGGGGACCAACGCATGACACAAGCGCAGGACTTCGAAAGCGCCAGCAAGGGCGCCGATCAGAACGTCGCACAGTTCGAAGAGCGGAAATCGTCGATTGCCAGGCTGCAGCACATCCTGCACGGCAATCCCGCACTGGTACCACTTATCGTCCTTCTGGGCCTGATCGCCTTTTTCGGCATCTTCGCCGGTGACCGGTTCTTCAGCGCCTACACGCTGACCCTGGTCATGCAGCAGGTCGCCGTCGTCGGCATCCTCGCGGCCGCACAGACGCTGGTGGTGCTGACCGCGGGCATCGACCTCGCCATCGGGGTCATCATGGTCTTCTCCTTCGTCATCATGGGTAACTGGGTCCTCACCGATGGCTCGCCCGGCGACTTCGCGGTCCCGGCTGTCCTCGCGCTGATCGCAGGCTTCGTGATCGCAGCGTTCTGGGGTTTCGTGAACGGCAACCTCGTTGCCCGCCTGCGCCTGCCGCCCTTCATCGTCACGCTTGGCACCTGGAACATCATCATGGCGATCTGCCTGATCTATTCCGCCAACGAGACGATGCGCGAGGCCGACCTGACCGCCCAGACCCAGCTTCTGCACGTCTTCGGCCAGAACTTCCGCGTCGGCCCCGCCGTCGTGACCTACGGCGTCGTGGCCATGATCGCGCTTTACGTGGCGCTCTGGTTCATGCTGAACCACACCGCCTTCGGCCGCCATATCTATGCCGTGGGTGACGACCCGGATGCAGCCGAGCTGGCCGGGATCAGCACCAAGAAGGTCCTGATCGGCGTGTACACCCTTGCGGGCCTGATCGCCGGCCTTGCGGCCTGGGTCTCGATCGGCCGCAACGGCTCGGTCTCGCCCTCGACCGTGGTGACCGACTTCAACCTGCAGGC
Organism: Paracoccaceae bacterium; assembly: GCA_027484915.1. Taxonomy (GTDB): domain Bacteria; phylum Pseudomonadota; class Alphaproteobacteria; order Rhodobacterales; family Rhodobacteraceae; genus Tabrizicola. The sequence continues at coordinate 5,363 of JAIXSA010000143.1, read as the reverse complement.
CATCACCGCCACGGTGATCGGGGGCATCTCGCTGTTCGGCGGGCGCGGCTCGATCCTGGGCGTGCTCTTCGGGACGCTCATCGTCGGCATCATGTCGATGGGGCTGAACATGATGAACGCGGACCCACAATGGAAGGTCCTGCTGACGGGCGTACTGATCATCGCCGCCGTCGCGGTGGACCAGTGGATCCGCAAGGTATCGGCCTGAGGGAGGACGACATGGAACCCATTCTGACCGCACGCGGACTGACCAAGCGCTATGGCAAGGTCACCGCTCTGGACAACTGCGACTTCGAACTGATGCCGGGCGAGATCCTCGCCGTCATCGGCGACAACGGGGCGGGCAAGTCCACCCTGATCAAGGCGATCTCGGGCGCCGTGATCCCGGATGAGGGCGAGATCCGGCTGGAAGGCCAGCCGATCCAGTTCCGCACGCCCATCGAGGCACGCAAGGCCGGGATCGAGACGGTCTACCAGACCCTTGCGATGTCCCCCGCCCTCTCCATCGCCGACAACATGTTCATGGGCCGCGAGATCCGCAAACCCGGGATCATGGGATCAGTCTTCCGTCAGCTTGACCGGCCGAAGATGCAGGCCTTCGCGCGCGAAAAGCTGAACGAGCTCGGCCTGATGACGATCCAGAACATCAATCAGGCGGTCGAGACGCTGTCGGGCGGTCAACGCCAGGGCGTCGCCGTGGCCCGAGCCGCCGCCTTCGGGTCGAAGGTGGTGATCCTGGACGAACCGACCGCGGCCCTTGGCGTCAAGGAAAGCCGCCGGGTGCTGGAGCTGATCCGCGATGTCCGCTCGCGCGGGATCCCGATCATCCTGATCAGCCACAACATGCCGCATGTGTTCGAAGTCGCGGACCGCATCCACATCCACCGCCTCGGCCGCCGGCTTTGCGTGATCAAGCCGTCGGATTATTCGATGTCGGACGCCGTCGCCTTCATGACCGGTGCAAAGGTCCCCGAAGGCGTCAGCGAGGTCGCCTGACCCCTCTGGCGGCAGCCCGCCAGGGTTGCCGCCGTCCATTCCCTGCCCATACCGCAAGCCTCGCGCGGGAACGGCGCAGTCTGTCCGTCATCATCCAACGGCACAACGGTCCGCGGCAGCGCCGTCCAAGGGGCTCGATGCCCCGCCGGACGGCTCCCCGTCCCTGAAAACACCGCCCCCCGTGTCGAAAGAGCTTGAATCCGGCCGCTTCAAGGACAACATCCGTCCAGACCCGCCGCGACGCGACCGATGCCGAACACCCAGCCGCCCCGACGAGGAACCTTCACCGCATGTCCCTTGCCCTGATCGCGGCGCTTCCCTTCCTTGGTGCTCTCCTTCCCGGCCTGATGATCCGTGCGGGGCGCAACGCCTGTGCCATCGCGACGGGGGCGGTGACGCTGCTGGCGCTGATCCTTCTTGTCCGGGAAGCCCCCGCCGTCCTGCGCGGCGACATCGTGCAGACCCGCATCGACTGGATGCCCGCACTCGGCCTGAACGCCACCTTCTTCCTTGATGGCCTGGGCCTGATGTTCGCGGGCCTGATCCTGGGGATCGGTCTTCTCATCATCCTCTACGCCCGCTTCTACCTGGCCAAGTCCGACCCGATGGGGCAGTTCTTCACCTATCTCCTGCTGTTCCAGGGCGCGATGCTGGGGATCGTCCTGTCGGACAACATCCTTCTGCTCCTGATCTTCTGGGAACTGACCTCACTGTCGTCCTTCCTGCTCATCGGTTACTGGAAGCACCTGCCCGAGGGCCGGCAGGGCGCACGGATGGCGCTGGCAGTGACCGGCGGCGGCGGGCTGGCGCTGATCGCCGGGATGCTGATCCTCGGCAACATCGCGGGAAGCTACGACCTGACAGCGATCCTTGCGCAGAAAGAGGCGATCCAGACGTCGCCGCTCTACCTGCCGGCGCTGATCCTGATCCTGATCGGGGCCTTCACCAAGTCCGCGCAGTTCCCGTTCCACTTCTGGCTGCCGCACGCGATGGCCGCGCCGACGCCCGTTTCGGCCTACCTGCATTCGGCCACGATGGTCAAAGCCGGGATCTTCCTGATGGCCCGGATGTGGCCGATCCTGTCGGGCACTTACGAATGGTTCGTGATCGTCACCTTCACCGGCCTTGCGACCATGCTGATCGGTGCCAAGATCGCGCTCTACAAGGACGACCTGAAGGCCCTCCTGGCCTACTCCACGGTCAGCCAGCTTGGCCTCATCACCATGCTTCTTGGCTTCGGCACCCCCGAGGCGGCAACCGTGGCACTATTCCACATCCTGAACCACGCCGTCTTCAAGGCCGCGCTCTTCATGACCGCCGGGATCGTCGACCACGAGACGGGAACCCGTGACCTGCGGCAACTGGGCGGCCTGCGCCGCCTGATGCCGGTCACCTTCGCCATCGCAGCCGTCGCCTCGCTGTCGATGGCAGGACTCCCGCCGCTGAACGGCTTCCTGTCGAAAGAGATGATGCTGGAAGAGGCCGCGCACATCATCTGGCCGAACCCCTGGCTCATCGGTGCCCTTGCCACGTTCGGGGCACTCCTGTCGGTCGGCTATGCCTTCCGCTTCCTTGCCCACGGCTTTCTCGGCCCCATGCGCGACGACTATCTGCACAAGCCGCATGACCCGGGTTTCGGCCTCTGGGCGGCACCCGCGCTGCTGGCCGTCCTGGTCGTGGCGGTGGGGGTGTGGCCAAACCAGATGGTGGGCTGGATCCTTGACCCGGCCGCAACTGCCACCTCGGGCCGCGGCATCTACACCAACATCAGCCATTGGCACGGGCTTTCGGCCCCGGCGCTCTGGATGTCCCTTGCCGCATTTGGCGGAGGGTTTGTCCTCCTGGGTGCCTATCCCCGGCTGCGCACTGTGTGGGACGCCACCCCCAGACCTGACGCCAAACTCATCTTCGACGGGATCGTCGAGCCTTTGGCCGACGCCGCGCGTCAGGTCACCGTCGGCCTGCACAACGGCACCTTCAGCCGCAGCCTTGTGGTGGCGGTCCTTCTTGTCGGCGTCCTGTCCCTGATGGCCTTCCTGACCGGCGCACCCCATGCCCCCGGCACGCGCCCATCGATTCCGGCGAACCCGGTGATGCTCGGACTTTGGCTGATCCTCGTCCTCGCCGCCCTTGCCACGCCGCTGGTCCACCGCAACCGCCTGGTCGCACTGATCCTGACCGGGGTCGTCGGCCTTCTGATCGCACCGCTCTTCGCCTATTTCTCGGCCCCCGACCTTGCCCTGACCCAGCTCTCGGTCGAGGTGGTGACCCTCCTCCTCATGCTCCTCGCCCTGAACTTCCTGCCGAAAGAGACGCCGGTCGAAAGCCGCCTTCCGCGCAAACTGCGCGACGCGGCGTTGGCGGGGTTTGCGGGCCTCGGCATCGGCGGCCTCGCCTATGCGATGATGACCCGTGCCCCGGCCTTCGACCCGATCTCGGCCTTCCACTGGGCACAGTCGAAGCCCGGCGCCGGGGGGACCAATGCCGTCAACACCATTATCGTCGACTTCCGCGGCTACGACACCTTCGGCGAGATCATCGTCCTCGGCATCGCCGCCCTGGTCATCTACGCCCTGACCGAGGCGCTGCTGCGCACCCCGGCCGTGACCGCCCGCCTCGCCGCCCAGCCGCGCGTCCGCGAATCCGGCGACCGCCACCCGGCGATGCTGGTCGTCGCCACCCGCCTTCTTCTGCCGATGGCGATGATGGTCGGCACCTACATCTACCTGCGCGGCCACAACCTGCCCGGTGGCGGCTTCGTCGCGGGCCTTGTCTTCGCCATCGCCTACCTGATGCAATACATGGCCTCCGGCTACGACTGGAGCCACGCCCGCCAGCGTTATGACCACCATGTCCTGATCGGCTGCGGAGTGCTGGTCGCCGCCCTCGCCGGGGTCGGCGCCTGGGCCTTCGGGCTGCCCTTCCTCACCTCTGGCTACACCTATGTTCACCTGGAGCCGCTCGAGGAATTCGAACTCGCCACCGCCGCGATCTTCGACCTTGGGGTCTTCCTCTGCGTCCTCGGCGCGGTTCTTCTGGCCCTCGCCTCGCTCTCGCGCCTCGCGCTCCGAACGGGCGAGCGCCCGAACGCCACAGCCCACGACCTGGAGGTGCCACGCTGATGGAAGCCCTCCTCGCCTCGGCCATCGGCCTTCTCACCGCCGTCGGCATCTACCTGATGCTGCGGCTGCGCACCTTCCCGGTGATCCTCGGCCTCACCTTCCTGAGCTACGCCGTCAACCTGTTCCTGTTCGTCTCGGGCCGCCTCGCCGTGGACGCCGCGCCCATCGTTGGCACCACCGACACCCCCGCCGACCCCCTGCCCCAAGCCCTAGTCCTGACCGCCATCGTCATTTCCTTCGGCATGACCGCGGTCATCATGATCATGGCCATCGCCGGCCACCTTCAGGCCGGGCACGACCGGATCGACCTCGATGACAGGGACGGCGCATGACCCACTGGATCATCGCCCCCGTCGTCCTGCCCGCGCTTGCCGCCGCCCTCATGGTGCTGGCGCTGCGCGGCACCCTTGCGCTTCAGCGCATCGCCAGCCTGGCCACGATCCTCGCCTTGAACGCCATCGCGCTCGGTCTTCTGTGGTCCGCCACCCAACACGGACCCGAGGCCTACTTCCTTGGCGACTGGCCCGCCCCGTTCGGTATCGTCCTTGTCCTCGACCGGCTGTCCGCGCTGATGGTGGCCCTCCTCGCCTTCCTCACCCTTGTCTGCGCGCTTTATGCCATCGGCTCGAACTGGGACGCCAAGGGCGCGCACTTCCACCCCCTCCTCCACTTCCTGCTGATGGGGGTCGCCGGGGCCTTCCTGACCGGTGACGCCTTCAACCTCTTCGTCTTTTTCGAGGTCCTCCTCATCGCCTCCTACGGCCTGATGATCCACGGCGGCGGCAAGACACGCACCCGCGCCGGCCTCCAGTACATCGCCTTCAACCTGGTCGGCTCCGCGCTCTTCCTCTTTGCCCTCGCGCTGCTCTACGCCACCACCGGCACGCTCAACCTCGCCGATCTCGCGCAGAAACTTCCCAGCCTGCCGCCGGGAGACGCGGCCCTCCTCCGCGTCGCCGCCGTGATGCTGCTCCTCGTCTTTGCCATCAAAGGCGCCCTCGTCCCCCTGCAATTCTGGCTTCCCGGCACCTACGCCAACGCACCCGGAGTCGTGGCAGCCCTCTTCGCGATCATGACCAAGGTCGGGGCCTACGCGACCCTGCGCTTCACCACCCTGGTGTTCCCGATCGACCTGCCCGCCACCGGCACGCTTGTTCCCGCGATCCTCTTGCCCGCTGCCCTCGTCACCCTCGCCATCGGCTCGCTCGGCGTACTCGGGGCCACCACCCTGCCCCGCCTCGCCGC
>JAIXSA010000098.1 GCA_027484915.1 Paracoccaceae bacterium | reverse complement strand
TTTGAAAACCGCTATCACGGCAAGGACGGCCCCTTGGGCGTCAGCCAGCCCCGCGCCCCCCTGCCGATCTGCGAGGCCTTCTTCGCCGCCGGGGCCGAAATCGGCATCCCGCGCAACCGCGACTTCACCGGAGAGACGCAGGACGGCCTCGGCTACTACCAGCTGACCCAGCGCTGGTACCGCCGCTCCTCCACCGCCACCGCCTTCCTGAAACCCGCCCTTGGTCGCCCGAACCTGACCGTGAAGACCGGCCAGCAGGTCCTGCGGATCGTCGTCGAAAAGGGCAGGGCGGTCGGCGTCCAGACCACGGAAACCACCCACCGCGCCACGACCGAGGTCATCCTCTCATCGGGAGCCATCGGCTCCCCCCGCCTCCTGCAACTCTCCGGCATCGGCCCCGCCGACGAACTCACGCGCCTCGGCATCCCCGTCGTCCTCGACCGCCCGCAGGTGGGGGCCAACCTGCAGGACCACCTCGACCTCTTCGTCATCGCCGAATGCACCGGCCCCCACACCTACGACCGCTACGCCAAGCCGCACTGGTCGGCGCTGGCGGGCCTGCAGTACCTCCTCACCCGCAAGGGCCCCGTCGCCTCCTCGCTCTTCGAGACCGGCGGCTTCTGGTACGCCGACCCCTCCGCCCGCAGCCCGGACATTCAGTTCCACCTGGGTCTCGGCTCCGGCATCGAGGCAGGCGTGGCCGCCATGCCGCAGGGCGGCGTCACCCTGAACTCCGCCTTCCTACGCCCCCGCAGCCGGGGCACCGTCCGCCTCGCCTCGTCAGACCCCAAAGCCGCGCCCCTGATCGACCCGAACTATTGGGAAGACCCCTACGACCGCGAAATGTCGATCAAGGGTCTGAAACTCGCGCAGGAAATCATTCGCCAACCGGCCCTGAAACCCTTCGTCCTCGCCGAACGCCTGCCCGGTCCCGACATCAAGACCGACCAAGACTACTTCGACTATGCCGTGAAGAACGCCAAGACCGACCACCACCCCGCCGGCACTTGCCGCATGGGCGCGGACCTGGAGGCCGTCGTCGACCCGACCCTTCGCTTCAACGGCATCGACGCCCTCCGCATCGTCGACGCCTCTATCATGCCTACCGTCGTCTCCTCGAACACCAACGCCGCGACGATCATGATCGCAGAGAAAGCCGCCGACCTCATCAAGGACGCCCAGACATGATCCGCCACATCGTCCTCCTCAAGGCCCGCTCTGAGGTCTCCGACGCCCACATCGAGGCGATCTTCGCCGATCTCCACAGCCTAGAACTCTCCGGCATCCTCGCCATCCACTCCGGCCGCTCCGAAAGCCCCGAGAAGATCGAGCGCGGCTACCTCCACGGCTTCACCGTCGACTTCGCCGACTGGGACGCGCTTGCCGCCTACCAGGCCCACCCCGACCACAAACGCGTCGGCGTCGCCCTCGTCGCCGCAGCCCAAGGCGGCCTCGACGGCATCCTCGTCTTCGACCTGCCCATCCCATGACCATTTCATGTCCCCAAATATCCTCTGGGGGTTTGGGGGGCGAAGCGCCCCCAACGCCCGAGGAGAAGTGCGCAAGCGCGCCGACGAGACAAAAGCCTTGCGCGCCAGCGCTCCATTTCGAAAACGCCCGGAAGGCCCCACCATGCTGACCCTCCCCGCCGCCGACGCCCGCCTTGAGCCCTACCGCCTCATCGGCACCACCATCACCCCCCGCGCACCCCGCACGCCGCTGACCCGGACCGCCTTCGCCGCCGCCCACGTCGTCTCCGATCCCCTGCGCGAAAGAAACCCCTGGGACACCCGCCCCGCTGTCGACTGGGATGCGACCCTCGGCTTCCGCCAGCAGCTCTGGGACCAGGGCCTGCACCTGGCCGAGGCAATGGACACCGCCCAACGCGGCATGGGCGTCGATTGGCCGACAGCGCTGGAACTCATCCAGCGCACCATGCGCGCGGCCAAAGCCCACCCGATGCTGCCAAGGGTCGCCTGCGGAGCCGGGACCGACCACGCGCAGACCCCAGCCACCCCCGACGCCATCCTCGCCGCCTACACCACCCAGGCCGAGGCCATCGAGGCGGCAGGCGGCCAGCTCATCCTCATGGCCTCCCGCGCCTTTACCGCCATCAACGCCACCGAGGACACCTACCGAAAAGTTTACCGCCGCCTCATCGACGGGGCCGCCCAGCCGGTCATCCTCCACTGGCTCGGCGACATGTTCGATCCGGCGCTGACCGGCTATTGGGGATCCACCAATGTAGCGAGAGCCTCCGACTTCGTCCTCTCCCTGATCGCCGAGAACCCCGCCAAGGTCGACGGCATCAAGATCTCTCTCCTCGACCAAGCCCACGAGGAAGCCTTCCGCGCCCGCCTCCCCGCCGGGGTCCGCCTCTACACTGGCGACGATTTCAACTACGCCCCCCTGATCGAAGGTGACGGGACGCACTATTCCCACGCGCTTCTCGGCATCTTCGCCGCCATCGCCCCCGCCGCCGCCCAGGCCCTCGAAGCCCTCGCGCAGGGTGACGCGAAGACCTACCACAACCTCCTTGCCCCCACCGTCCCGCTCAGCCGCGAAATCTTCCGCGCCCCCACCCGCTTCTACAAAGCCGGCATCGCCTTCCTCAGCTGGCTCAACGGCCACCAGTCCCACTTCATCATGCCCGCAGGGTTCCAGTCCTCCCGCGATATCACCCACTACGCCCAGGTCTTCCGTCTCGCCGACCAAGCAGGCTTGCTTTCCAACCCCGATCTGGCAGAAGCGCGTATGAAGACCCTTCTCGCCTTGCACGGGATCGACCAGGACTGATGGACAAACGGCCGACGATCATCGACGTGGCGACGCTTGCGGGCGTCTCCAAATCGACCGTCAGCCTGGTCCTGCAGCAAAGCCCGCTGGTGAAGCAGGAAACCCGCGACGATGTCCGCCGGGCGATGGCGCAACTTGGCTACGTCTACAACCGCGCAGCCGCCAACCTGCGGTCATCGAACGCAGGCCTCATCGGCGTCGTCATCAACGACCTCAGGAACCCTTTCTTCACCGAATTCGCCACCTCCCTCCAGATGGCCCTCTCGGCACGCGGCTATGCCACCGTCCTTGCCAACACCGACGAAGACCCCGCGCTGCAGGCCCAGGTCATCGGCGCCATGCTGGAACACGGGGTCTCCGCCCTCATCGTCTCCCCGGCCTATGGCGACGAGGCGGCCTTCGACGCCATCGCGCGCGCGAATGTCCCCGCGTTGCAGGTCCTCCGTCAGGTCGTCCCCACCGCCCGCGCCCCCTTCGCGGCCCCCGACTACCCCACCGGATCGCGCCTCGCCACCGAACACCTCCTCGCCCAGGGCGCGCGCCACATCGCCTTTGTCGGCGGCCTCGAAGGCCGCGCCGTGACGCAACTGCGCATGTCCGGCTACCTGGCAACCCTCGCTGCAAACGGCCTCCAACCCCTCCACCTCCCCGGCCGCCCCGGCCGCGCCTTCGGGCGTGAGGTTGCCCGCCGCCTCGCTGAACATCACCCCACGGTGGACGCCGTCCTCTGCTTCAACGACCTCACCGCCTTGGGCTTGCTGACTGGCTGCACCGAACAGGGCCGGGCCATCGGCCAAAGCCTCAAGATCGTCGGCTTCGACGACATCGAGGACTGCGCCCAGGTCTACCCCACGCTTTCCTCGGTCCGCTGCGACATCGCGGGTTTCGGGCGGCAGATGGCGGAAACGGTGCTGGAATGGCTGGAAAACGACCGCCGGCCCCCGGCCGAAACCGTTACACCGGTCACGTTGATCCCCCGCGCGTCGAGCCTTTGATGATCCCAGACCCCGCCCAATTCCTCCGCAGCCTCTTCGACCGCGCTGTCGAAGTCGCCGACCCGATGCGATCCTTGGCCGAGTTCCTGCCGGAAAAGCCCAAGGGCCGCGTGCTGGTGATCGGCGCGGGCAAGGCTTCCGCCCGCATGGCCGAGGCGGTCGAGGCCGCCTGGGGGCCGTGTCAGGGCCTTGTCATCACCCGCTACGGCTATGGCCGCCCCTGCAAAGGGATCGAGATCGTCGAGGCCGCTCATCCGGTCCCCGACCAGGCCGGGGTCGATGCGACGCAGCGGATGATCGACCTTCTTGAGGGCCTCACAGAGGACGATTTCGTCCTTGCCCTCATCTCCGGCGGCGCCTCCGCCCTTCTCTGCGCCCCTGCCCAAGGCATGACGCTTGCAGAAAAGCAGCACGTCAACGCGGCGCTCCTCGCCTCGGGCGCACCGATCGTCGCAATGAACACGGTTCGCAAACACCTCAGCCGCGTGAAGGGCGGCCAGCTTTCCGCCGCTGCCTATCCCGCGAAAATGCTGGCCCTGATGATCTCCGACGTGCCGGGCGACGACCCGGCCTTCATCGGCTCCGGCCCGACCGTCGGCGACGCCACCACGCCAAACGACGTGCGTGCCACCCTCGACCGCTGGTCCATCCCTGTCCCCGGCTCGGCCCGGAAAGCCCTCGCGCTCTCCGGCGTGGTCCCCCCTGGCGACCCGCGCCTATCGCGCACAACAAACGTCATCTACGCGGCCCCAGCCCAATCCCTGGCCGCCGCTGCCGACCTTGCGGCCCCGCTCGCACAGGTCCGCACTCTCGGCGACCGGATCGAGGGCGAGGCGCGCGAGGTCGCCCGCACCCAGGCCGCAATGGCAAAGGACATCGCCGCCAACCTGAAGACGGGCGACCGGCCTGTCCTCCTCCTCTCTGGCGGCGAGCTGACCGTGACCCGTACCGGCGACGGGGTAGGGGGGCCGAACGCCGAATTCTGCCTTGCCCTAGCGCTTGCGCTGGACGGCCACGGCCAAATTCACGCCATCGCCTGCGATACCGACGGGGTGGACGGCGCGGCGGAGGTTGCAGGCGCACTTGTCGGACCAACCACCCTGCAAACCCCCGGCGCCGCAGAGGCATTGGCCCGCAACGACGCCCACAGCTGGTTCGCCAAGGCCGGGTCGCAGGTCATCACCGGCCCGACCCTGACCAACGTCAACGACTTCCGGGCGATCCTGATCCTTCCGCCGTCGTGACGGACGAGTCTGCGGTCAAGGGGTTAAGGAACACCCAACGGCCACAAGCAAGACATTGGTCTTGCTCAACTCTAGAACCTGTCCAGGCGTGGGCACCCTCAAGCCGCCCACCGCATCCCCTCCGGCACAGACCGCCCCTGCAGCCCCCTCCCCACCGTCCCGTTCGCCCGGGTGAACGTCGTCTGCCCGGTGATGACCGACCCGTCGGGAAGCTCGATGTTCACCGTATTGGCCGTCAGGTTGATCTCGGTGATCCCCAAGGCCGCCAGCGTCATCACGCTGGTCGATCCATCGGCGTTCGTCACCATGACCTTGAACTTCGCGAACTCCGCGTCCGCCGCCGTCAGCTTGCCATCGCCGTTGGTGTCCCAGATCGAGCGGAGCGCCTCCAGATCCCCCGCCGCCGTGGGGTTCCATTCGGTGAAGACATACTGCCGATGTTCCGTGATCGCATTCCGCCCATCGGGGTCGTAGAACAGCACCCCATCCCCCGCGCCCGCCCAGGAGGAGCGATGCTGAAGCCCGTCCTTCCCGGTCCTGAACTGGGTGGAGTTCTGGTATTCCGTGATCTTGACCCCATCGCCGTCTAGGTCGAGGAGGATGGGCTGCACGCCCGACTTCCTCGGGTCGTCTTTCGGTTTGGACACGGGCGAGGTGGTTGTCT
>JAIXSA010000140.1 GCA_027484915.1 Paracoccaceae bacterium | reverse complement strand
CTGCACCCCCAGCTTGCGCATGATCGCGGTGACATGCGCCTTGACCGTGGTCTCAGCGATAGACAGCTCATAGGCGATCTGCTTGTTCAGAAGGCCCTCGCAGACCAGTTGCAGGATCTTCGCCTGCTGCCGGGTCAACAGCGCCAGCCGACCGATGGCCTCCTCCTTGGCAGAGGCTTTCCCCTTGCCCTCGGGCACCGGCTCATAGCCGTCCGGCAGAAACCGCCGCCCCTCGCGCAGCGCATCGAAGGCGGCCCGGAACACCTCGCGCCGGGAATGCTTGGGCACGAACCCGGCCGCCCCCGCCGCCAGACACGCCCCGATCACCCGGTTGTCTGCCAGTGACGAGACCACCAGCACCGGCACCCCCGCCGCCGCCTGCCGCAAGCGGATCAGCCCGTCGATCCCGTTGACGTCCGGCAGGTTCAGGTCCAGCACGATGGCATCCGGCGCGGGCGGCAGATCGATCCGGTGGATCGCGGTCTCAAGCCGGTCGGCCGTTTCGATCTCCTCGATCCCGGCGACGGACTTCAGCGTCATGGACAAGGCGTCGCAGAACAGCGGATGGTCGTCCACGATCAGCGCGGACTGCATCGTGCGGATTTCGCCTGCAGGAACCATCGACATGGTGACGCCCCTTTGGGTGCTTGGTCGGGGCAAGTCTACTCCGGCCCCAAGTCCGGGGCTACAGGCCAAAGGTCCTATCATCGGCAGCCCGGTCGCAAGCAACGGTTGCCGACGGGCCGACCTTGCCCTTGCCCGAGCGCCTCCCCGCGTTTAGTCCTGCAGCAAAGGCCGGTGCCGACGGGAACGCTTCGCATTGCCAAGCGTCTGCCAGGGGCGATGACGCCCGATCCGCACAGGACCGCAATGCCCGCAAGACCCAACCTACTTTTTCATGCCCTCCTGACCCTCGTCGCGTGGCTGGCCGCGACGATGGCCGTCGGCGCCCTTCTGCGGGAGGGGGCGGAGTCGTTCGTCGATGTCATCGGATTTCTTTCCTCCGGACCGGCCTGGAACATCCTTGCAGGGATCGCGGTGCTTGGGCTTGCCACCGGACTTTTCCGCTGGCGCGGGCTTGGCTTCGGCCCGCCTGACGCCTGGGCGACGGCAAGGCTGATCTGGTTTCCCATCCTGACGCTCTTGCCGTTCTACCTCATCGCGCTGGCCGTCGGCCTGCCGCCACTGCGGACGATGCTGTTCCTCGCGCTCAACACGGCGCTGGTCGCCCTGTCGGAAGAGTGGATGTTCCGCGGGATCCTGTTCCAGGCCCTGCGCTCGCGCCTGCGTGTCTGGCCGGCGGTGGCACTGACCTCGGCGCTTTTCGGCGCAATCCACGTCCTGAACGCCTTTGCGCTGGGCGACGTCCGACTGGCCGCCGCGCAGGCGGTAGCGGCGATGATGACCGGGCTTCTCCTGATCGCGCTGATGCTGCGGACCGGGTCGATCTGGACGGCCGTGGTCTACCATATGGTCTGGAACTTCGGCATTCTGCTGGTCGTCTATCAGACCGCGAACGAGCCGCTGCCCGAAGGCCCCCTGCCGCTGTCGGCCTATCTGGTGCCGATGGCGGTCGTTCTGCCGAACTTTCTCTTCGGGTTGGTCCTCTTGCGCAAGCTGCGGCACGACCCGGAGGGCGAACATGGTTGACGCTTGCTGAATGGCCACGGCCAAGCCATTGAATTTCATTGGTCGAAGTGCCCTGCCCACCGTGGACAGGTATCATTCCTCGCCGCACTGACCACTCTTTCGGACCGCTTCCAACCAGGTGATTTCCACTGGCCCCCGGCCTTGCAGTGCCGCCTTCCAAGCCCCATCTGCCCTGGGTAAGCTTGGCCCGTAGATCGTGTGAAAGGTCATTTGAGATGTCGAATTTCCCCAACCGCCGCAGCGTCCTTGCGGGCCTGGCGGCCCTTCCGGCCCTGGCTGCGGCACCCCTTCGGGCCGAGCCGGTGGAGCGTCCCTTCAATCTTCGGATGGTGATGTCCGGACACAGCCTGACAGACCCCATCCCGCGCCCGCTGGAGACCCTGGTCAAGGCCGCAGGCGGTGCGCAGACGCGGGGCATGGTGATCGACCAGTCCACGATCCCCGGCAGCCCGGCCGAGCATCGGTGGAAGACCAACCCCATCGACCCGGTCGATGCCCGGCGGGACATCGCGAACTATGATCTTCTGGTCCTGACCGAACGCGTTCCGGTGCGCGCCACCCTGCAATGGCACGGGTCGGACAAGATCGCCCTGACCTGGTTCGAACATGCCTGGAAGAACGGTCGCGGCGGAAAAGGCGCCGAAACCGTCCTCTATGCCAGCTGGATCAGCCTGCAAAGCGGGGTCCCCAGCAAATGGGACACAACCGAGGACAACAAGCTTGGCTTCCGCGCCCGGCTGGACGTCGAGATGGGCGCCTGGCAGCAGATCGTCGACTATGTGAACGCCAATCGGCCCGAGGGCAGCCCGCCGATGCGGATGATCCCCGGTCCGCTGATCATGGCAGCCGTCTGGGACGCGATCCAGGCCGGAACGGCGCCTGGGCTGACCGACATGCAAGAGCTGTTCGAGGACGACATCCACATCAACCTCAAGGGTAGCTATCTGATCGCGGTGGCCCACTACGCGGTGATCTACGGGCGCGATCCGCGCGGAATTCCGAACCTCCGCGGGGAGCCGGGCTGGCCCACGAATGAACAGGCCGACTGGATGAAGGCACTGGTCTGGGACATTTGCCGCGCCTATCCGGACAGTGGGCTCGCCTAGGCCCGCTTTGCCTCGATCACTTCCCAGATCCGGGCGGCGGCGTTGGTGCCGTCGAACCGCTCCAGCTCCTGGATGCCGGTGGGAGAGGTGACGTTGATCTCGGTCAGCCAGTCGCCGATGACGTCTATGCCGACGAAGACCTGACCCTTTTCCTTGAGCACCGGGCCGATGGTCCGGCAGATTTCAAGGTCGCGCTCGGTAAGGCCGATCTTTTCGGGCCGGCCGCCGACGTGCATGTTCGACCGGGTCTCGCCGGCCTGGGGGACACGGTTGATCGCGCCCACGGGTTCGCCGTCGACCAGGATCACCCGCTTGTCGCCCTTTGCCACGTCCGGCAGGAACTTCTGGACGATCAGCGGCTCGCGGTTGATGCCCATGAACAGCTCATGCAGCGACGACAGGTTGCGGTCGTTGGGGTCAAGCCGGAAGACCCCCGCGCCGCCGTTGCCGTAGAGGGGTTTCAGGATGATGTCGCCATGCCGCGCCTTGAAGGCCCGGATGGTGGCCAGGTCGCGGGCAATGGCCGTGGGTGGTGTGAGCGTCGGAAAACGCAGGACGAGCAGCTTTTCCGGGCTGTTCCTGACCCAGAAGGGGTCGTTCACCACCAGGGTCTTCGGATGGATCATTTCCAGCAGGTGGGTCGTGGTGATGTAGCCCATGTCGAAAGGCGGGTCCTGGCGCAGCCAGACGACGTCGTAGTCGCCAAGGTCGACCTCGGTCTCTTCGCCATAGGTCACGTGATTGCCGACCTCGCGCCGCACCTCGATCGGCCAGCCCCGTGCCATGACGCGGCCTTCGACGAAGGCCAGGCGGTCCGGCGGATAGAAGAACAGCTGATGCCCGCGCGCCTGGGCTTCAAGCGCGATGCGGAAGGTCGAATCCGCGTTGATGTTGACCGACCCGATGGGGTCCATCTGCAGGGCTACCTTCAGGGGCATGGCTCACTCCTTCATTCGAAGGAAGTGATGGCCGAAGCCGCCGGAAGATGCAATTCAACCTGCGAAGGCGTTTTCCACCACCTCGACCCGGCCCTGCCCATCGACCAGTGCAAGGTCGATACGGACATCGGTCAGCAAACCCTTCGGTTCGCCAGCGACGAATTCGTCGACAGAGGCGAAGATGCGACGGATCTGCGCGTCTGAAATGTGCGAGGCGGCGAGGTCATGCGTCCGGCTTTGCTTCACTTCGATGAAGACGACCACATCGCCGTCGCGGCCGATCAGGTCGATTTCCCCCGTGATGCCGCGCCAGTTGCGGGCGCAGATTCCAACGCCACGGTCTTCATAGTGTCGTGCGACCGCAGCTTCCGCCGCGTGACCGGCCAGGTAATTGGTCAACCCGCGCGCCTTGCGCGAGGACCTGGCAGGAGAAGAGACGACGTCGAACGGCATGGCTAACCTTGGCTGCGATCGAGGGCGATCCGGTAGACGATCTTGCGGGACACGCCCAGAGTTTGCGACACAAAAGTTGCGGCATCCTTAACGGACATCGTCTTCAGCGCCTGGTCCAGGGCGGCGGCGATCGTCGTATCATCTGCCTCAACCGGTGCGGCACGGTCGACCAGCACAACGATCTCGCCCTTGATGTCGCGGCCGTCGACCTGTTCGACAAGGTCTGCAAGGCTGCCGCGCATCACCTCTTCGAAGCGCTTGGTCAACTCGCGGCAGACCACTGCCTGCCGGGCCGCGCCCAGCGTGGCGGCCATTTCCGTCAGAAGGGCCGCCAGCCGCTTAGGGCTTTCGTACAGGATCAGCGTCGCCTGCACCGTCGCCAGATCCTCCAGGAAACTGCGCCGCGCGCCTTGTGCCGAGGGTGGGAAGCCCGCGAAGAGGAAGCGGTCCGAGGGCAGGCCGGACAGGGTCAGCGCGCAGATCGCGGCGCAGGGGCCGGGCGCGGCGCTCATCGGCAAGCCCGCGGCAGCGACGGCGCGCGCCAGTTCGAAGCCGGGGTCCGAGATCAGGGGCGTTCCGGCCTCGGAGGCGTAGGCGAGGCTCCGGCCCTCGGCCAGAAGCCCCAGCAGGCGCTGCATCTGTCCCTCGCCCGAATGGTCATGGTAGGCGATCACCTGCCGACCGTTCAGCGGGATGCCGTGGATCTCCATCAGGTGGCGCAAGGTCCTGGTATCCTCGGCCACCAGAACATCGGCACCGGCCAGCACATCCAGCGCGTGAAGCGTGATGTCGCGGGCCGCGCCGATGGGGGTCGAGACGAGGTGCAGTCCCGGCGAAATGGCGCGCACAACGGAATCCCGGGAGCCGGAGGCGGGGTCAAGGGGTTGCCTCACAAGTTTACTTCCCTTCCCGAACGCTTTACCCTGACCAGCAAACGCAGCGCGCTGCAACAGCGAGGAACCACCATGTTGTCCGTATTTCGCCGGGCCCGCAAGTCGCTGGGTCAGATGGTTGTTGGTCTGACCGCCCTCGTCCTGTCGGGCTGTGTTGCGACCGGCCCCGGGACGACGCCTCCGGCCAAAGGCGGCTCGGTCCAGGTGGCGCTGTTGGTCCCCTCGGGCTCGGGCCAGTCGCAGGACGAGCTCTTTGGCCAGAACCTCGAGAATGCCGCCCGTCTGGCGATGGCGGACCTGTCGGGGGTGAACATCGACCTCAAGGTCTACAGGACCGGTGGCAGCCCCGCGCAGGCGGCGGCGCTGGCCAAGCAGGCAGTGGATGAAGGCGCGCAGGTCATCCTGGGGCCGTTCTATTCGGAAGAAGCCAATGCCGCGGGCGTCGCGGTGGCGAATTCCGGGGTCAACATCCTTGCCTTCTCGAACAACACGGCCATTGCGGGGGGCAACGTTTTCGTCCTGGGCCAGACCTTCGACAACACCGCCCGTCGCCTGGCGCGGTTCGCGGTGCAGAACGGCAAGTCCAAGGTGCTGATCGTGCATGACCGCAACGTTGCGGGCGAAGTCGGCAAGGCCGCGATCGAACGCGGCGTTTCGGCCGCAGGCGGATCGGTCGTCGGTGTCACCTCATACGAATTCTCGCAGAACGGCATCGTGCAGGCGGCCTCGGGCATCGTCAGCTCGGCACGGTCGTCGGGGGCGACGGCGCTGTTCCTGACTGCCGACACGGCGGGGGCGCTGCCGCTCCTCAGCCAACTTCTGGTCGACAACGGGATCGACCGGAACACCACCCAGTTCATCGGGCTTACCCGTTGGGACATCCCGCCGGCGACGCTGTCCCTGCCGGGCGTGCA
The DNA here is from genome assembly GCA_027484915.1 of Paracoccaceae bacterium. Lineage (GTDB taxonomy): Bacteria > Pseudomonadota > Alphaproteobacteria > Rhodobacterales > Rhodobacteraceae > Tabrizicola. The sequence continues at coordinate 48,119 of JAIXSA010000140.1, read as the reverse complement.
GGGCGGCTGGTTCGCCATGCCTGATCCGGGCCTGCAGGCACAGTTCGGGGCGCGCTACCAGGGCGCCTACGGCAGTCAGCCCCTGCCGGTCGCGGCCCTGGCCTATGACGGGATCGCCGCCATCGGGGCGCTTGCCAACCGCTCCGCCAACGGCGCTCCGCTGTCCAGGGAGGACCTCACCCAATCGGCGGGCTTTGCCGGCGTCTCGGGCATCTTCCGCCTGCTGCCGAACGGCACCAACGAACGCGGCCTTGCCGTGGCGACGATCCGGGCCAGCCAGGTCGTGGTGATCGACTCTGCCCCGCGCAGCTTCGGCGGCGCCGGGTTCTGAGGCAGGGTCCGCACATCGTGGAAGGGGCCATCACGGCGGACCCAGAGCTTTCGGCAGCCCATCCCGGATATCCGGTTCCGGACGCGGTCGAACTGACGACGCGGGTGCTTGCGGGCCTGCGGGACGCTGCAGATGCCAAGTCGGCCCGTGCGCTGGTCGTCCGCGATCTGCAGGCCGCCAAGGCCGCCGCGACAGCGGATTTCGAGGCCGCTTTCCGCCAGGCCCCACGCCACGCCCGCGCGCTGGTCTCGGCTCAGGCCGCCCTGACCGACGTGCTGGTGCAGGTCACCCTCGCGGTCGCCATGCGCCTGCATCCCCTTGCCAATCCGACCGAGGCCGAGCGCATCGCCGTCTTGGGTGTCGGGGGCTATGGCCGGGCCGAGATGGCGCCGCAGTCCGACGTCGATCTTCTGTTCCTGACGCCGTGGAAGATCACCCCCTGGGCGGAAAGCGTCATCGAGACGATGCTTTACATGCTGTGGGACCTGAAATTGAAGGTCGGCCATTCCAGCCGCACGGTAAAGGACTGCCTCCGCCTTGGGCGCGAGGATGTGACGATCCGCACCGCCCTTTTGGAGCATCGCTTCATCTGTGGACACGCCCCCCTCGCGGTCGAGCTTGGCGACAGGCTCTGGGGCGATCTCTTCAAGAACTCCGGCCCCGAATTCATCGAGGCGAAGCTTGCCGAACGGGCTGAACGCCACAAGCGGCAGGGCGGCCAGCGCTATGTGCTGGAGCCGAACGTGAAAGAGGGGAAGGGCGGCCTGCGCGACCTTCAGACGCTTTACTGGATCGGAAAGTACCTGCACCGGGTGCCCTCGGCCGAGGGGCTCGTCGGCGCCGGGCTTCTGTCGCGTGAGGAATTTGACAGTTTCGCCCGGGCGGAAGACTTCCTTTGGGCCGTCCGCTGCCACTTGCACTTCATCACCGGGCGGCCGACAGACACACTGACCTTTGACCTTCAGGTCGAGGTCGCGGCCCGTATGGCCTACCGCGACACCGCCGGCCGCCGCGCGGTCGAGCATTTCATGCAGGACTATTTCCGCCTGGCCACCCGTGTGGGCGAGCTGACGCGTGTCTTTCTGACCGAGCTGGAAGCCCGTCACGCCAAGCGCGAGGCAAGCCTGTTCGGCATCTTCAAGATGACCAAGCGGGTGAAGTCCGGCTACAAGCTGGTGCAAGGCCGCATCGACGTGGTGGATCCGAAGGATTTCCTCAAGGACAAGCTCAACCTTCTGCGCGTCTTCGAAGAGGCGCTGCGGACAAAGTATCTGCTCCACCCCAACGTCATGCGGATCGTCGCTGCGAACCTTGATCTGATCGACGACGACATGCGCGACGACCCCGAGGCGCAGCGCATCTTCCTTGACCTCCTTCTGAAACACGGGAACCCCGAACGCAGCCTGCGCCGGATGAACGAGCTCGGCGTCCTTGCCGCTTTCATTCCGGAGTTTGAACCCATCGTCGCCATGATGCAGTTCAACGTCTACCACCACTACACGGTGGACGAGCACATCATTCAGACCATCTCCTGCCTCGCACAGATCGAACGCGGCGAACTGGTCGAGGACCTGCCACTTTCCTCCTCGATCCTGAAGGAGGGCGTGAACCGCCGCGTGCTTTATGTGGCGCTCCTCCTTCACGATATCGGCAAGGGTCGGCCCGAGGATCATTCCATCCTCGGCGCGCAGATCGCTCGGCGTGTGGCGCCCCGGCTGGGGCTGGATGCCGAGGAATGCGAGACGGTGGAATGGCTGGTCCGCTACCACCTTCTGATGTCGGACATGGCGCAGAAGCGCGACATCGGCGACCCCCGCACGGTGCGCGACTTTGCCAAGGCCGTCCGCACGCGCAAGCGGCTGGACCTGTTGACCGTGATGACGGTCTGCGACATCCGTGGCGTCGGGCCGGGGACCTGGAACAACTGGAAGGCCATGCTGCTGCGGCAGCTCTACAAGCAGACCGCCGAGGCGCTTGAGGGCGGGCTGGAGACGCTGAACCGCGAGAACCGGCAGGCCGACGCCACGCTGGCCTTGCGCGACCGGCTGAAGGGCTGGGACGCCGCCGCACTGGATCATGAGACCACGCGCCATTACGCGCCCTATTGGCAAGGCCTGTCCACCGACACGCATGAGGTCTTTGCCCGCCTTCTGCAAGGCATCGGCGACGACGAGATCCGCATCGACCTGCATCCCGATCCCGACCGCGACGCGACGCGGGCCTGCTTTGCGCTGGCCGACCATCCCGGCATCTTCAGCCGCCTTGCGGGGGCCTTGGCCCTGGTCGGCGCCAATGTGGTGGACGCACGGACCTATACCTCGAAGGACGGCTATGCCACCGCGGTCTTCTGGGTCCAGGACATCGAGGGCCATCCCTACGAGATCAGCCGACTGCCGCGCCTGCGCGGGATGATCGACAAGACCCTGAAGGGCGAGGTCCTGGCGCGCGAGGCGTTGAAGGACCGCGACAAGATCAAGAAGCGCGAACGCGAGTTCCGCTTTCCGACCCACATCATGTTCGACAACGAAGGGTCGGACATCTACACGATCATCGAGGTCGACACCCGCGACCGTCCGGGCCTGCTGTACGACCTGACCCGGACCTTGGCGGTGAACAACATCTACATCGCCAGCGCCGTGATCGCGACCTATGGCGCGCAGGTGGTGGACACCTTCTACGTCAAGGACATGTTCGGCCTGAAGCTGCACCAGAAGCATCGCCAGGAAGCACTGGAGAAGAAGCTGCGCCAGGCCATCGTCGAGGGGGCCGAAAGGGCCATCGCATGAGCGGCGCGCGCGGGATGATCCGCAACATCGTGACGCTGGGCGGCTGGACGCTGGTGTCGCGCGGCGCGGGTCTGGTGCGCGAGCTGATGATGGCAGCCTACTTGGGCGCCGGGCCGGTGGCGGACGCGTTCAACGTGGCCTTTTCGCTGCCGAACATGTTCCGTCGATTCTTCGCCGAAGGCGCGTTCAACCAGGCCTTCGTCCCCCTGTACGCCAAGAAACTGGAGGCCGGCGATGATGCCGAGGGTTTCGCACAGAATGCCTTCTCCGGCCTGAGCGCCTTCCTGATCGTCTTCACGCTGATCGGCACGCTGGCAATGCCGCTTCTGGTCTGGGCGATGGCCGCCGGCTTCGTCGGTGACGGCCGCTTCGACATGGCGGTGGACTTCGGGCGTATCACCTTCGTCTACATCGGCTTCATCTCGCTTTTCGCGCTTCTGTCCGGCATCCTGAACGCCCACGGCCACTTTGCCGAGGCCGGGGCGGTGCCGGTCCTGATGAACGTCGTCTTCATCGTCGCAATGATGCTGGCGCATTACCTTGGCTGGGACATGGGCCTGACGCTGGCCTGGACCACGCCGATCACCGGCATCGCGCAACTTGCATGGACGCTGTATGCCGCCCGTCGCATCGGTTTTGTCCCCCGCCTGCGGCTTCCCAAACTGACGCCGGACTTCAAGCGACTGATGATCACGATGGGCCCCGCGCTGCTGGTCGGCGGGGTTGTCCAGATCAACCTCCTCGTTTCGCGTCAGGTCGCCTCGGGGACAGAGGGCGCGATCTCCTGGCTCGTCTACGCCGACCGGCTGTACCAGCTTCCCCTGGGCGTCGTCGCTATTGCCGTGGGCACGGTCCTGCTGCCAGAGCTTTCCCGGCGGCTGCAGACGGGGGACAGCACCGGGGGCCGCGAGGCGTTCAACCGCGGCACCGAATTCGCGCTTCTCCTGACGCTTCCCGCCGCCGTGGCGCTGGTGGTCATCGCGTTGCCGATCACCGAGGTCCTCTATCAGCGCGGCGCTTTCGGGGCCGAGGACACCGCCGCCACCGCGCTGGCCCTGGCGATCTACGGCCTGGGCCTGCCCGCATTCGTCCTGCAGAAGGCCCTGCAACCCCTGTTCTACGCCCGCGAGGACACGCGCAGTCCCTTCCGGTACGCCGTCTGGTCAATGGTGCTGAACGCAGCACTCGCCTTCGGATTGATGCCCTGGATCGGCTTTTCTGCCGCAGCCTGGGCCACAACGCTTTCGGCCTGGGTGATGGTGGGCCAGCTTTGGTGGGGCGCGCGGCGGCTGGGCGAGGAAACACGCTTCGATCCGCGCTTCCTGTCGCGGTTATGGCGGATCGTGCTGGCCTCTGCGGTGATGGGTCTCGCACTCTGGATTGGCTGGAGCCTTCTGCAGCCGATGCTCGAAGCCCGTGCCTACCGGGTCCTTGCCCTTGCCCTGCTGATCACGCTTGGAATGGGGACTTACGCCGCAGCGGCGTTCGGATTGAAGGCGGTCCGGCTATCGGATCTGATGGCGCTGCGCCGTCAGCGCTGACGGATCTGGTCCAGCACACGCCGGATCCCGCCAGGCGCCACGACGAAGGACAGCAGGAACCCGGTGGCAAAGCCCGCGATGTCCGCCACCCAGTCCCAGCCCGCCCCGAAGAGAAGCCCGAACACCAACTGGACGAACAAAAGCGCCCCGATCAGGCTGAAGGCCCGGAACCGGTTCGCTCCGACCATGGCCAGCCGGGTCCAGATCAGGAAGGTGAAGGCCCCGATCAAACCGTACACCGCCGGGAACCCGCCGATCAGCTGCGTCTTCAGTCCGGGCACCACAAGCCCATAGGCCGCGCCCCCCACCGCAGCCGAGCCGAGGAACACCATCAGCACCCCCCACCAGCGGAAGACTTCGGCCACCATCTTGCCCAGGGCCAGCAACATGACGATGGCGAAGATCGCATGCGTGAAGCTGCCGTGGACCAGCACATAGCTTACCAGCCTGTACAGTTCGCCGACCGGCTGGCCGCCCGTCTCCCACTGATACTGCAGCAGTTCGGGAAACAGCCCGAAGCGTTCCACCGCCTGCACCCGCCAGGTGAACCCCTGCGCCCCCCCGACCAGACCGGCCTGCGCCAGGCTGAGCACCAGCTCCATCGCGATCATCGGCAGCGCCAGCGCCCAGACCACGGGCGGCAGCGGGTTCAAAGGCGGTGCGTTGTGGTCCGGGTCCATGCCTGTCCTGCTGATTGACGCCTGTTGCCCCTTCGATTACGCGGGTTCGCACGCATTATCCAGACGGAGCCTTGACATGTCCTCCCCAGCTACGGCGGTCCAAACGCCGAAAGCCTTCAAGCCCCGCATCTTTTCGGGCATCCAGCCCTCGGGCGGGCTGACGCTTGGCAACTACCTTGGCGCGTTGAAGCGCTTTGTCGAGAAGCAGGACGAGGGGATCGAGACGATCTACTGCATGGTCGACATGCACGCGATCACCACCTGGCAGGAGCCGGAAAAGCTGCGCCACCAGACGCGGGAAGGGGCCGCCGCCTTCATCGCCGCCGGGATCGACCCGAAACGGTCCATTCTTTTCAACCAAAGCCAGGTCGGCGCGCATGCCGAGCTTGGCTGGATCTTCAACTGTGTCGCGCGCATGGGCTGGATGTCCCGCATGACCCAGTGGAAGGACAAGACCGCCGGAAAGAACGCCGAGAACGCCTCGCTGGGCCTTTTCGCCTATCCCTCTCTGATGGCCGCCGACATCCTGCTGTACCACGCCACGATGGTGCCCGTGGGCGATGACCAGAAACAGCATCTTGAGCTTTGCCGCGACATCGCGATCAAGTTCAACAACGACTATGGGGTTAATTTCTTCCCGGTTGTCGAGCCGCTGATCGAAGGCGCTGCGACTCGGGTGATGAGCCTGCGCGACGGCACCAAGAAGATGTCGAAGTCCGACCCCTCGGACCAAAGCCGCATCAACCTGACCGACGATGCCGACATGATCGCCACAAAGATCCGCAAGGCCAAGACCGACCCCGAGCCGCTGCCGGAAACGGCGGACGGCCTGAAGGACCGGCCCGAGGCGCGGAACCTGGTCAACATCTACGCCGCCCTTGCCGGGCACTCGGTGGACCAGGTCGTCCGCGATTTTGCCGGTGCGCAGTTCGGCACCTTCAAGCCAGCACTTGCGGACCTGGCCGTGGCCAAGCTTTCGCCGATCACCGCCGAGATGAACCGCCTGATGGCCGACCCGGGTGAGATCGACCGCATTCTTGGCGATGGTGCCGACCGCGCCGACGCGCTCGCCCGGCCGATCCTGGAGCAGGTTTACGACATCACCGGCATGATCCGCTCACGCCGGGGCTGACTGTCATACACTCGATTCATCCCGGGCCTATGGTCAGGGGTGTTCGGAGATGCGATCTGTCCCCATCGCCTTCGGCCCGGCAGTACTGTCCCCTAGGCTGTCCGGGCAACCCGACATGCCCCCGTGCCCCACAGCACGGGGGCTTTTTTCTGCTTTGGCGTGTTTCGCCCTGCCAATCGCTCTCGCCAAATGCCAAGTGCTTGACTCTTCAGACTCTCCGGCCTGCAAAAACCTCTTGTCCACAGCTATTTTCGCAAGAAATCGCTTTACAGGCTTCCGCTTTGGCCACACCATATCTAGTAAGGACGGCGTCGGGCAAACGCTGATCCTTGCCAGATACCCAGTTTCTAGTGGGTTTCGGCCCGCCAGAAGCTTTATTGTGAGGCCAGGCAATGTCGCTTTCCGAAGATTACGCATCGATGGAGGACCTTCATCCCATCGACATCGTCGAAAGCCTTGCCGAGCACCATTCTTGGGAATTTGACCGTGTCACCGACGACCAGATCGCGATGGCGGTTGAAGGGCAGTGGCGGACCTACTCGCTGACCCTCGCCTGGTGCGAGCAGGATGAGACGCTGCGCCTGATCTGCACCTTCGAGATGGAGCCGCCCGCAGACCGGATCCACGCGCTTTACGACGTGCTGAACCGCTGCAACGACCTGGTCTGGACCGGGGCTTTCACCTGGTGGTCCGAACAGAAGCTGATGGTCTGGCGCTATGGCCTTGTCCTCTCGGGCGGGCAGATCGCGGGACCGGAACAGATCGACCGGCTGATCGCCGCGGCGGTGATGGCGTCGGAACGGTTCTATCCCGCCTTCCAGCTGGCGATGTGGGGAGACCAGTCCCCCGAGCAGGCGATGAAAGTCGCCATTGCCGAGGCCTACGGGCGCGCCTAACCTCTCCCCGGTTTGAAGGGGGGTTCCATGACCTTGGATCGCGTGGCTCGGGACGGGCTGGTGCTGCTTGGCTGCGGCAAGATGGGGACGGCCTTGCTGACCGGCTGGCTGGCGGCGGGGGTGCCGCCCGGGTCGGTCTGGGTGATCGAGCCCAACCCCACGGACTGGCTGAAGGGCAGCGGCGTGCATCTCAACCAAGGTGTTCCGAAGGCGCCTGCCGTGGCGCTTCTGGCGGTGAAGCCGCAGATGATGGGCGCGGCGCTGCCGTCACTACAGGCTTTGGGCAACGGTTCGACGCTGTTCGCGTCGATCGCGGCGGGGACCAAGATCGCCACCTTCGAAGACGTCCTGGGCAGCCGGACCCCCATCGTCCGCACCATGCCGAACACGCCTGCGATGGTCGGTCGCGGGATCACCGCGCTTTGTCGCAACGCCCATGTCTCGGACGCAGATTACGCCCTCGCGCGCGAGCTGATGGCCGCCGTGGGGCAGGTGGTGGACCTTGCGGGTGAGGATCAGATCGACGCGGTGACCGCCGTTTCCGGTTCGGGTCCGGCCTATGTCTTCCACCTGATCGAGACGATGGCCGCCGCGGGCGAGGCTGAGGGGCTTCCCACCGACGTCGCCATGCAACTGGCGCGAGCGACCGTCTGCGGGGCGGGGGAGCTGGCGTTCCAAAGCCCCGAAACTGCAGCGCAATTGCGGATCAACGTGACCTCACCCGGAGGCACGACGGCGGCCGCCCTTGGTGTGCTCATGGACTCTGACTCGGGCTTTCCAGCGCTGCTGAAACGCGCCGTGAAGGCCGCTGCCGACCGGGGGCGGGAACTCGGCAAATGACGATCACCTACGCCGATTTCGAAACGGTCGACATCCGCGTCGGCCGCATCACCCGCGCAGAGCCCTTTCCCGAGGCGCGCAAGCCGGCCTACAAGCTTTGGGTCGATTTCGGGCCGGAGATTGGCGAAAAGCGCTCTTCCGCCCAGATCACCAAGCACTATAGCGTCGACCAACTGGTGGGCAGACAGGTGCTGGCCGTGGTCAACTTTCCGCCCCGCCAGATCGGGCCGGTGATGTCGGAAGTGCTGGTTCTGGGTCTGCCGGACGAAGAGGGCGCGGTCGTGCTGATCGGGCCGGGTCACGAGGTTCCCTTGGGAGGAAAACTGTTTTGAAACCGAAGCTTCTGATCAGCCGCCGCCTGCCCGACCGCGTCCTGGAGGCCGCCCGCGAACGGTTTGACGTCACCCTGCGGGACCGGACCGAGGTGCTGTCGCCCGAGGAACTGCGCACAGCGCTGCGCGACTATGACGCGGTGCTGCCGACACTGGGCGACCGGTTCCAGGCGGATGTCTTCGCCGAGGTTCCTGCGCCCCGCGCGAAGATCCTTGCGAACTTCGGAGTGGGCTACAACCACATCGACGCCGAGGCCGCAAAGGCGTCCGGCATTGCGGTGTCCAACACTCCCGGGGCGGTCACCGATGCCACTGCGGACATCGCTGTCAGCCTGATCCTGATGACCGCCCGGCGTCTTGGCGAAGGCGAGCGCATCCTGCGGGCGGGCAAGTGGGAAGGGTGGGGGCCGGTCCAGATGCTGGGCACCCATGTCACCGGAAAACGCCTTGGAATCATCGGCTTCGGTCGGATCGGCAAGGCCATCGCCAAGCGCTGCCATTACGGCTTTGACATGGAGGTGGTGTTCTACAACCGCTCCCGCGTCGAGGACCCCGGACTGCCCGCGCGGCAAGTGGACATGGCCGAGGCGATGGCGGCGGATTTCGTGGTGGTGGCCGTTCCGGGGGGCAAGGCGACGCATCACCTCATCGACGCCAAGGCGCTGGGAATGATGAAGAAAACCGGCATCTTCGTGAATATCAGCCGCGGCGACGTGGTGGACGAGACCGCGCTGGTCGAGACGCTGCAGGCTGGCCGGATCGCTGGTGCTGGCCTTGACGTATATGAGTTCGAGCCGAAGGTTCCGGCGGCGCTTATGGAGATGGAGAACGTCACGCTCCTCCCTCATCTCGGGACCGCCTGCTTGGAAGTGCGCGAGAACATGGGGATGATGGCGGTGGCGAACCTGGTGGCCTGGGCCGAGGGGACGTCACCGCCGAACCTGGTTAACCCGTGAGGTAAACGGGGTCGGACCGGGCGTCTTCATCCTGTCTTGCTTCCGTCTTCCTTCCGTCTCTACGTGCGTAGAGACCTCGAATTGTTAACCATGCAGCGAAAGCAGGGTGGGCAAATTGCCCACCCTACGCTGCGTGGTTCAGGCTGCGGCCTTTTCACTTGCGAACCGACCGTAGAAGGTCTGACCCTTCTCGGCCATCTCGCGCAAAAGCGCCGGGGCATGGAAGCGCGGCCCGAACTGCGCCGTCAGGCCCCGGCAGATCTCTACCGCGCGGGGCGCACCGATCATGTCCAGCCACGAGAACGGCCCGCCCGACCACGGCGCGAAGCCCCAGCCGAGGATCGCGCCCACGTCGCCTTCGCGGATGTCGGTCAGGACGCCTTCCTCCAGCGCGCGGACGGCTTCCAGCACCTGCGCGAACAAAAGACGGTGCTGCACGTCGGCCAGCGACGGCTGCACCTTGTCCAGTGGATACTTCGCCTCCAGCCCCTCCCACAGCCCCAGCCGCTCCCCCTTGTCGGAATAGGCGTAGAACCCGGCATTGGCCTTCTTCCCCAGCCGGCCCTGGTCGGCCATCCAGAACAGCACATGGTCCACGGCCTCATCGGGGTAGTCCTTGCCCATTGCCGCCTTGGTCGCCTTGGCGATCTTCACGCCGAGGTCGATGGAGGTCTCATCCACCAGCTGAAGCGGGCCCAGAGGCATGCCGACCAGCTTCGCGGCGTTCTCGATCAGCACAGGCTCCACCCCCTCGGCGACCATGCGGATGCCTTCGTTGATGTAGGGGATGATGCAACGGTTGGCGTAGAAGAAGCGGGCGTCGTTGACGACGATGGGGGTCTTCCGGATCTGCCGGACGAAATCCAGCGCCTTGGCAACGGCCTTGTCGCCGGTCGCCTTGCCCCGGATGATCTCGACCAGGTTCATCTTGTCGACCGGGCTGAAGAAGTGGATGCCGATGAACTGATCCCGCCGGCTTGAGGCCGCCGCCAGACCGGTGATCGGCAGGGTCGAGGTGTTCGTCGCATAGATGCAGTCCGCACCCACGGCCGCCTCGACCTTGGCCGTCACCTCGGCCTTGATCTTCGGGTCCTCGAAGACCGCTTCCACCACCAGATCGACGCCGGCAAGTGCGGCATAATCCGTGGTCGCCGTGATCCGGCCCAGCACCTCGGCCTTCTTGTCAGCCGTCACCTTCCCGCGCTTCATGCCCTTGTCGAGAATGCCTTCGGAGTGGGCCTTGCCCCGGTCTGCGGCGTCCTGAGTGCTGTCGATCAGCACCACCTCGATCCCGGCATTGGCCGAGACATAGGCGATCCCGGCCCCCATCATGCCTGCGCCGATCACGCCAAGCTTGCGGACGGCCATATCCTCGACCTTGGGCCGGTTTGCACCCTTCTCCAGCGCCTCCTTGTTGATGAAAAGACTGCGGATCATCGCGGTGGAGGAGGGGTTCATCAGGACGCTGGTAAAGTGCCGCGCCTCGATCTTAAGCGCTGTGTCGAAGGGCACCAGGGCGCCTTCGTAGACCGCCGCAAGCAAAGCCTTCGCAGCCGGATAGACGCCCATCGTCTTGCCGTGGACCATCGCGCTGGCACCGACGAAGGTCATGAACCCTGCCGGATGGTAGGGCGCGCCGCCGGGCATCTTGTAGCCCTTGGCGTCCCAGGGTTTCACTAGGTCGGCGTCGGTGGCCGACAGGACCCAGTCCTTGGCGCGCTTGAGCAGGTCCTCGGGGGCCACGACCTCATCGATGATCCCGGCAGCCTTGGCGGACTTGGGGTCCGACAGCTTCCCCTCCAGCAGGAACGGTGCCGCAGCCATCGCGCCAAGCTTGCGGACCAGCCGCGTCGTGCCGCCCGCGCCGGGGAAGATCCCGACCAGGATCTCGGGCAGGCCGATCTTGGCCTTCGGGTTGTCGGCGGCAATGATCCGGTGGCAGGACAAGGGCAGTTCCAGCCCAATCCCCAACGCAGTGCCGGGCAGCGCGGCCACGATGGGCTTGCCGCCCTTCAGGCTTTTCGGGTCCATCCCCGCCCGCTCGATCTTGCGCAAGGTCTGATGCATCTGCATGACGCCGTCGAAGATCGCCTGAGCCCCGCCAGCCCGCATCCGGGCGATGACGTTCAGGTCCATGCCCCCGGCAAAGTCCTTCTTTCCGCTGGTGATGATCACCCCCTTCACCGACCCGTCCGCCAGTGCCTGATCGATCTGACCGCTCAGCGCCATGAAGGCCTCGGTCGACATGACGTTCATCGACTTCGATGCGACGTCCCAGGTGATGGTGGCGACGCCGTCGGCGTCAGTGGTCATGGTGAAGTCGGTCAACTCAGGTCTCCTCGGAAAGCCAATTGTCAGGGGGAAGGCGGGTCAGCAGAATTGGCCAGCGCGCATCTTTGGTGGTGTTGTGAATCTCCATCGCCTTCCAGATGCCGCTGAAGCAGCCGAGCCACATCTTCGAATGGAAGGTCGGAAGGACCTGCTGCGAGTCTCGCATCAACCGCGTCTCGTAGACGCCGACGATGTGGTCGGTGCCCTGGAAGACGGCCGCCTTTACCGGACGGATCATGTCCGTCACGCCATGGGACCGTAGCATGTCGTTGAAGGCGTCGAGCCCGTCCAGCAGGTCTTCGTCGTTGGAAATCGTCATGCTTGCCGAGGCTGTCTGGATGCTTAGGGGCAATTGCACAAAGCTACGATACTCTTCGAACCTCTCACTCAGGACTGCTTTGCCAATGCGGTCCAGATAGACCTGCAGAATGGCGGTCGGGCTCATGAATCGGGACCCCTTGCAATGATGGGGACGAACGCCCCCAACCAGCAAGGCGCGCGCCGGAAAGTCGTGGAACAATACTTCACCTAACGCAGAACTCAGGATGCAGGCGTCGGTTCCCGTTTGCATCAAAAAAATGTCGTGAGCATGCATCGCCATCAGCGGCCCACCTCGCGGGGCCAGCCGGGATAGGGCGTGCCGTCCTTGCGTGTAAAGGTGCGGAAGCCATTTCGGCGGGCGTAATGAAGGTCAATATCGGGGTAGTGGCAGCTGTCCTCCGGCAAGCGGGTTCCGACGATGAAGAGGATCGCCTGCGTATCGCCGACATTGCGAAGGCAATGGGCGTTCGGGATCCCAGCAGGCCAGGCGACCGACGTGCCGGGACCGATACTGCGCGCCCCGTCGTCTTCCAACAGCGTGACGGTGCCGTCGAGGACATAAAGGAACTCGTCCTCTTCCTCGTGCCAGTGCCGCACCGACGTCTGGCCGCCGGGATCAACGATTTCCAGGAAAGCGCCGAACTGGGTCAGGCCACCTGCGTCCGACAAGGCGATGTCCCAGGCATCGCCCAGCGCCGAAAACCCTTCCGGATAGTTGCTTGTGCAGTACATCCGTTCGACCGACCCGGCGCGAAGCACCTGCGGCCTTGAGCTGCCGTCCCACGGCCGGCCCCAGGGCGCACGCAGGTTCAGCAGCTCGGCCGGCAGGTCGCCGGACCGCAGCACGGCACCGTCCGCCGCCTCGATCCGCCAAGCGGTGGCCTCGTTGATCTGGCGGCGGCCGTCGTATGGATAGGTGCAGATGTCGCCCTTCGCCCGACTGCCGACGATCAGGTAGCGGCATGGCTTGTCACTGCGGTTCAGCAGGCGGTGCGCGTTCGGGCGCCCGTGTGGCCAGGCGACGGCGTCGCCCGGACCCAGATCCTGCAAACCGTCGTCATCTTCCAGCGTGACGACGCCTTCCAGCACATAGGCAAACTCATCCTCGGCCGAGTGCCAGTGCCGCAAACCGGTGGTGGCACCCGGATGAAGGGTCTGCTCGTGAACGCCGAACTGGGTCAGCCCGCCCGCATCCGACAGATGCAGCGTGCGCGCCCGACCAAGCCGCGGCACGTCTGCGGCCGGGGTCTGGCTGACCACGATTGCGGCAGGGTCCAGGATCACGAGGCAGTCTCCGCATCCGCCGTCTGGTCGAAATGCCCGAACACCTGCGCGTCGGCGAAGGGCCAGCGGCGTGTCTGAAGAGATCGATAGCGCGCCTGCGAAAACAGCCAGCGGTCATCCCTGCGAACGATCGTGGGCGAGGCGACATGCGAATGGGCGGTGTCCTCGATCCCGTCACGGTCGACACAGCCGGCTGCGCGGGCAATCCTCTCGCACTGCGTGACATCACGCACCCTAAGCCCGTCGCCAAGCGCCTGGAAGGTCGGCCTCAGGCCTTCGCGATCCGATACCAAGAGGTCTGCCGTGCCGGCGTGCACCAGATAAGGCAGGTCGATCATCGCAGCATAGGCATCGAGGTCGCCCGCAGGGACCGCAGCAGTCACCACGTCCAGCCCGGACGGATAGATCGAAATCGGGCTCATCGCGGCCCTGTCCAGTCGCTGCCGTCCTTGTAGGTAAAGCGCGCCTTCCCCCCCTCGATCTCGCAGACGAGGTCGACGTCGGAATAGGTCGCCACCTCGCGCGGGGCCTTCGATCCGATCACAAGGAAGCGCGCCGCCCGGTCGGTGCGGTTGATGAAATGGTGCCCGTCGGTCGAACCCGCCGGGAAGGCAGCGCAATCGCCGGGCCGCATCACCGTCTCGCCCGCGTCCTGGACCAGGGTGCATTCGCCCTCGGTGACCATGACGAACTCGTCTTCCTTCAGGTGCCAGTGCCGCAAACTGGACAGCGCGCCGGGTTCCAGCGTGACGAGGTTGACGCCAAACTGCGTCAGCCCCCCGGCCTCGCCCAGGCGCAGCGAAGACCGGCCCTGCATCATGCTGGCATAGGGTTCGGGGTAGATCGATCCGGTCTTCAGCGGAACCTTGGCAGGGTCAATCACGGGCATCGGTCATTCCTCTTGGTTGGGCTGACGCCCGACCTGGAAGGCGCGCGACGTCAGGCGGACAGCGCGAGTGCCTCGAACTCCTGATGCAGCTCGGGCATCGACAGGCGGGTATAGTCCACCATCTCGATGCCAGGGCCAAGCCGTGTCACCCGGAAGTAGTAGATCGCGGATGAGACCCGCGTCTCGGCTGTCGGCAGCACCCGTTCCTGCCAGTCGACCCAGACCCGAAAGCGCCCGGAACGCGGCAGCTCGACCGCCTGGACCTGTGGCTGCAGGGTGGTGACGCCTGTGCGCTTCAGCGATGCGTGTAGCAGCGAGAAGACGGCGCGCCCCTGCGCCCGGCAGGTGAGAAGCATCCGCTGCTCGGGCAGAAATACCGGAAGCGGGAAGATGTAGTTGTCGATCAGCTCGTCGATGCGCCCCTGCAAAAGCAGGTGTCCGCGCGCGCGCAACTCGGCGGTCAGTTGGGAATGCATGGCCCGAATGCCTTGTGAAACAATCCGAAGAAGCATCCAGCTTGGGAGAATCACCCAACGCGCGACGTAGGATTGCGACATCGGATACGACGAAACCGACGCCAGTCCCGCCTTCCGCCCGGTTCACGGGAATTTGCCCACCGCTGTCGCGCATCTGCATCAGACCCGTTCGATGATCGTGGCCGCGCCCATGCCGCTGGCGATGCAGAGGGTGGCTAGGCCAAGCTCTTTGTCCTGCCGCTCCAACTCGTCCAGCAGGGTCCCGATGATGATCGCGCCGGTCGCACCCAGGGGGTGACCCATCGCGATTGACCCGCCGTTGACGTTCACCAGCGCGGGATCGACGTCGAAGGCCTGCTGGAAACGCAGAACCACAGACGCGAAGGCCTCGTTCACCTCGAACAGGTCGATGTCGCCGATCTGCAGGCCCGAGTCCTTCAGGATCTTCTGCGTCGCCGGAACCGGGCCGGTCAGCATGATCGTCGGATCGGTCCCGATCTTCGCCGTCGCCCGGATGCGCGCGCGGGGTTTCAGCCCGTGGGCCTTCCCGAACTCGGCATTGCCGATCAGCACGGCGGCGGCCCCGTCCACGATCCCGGAGGAGTTCCCGGCGTGGTGGATGTGATTGATCCGTTCAAGATGCGGGTACTTCATCATCGCGACCTTGTCGAAGCCGGGCATCACCTCGCCCATCTCCTTGAAGGCAGGCCGCAGCGCGCCCAAAGCCTGCATGTCTGTGCCGGGGCGCATGTATTCGTCGGTGGCCAGGATCGGCAGGCCGTTCTGGTCCTTGATCACCAGCACCGACTTCTCGAACCGGCCTTCCGACCAGGCCTGCGCGGCGCGGCGCTGGGATTCCATCGCCAAGGCGTCGGCCTGGTCGCGGGTGAAGCCGTATTCGGTGGCGATGATGTCCGCGCTGATGCCCTGGGGCACGAAGTAGGTCTTCATCGCCAGCCCCGGGTCCACGGCAATCGCCGCCCCGTCTGACCCCATCGCGACGCGGCCCATCATCTCGACCCCGCCGGCAATATAGGCGTGGCCCGCACCGCCCTTCACTTGGTTTGCCGCCAGGTTCACTGCCTCCATTCCGCTGGCACAGAACCGGTTGATGGCAAGGCCCGGAATGCGTTCGTCGAGGTCCGAAGCCAGCACCGCCGACCGCGCTAGGCACCCGCCCTGTTCGCCGACCTGGGTGACATTCCCCCAGATCACATCCTCAACCGCGTGGCCTTCCAGCCCGTTCCGTTCCTTCAACGCGTTCAGCACCTTTGCCGACAAGGCAACAGCGGTCAGCTCGTGCAGCGACCCGTCGGGACGGCCCTTGCCCCGGGGGCTGCGGACGGCGTCATAGATGAAGGCGTCGGTCATGGGGCTACTCCTTGATTTTCGATCTCAACAATCTGTTCCAACAGACGCGCTACCTCGCTGGCTTCGTCTGCAGACAAAATGCAGCCTGATGTCTCAGATCTGAAGGCGAAGTAGATGCTGAATGGATTGGTAAGGTGGCAGATCGTCACTTGTCGGTTGATTTCATGCTTCGCGACGAGGTCTCCACCATATTGGAGCCTTTGAATGCGCCGACCCAGAGCCCGGAAAATCGATCCCGTATTCATTGTGGAAAGGCCCGCGTCAGCAGGTCGTAGGGGTGTTTCCAGGCGGGCAGGGCGGCGATGCGGTCCAGCCAGCGGTCGATGTTCGGCCAGTCGGTGCGGGCAAAGCCGTAGGGCTCGGGGTAGTAGAGGTAGCCGCAGCACGACAGGTCAGCGATGGTAACGGCCTCACCGGCGATCCAGTTTCGGCCCGCAAGATGGTCGTTCAGCACGGTGTAGGCGGCCTTGAGCCTGCCTTGCAGGAAGGGGATCACCGCCTCGGGGCGTTTGTCGGCGGGCAGGAAGTTCATCAGGAAGCGGGTGGTGCCGATGGCGGTGGAAAGCTTGTGGTTGTCCCAGAAGAGCCAGCGCAGAACCTCACGCCGTTCCGCAGCGGACTTGCCTCCAAGCTTGCCGGTCTTGGAGCTGATGTAGTCCAGGATCACCCCCGACTGGGTCAGCGTGGTGTCGCCGTCGATCAACACCGGGACTTCGCCCATCTCGTTGATCGCCTTGAACTCGGGGCTGCGGGCCTCGCCCTTGAAGAAGTCGACGAAGACGGGCTCCCAGTCGAGCCCGGCCATCTCCAGCGCCAGGGCGCATTTGTAAGCGTTGCCGCTTTCGCCGAAGGAATACAGCTTCATGGCCAGTCTCTCCCGTGACCTGTCGGACGGGCCTTATGGCCCGCCCCTCGGGCAGAAGCCTAGAACGCCTCGGCGGCCAGCGCCATGACCGGTTCGGCCCCGCTTTCGATGCGCATCAGGTGCATCGCGCAGGCGGGAAGCTGGCGGGCCATGTAGAAGCGGCCGGTGGCGATCTTCGCCTCGTAGAAGTCGCGGTCCTGCGCGCCAGCATCCAGCGCCACATAGGCGGCCTTCGCCATCTTGGTCCACATCAGGCCCAGGCACACATGGCCCATCATGTGCATGAAGTCGTAGGAGCCAGCCAAAGCCGCGTTTGGGTTCTTCATCCCGTTCTGCATGAAGAACATCCCCGCCTGCTGCAGCGCCTTCGAAGCCACCTTCAAGGGCTCCACGAAGCCCTTCATCCGGTCGTCGCCGTCATGGGCCTTGCATTCGGCCTTCACCATTTCAAAGAACGCCATCACATGCTTGCCGCCGTCGGTGGCCAGCTTGCGGCCCACCAGATCCAGCGCCTGCACGCCGTTGGCGCCTTCGTAGATCATGGCGATCCGGGCGTCGCGGGCGAACTGGGACATGCCCCATTCCTCGATATAGCCGTGGCCGCCATAGACCTGCTGGGCCTGTACCGCCATCTCGAAGCCCTTGTCGGTCAGGAACCCCTTCAGGACCGGAGTCATCAGCCCGATCAGCCCGTCCGCCGCCGCGTCGCCGGTGTGGGCGCGGTCGATCAGCGTGGCGCTCCAGTAGGCCCAGGCGCGGGCACCTTCGCCAAAGCTTTTCTGCTCCATCAGGTTGCGGCGGATGTCGGGGTGGACGATCAGCGGGTCCGCCGGGCCGTTCGGGTTCTTCACCCCGGTCACGTCACGGCCCTGCAGGCGGTCCTTCGCATAGGTCAGAGCGTTCTGATACGCCGCCTCGGCCACCGCATAGCCCTGCAGCGCCACGCCAAGCCGGGCCTCGTTCATCATGGTGAACATGGCCTTCATGCCCTTGTGCAGCTCTCCCAGAAGCCAACCCGTCGCGCCGTCGTAGTTCATGACGCAGGTGGCGTTGCCGTGGATGCCCATCTTCTCTTCGACCTTGCCGACGGACACGGCATTCCGCGCACCCAAGGAGCCATCCTCGTTCACCAGGAACTTCGGCACGATGAAAAGGCTGATCCCCTTCGTCCCCTCGCCACCGCCGGGGGCCTTGGCCAGCACCAGATGCACGATGTTCGACGCCATGTCGTGGTCGCCGGCCGAGATGAAGATCTTCTGCCCGGTGATCTTGTAGGACCCGTCCGCCTGCGGCTCGGCCTTGGTCCGCATCATCCCCAGATCGGTGCCGCAATGCGGCTCGGTCAGGTTCATCGTGCCGGTCCATTCGCATGAGACCATCTTAGGCAGCCATTTCGCCTTCTGCTCTTCGGTCCCGTGCACCTTGATCGCCGAATAGGCGCCGTGGGTCAGGCCCTGGTACATGTTGAAGGCCATGTTGGCTGAAACGAACGTCTCGTTCACTGCCGTGTGCATCAGGTAGGGCAGCCCCTGCCCGCCGTATTCGGGGGCCGCGTCCAGCGACATCCAGCCGCCCTCGCGCAAACTGTCGAAGGCTTGCTTGAAGCCCTTGGGCGTTCGGACGACGCCGTTCTCCAGCACGCAGCCCTCGACGTCGCCGATGATGTTCAGCGGAGTCAGGATGTCCTGCGCGACCTTTGCCGCCTCGTCGAACACCGCCTCGGTGAAGCTGCGGTCAAGGTCGGAATAGCCGGGAATGTCGGCGTCCGAGACCTTCAGGACGTCATGCAGCACGAACTGCATGTCCTTCACGGGGGCGGTATAGCTTGGCATCTTGTTCTCTTCCCTCTGTCGGTCGCGCCTGGGGGCGCGTGTCGGTCAGGCCGCGCGGTTGGACACAAGGCCCTTGGCTTCGGCTTCCTTCAGTTCGGCCTTCAGATCCGCGATCGCCAGGTCCAGCTCGGCGCGCTGGGCCTCCATCTCTGCCAACCGCTTCACCGCCAGGTCATAGGCCTTCTGACGCTGGGCGGTCAGGCCGCCGTCGCGGTCGTAAAGGTCCAGCGTCTGCCGGATATCCTCCAGGCTGAAGCCGAAGCGCTTGCCGCGCAGGATCAGCGCCAGCCGGGCCCGGTCGCGCCGGGTGAACAGCCGCCGGGTCCCCACGCGGATCGGGGTCAGCAATTCCTTCGCCTCGTAGAAGCGCAGGGTACGTGGCGTGACGTCATAGGCATCGCACATCTCGCGGATGGTCATCACGTCGGTCGGAACGTCAGATTTCATGGTCGGGCTCGTCGTGGGGAGTGCATCATGGCCGGCAGATGCAAACCCAGGGACATGAATACCAGAGCAGTTGACGTTAACGTCACTATGACGTCACGTCAGAAGCCTGCCTGACGTGAAGTCAGTCGGCGCAAGGCAACTCTGGCGGGTGACGCAACGGCAAGGGCCGGACCTTGCGGCCCGGCCTTCTTCCGCTGCAGGGCGGGAGGGATCACTGCAGGACCATGCCTTCGGGCCAGGTCAGGCTGTGTTCCAGGGTGATGCTTTGCTTGCCCCCGGCCGAGAGGTCGAACTCCCAGGCCAGGATGCCGCGCTGGCCGTCGACGTCGGTTTCCGTCGGCTCGGGCGAGGCGGTGACCTCGACCTCCAGATCGTCCTGTTCGCTGTAGGGCACCTGGTCCAGGATGCGCAGCCGCCAGGCCTCGGTTCCGGTGTTCTCCACCGTGATCACCGCGCTTTCTGTCTGCTGGTTGGCGCTGGTGAACACCCCCGTCTCGCCCCCAGCGCGCTTGGGCATCTCGCGCTTGACGCGCAGCGTCGCGATCGCGCCGAAGCCAAGGTCGGTCTCCACCCCCGGGGCGATGACGTCCAGCATGGTCGAGCCGACCAGCACCCCTTCGCGGAACAGCATCGCCTGGCCCGGCAGCAGCGGCTCGTCGCTGGCATTCGTGAAGGTTGCCGTGACGAAGGCGGTGTCGTCCAGGCGCGGCACGGCCACGGCTTCCACCACGGGCGCAAAGTCCAGGCTGTCCAGCGCAAGGCGCAGGTTTTCCGATCCCGTGGCGACGGAAACCGGTTCGGGATACTGGTAGACGACCGTGTCGCCCTCATAGGCCATGCCTGCGGTGATGGGGGCAGCAACAGCCTCGGTCGCGGGTGCCGACTCGTACAGCACATCGGCAGCGCCCATCGACTTGCGGGCCAGCTCCTCGATGTCGACCTCCGGCCCGATGGACCGCAGCTCTGGCCAAAGCTGCGACGGCGCGGACTGTTCGCTGGGGCGCGAGGATGACAGCGTCAGCGCCACGCCGTCCCAATCCTCGCCCGTGTACTGGGTGACAAGGACGGAACGGTCGAGCGTAAGCTTGTCGCCGCCTTCGCGCGTCAGGTTCAGGTCGTAGACCGGCTGCCAGCTCGCGTTGCCGACATATTGCGTCACGGTGACCGTCTGCTCGCCAGCCACCGATGCCGTTACCGCCACCGACAGCGCGGTATAGTCCATGTCGACCGAAGGCAGCGCGTCGAAGGCCGCCTGCGCCTTGGCCACGGCCTCTTGCGCTTCGGTGACGGCTTTCTGGGCGGGCGGCAATTCGGCCTTGGCTGCCAGCGCAGCCTGCCGGGCGGCCAGCGTCTCGGCCCCGATCATCCCGGCCATCGCCTTGATCGTCTCGGGCGTCGCCCCATCCGGCAGGGCCCCGGTGAAGGACGACAGGAACCGCACCTGAGCCTCGGCTGCCTCGACCTTCGCGGTGATCGCCTCCAGCGCCAGCTGTGCCTGACCGGCGGCGGCCTCGGCCTCCTCCACCGCGGCCTTCGCGGCGACCTGCGCTGCGGTCAGCGGGTCTGCGCGCGGGGGCAGCCGGTCGGCGCGCAGGGTGAAGGCACCCAGTTGCAGCCCCTCCCGGGCGGCCAGCCGGATCAGCCCCGCATCGCTGTCATAGGGCAGGTCGGTGACCAGAAGCTCGTGCGCCCCGGCGGAGGGGGCGCTGAAGGTGACCTCCCGCGTCAGCTTGGCGCCGTCGGGGTAGACGGTAACGGCGGTGATGCGGCTGGTGGCCGCGATTGTGTCGGCCCAGGCGGGCAGGGCGGTGGTCGCAAGCAGGGCGGCAATGAGGACGCGCATCGGCGGGGCCTTTCGGTTGATGTCGCCGGGACGGTAGGTCGGGTGCCGCAGGGTCAGCAAGGCCGGGAAACCTGTCCCAAGGATTTGTCCCCGGCGTGCGTCAAGCCATGTTGAACCGCGCCGGATCGGGGCCGCAGCGCGCGCCCTCGTCCAGCGCGGCGATGGCGGCCATCTCGGCGTCGGTGAGCGCGAAGTCGAACAGGTCAAGGTTCTCGCGCAACCCCGCCTCGCGTGTGGATCGCGGGATGACCGAAGCCCCGATCTGGACATGCCAGCGCAGGATCACCTGGGCCGGGGTCTTCCCCGCGCGCGTCGCCGCCGCCTGCACCGGAGCGGCGTCGAAGCTGCGGCCCTGACCAAGGGGGGTCCAGCTTTGCGTGACGATCTTGTGCTTGTCGTGGAACGCCCGCAGTCCGGGCTGCTGCAGTCGCGGGTTGATCTCCACCTGGTTCAGGACGGGGGTGACGCCGGTCTCGCCGATGATCCGCTCCAGATGCGGCTCCTGAAAATTGGACACCCCGATGGACAGGGCCTTGCCCTCCTTCTGCAGACGGATCAGCGCGCGCCAGCTGTCGAGATAGAGGTCCTGGGCCGGGCAGGGCCAGTGGATGAGAAGGAGATCGACCTGGTCAAGGCCCAGCCGCTTCAGGCTCCCGTCGGCGGCGCGGAGCGTCTTGTCGAACCCCTGCTCGCTGTTCCAGACCTTCGTGGTGACGAAAATGTCTTCACGCGGCAGGCCCGATCGCCGGATGCCGTCACCCTGGCCTGCCTCGTTACCATAGATCGCCGCGCCGTCGACCAGCCGGTAGCCCATCCGCAGGGCGGTCGCCGTGGTCTCGGCCGTGGTTGCTGCCGGGACCTGCCAGAGGCCGAACCCCAGCTGCGGGATCTGGCGGCTGTCGTTCAGGGCAAGCACTTGCGTCATCGCGGGTCTCCTGTCGGGGCGGACAGGAAAGCCCGTGCGGCGGGGAGGTGCAAGGGGTCAGGGGCGGGTGAGTGCCTGGACGGCGAGACCTGGCCGGGGATGACCGGGGAAGCCAGCTCCAAAACGGCGAACGAGATCGAGATAGGGTGGGCCGACCTGGCTGGACTTGGCGAGGTGACCGCCTGTGGCGGTATCGACGAGCAGAAGCCCGCCGCCCGAAGGGACAAACGTCAGCCCGCGATCTTGGAGTGCGCGTTGCAACTGCCCCCAGCTTTCCGAAACCGACAGTGCCTCCGCGACGAGGAGACGAAGTCGAGCGAGGAGCCGCTCGTCGATGACTTCGTCACTCCTCGCTTTGCGACTGTCGTGTCGCTTGACTTCCAGCCGCACAATTTCCCGCAGCACCGCGCCGGGCGTCTCGTCCCGTGCCTTGCACAGGGCCGCGAAGCGCGTCCAGAGAATGTCATCGCAATGAAAAAGGGTCTCGGCCATAGGCCAAGACCCTCCCGCAACAAGGTTAAGAAACCCTTAGCCCTTTTTCAGGACCTTCGACCCCAGAAGCTCGGCAATCTGCACCGCGTTCAGCGCGGCACCCTTGCGCAGGTTGTCGGACACGCACCACAGCGACAGACCGTTGTCGATGGTCGAATCCTGGCGGACCCGGCTGACATAGGTCGCGTACTCGCCCACGCATTCGATCGGCGTGATGTAGCCACCGGGTTCCCGCTTGTCGATCAGCATCACACCGGGGCTCTCCCGCAGGATGTCCTGGGCTTCCTGCCAGTCCAGAAACTCTTCGAACTCGATGTTGATCGCTTCGGAATGGCCGACGAAGACCGGCACGCGCACGCAGGTCGCGGTGACCTTGATCTTGGGGTCGAGGATCTTCTTCGTCTCGGCCACCATCTTCCATTCTTCCTTGGTCTCGCCCGAGTCCAGGAAGACGTCGATATGCGGGATCACATTGAAGGCGATCTGCTTGGAGAACTTCTTGGCCGGAACCTCGTCGACCGGGTTGTAGATCGACTTGGTCTGGTTCCAAAGCTCGTCCATCCCCTCCTTCCCGGCGCCCGAGACGGACTGGTAGGTGGCGACGACGACCCGCTTGATCGTTGCGCGGTCATGCAGCGGTTTCAGCGCCACGACCATCTGAGCAGTACTGCAGTTGGGGTTGGCGATGATGTTCTTCTTGGCATAGCCGAAGATCGCGTCCGCGTTCACTTCCGGCACGATCAGCGGCACGTCCGCGTCGTAGCGGTAGAGGCTGGAGTTGTCGATCACCACGCAGCCCGCCGCCGCAGCCTTGGGGGCATAGATCTTCGTCGCCTCGGACCCCACGGCGAAAAGCGCGATGTCCCAGCCGGTGAAGTCGAAAGTGTCCAGGTCCTTGGTCTTCAAAGTCTTGTCGCCAAAGCTGACTTCAGTGCCCAGAGATTTGCGCGACGCCAGCGCGGCGATCTCATCGACCGGGAACTCGCGCTCGGCGAGGATGTTCAGCATTTCGCGGCCCACGTTGCCCGTGGCACCCGCGACGACGACCTTGTAGCCCATCGGGGTTCTCCTTTGATCGTCCCAAAGGTGGGACGGGCGGCTGTTAGCGCATGCGCGGCGAGGGGGGAAGCGGATTCGACCGGGGCGCGTCAGTCCGTCCGGTCTTGTGACAGAAGGTAGACGGCCAGCCCCACCGCCGTGACCAGCGCGAAGAACAGGAAAACCGCCTCATAGGGCGCGGCGGGCGGCACCGGGGTGGTCCCGGCATGAATGCGCCCGGCAAGGATCTGCGCGATGCCGATGGGCGCGATGCCAAAGAGGTTCAAGAGCGTCACGCCCCGGCCCATCAGATGCGGTGGAAAGAACGCCCGGCCATGCGCGATGACCATCGGGAAGCTCGCCCCGAAGAACCCCGCCGCGATCAGCAACCCCGTGGCCAGCGCCGCCGGCGCGGCAGCGAACCACCACAGGCCGACCAGACAGCACAGCGTCACTGCATTGCCCCCGAAGATCACCCACTTCCGCGTCCCGAGCCAGCGATCCATCGGCCCATAGGCGAAGTTGCCCGCCACCATCGCCAGCCCGATCCACAGGCTCACCTGACCGATCCCTGCCTGATCCGCCCCATGTACGTCGGCAAAATACGGTCCGACCCAGAACCCCCGGATGCCCGCGATCGGCATGTAGCACACGACCATCATCGCCAGGATCGGCGAGATCGCCGGAATGCGCAGAAGGTCCAGAAGCGACCCATTCCGCGCTGTCTCCAGCCGCTCCGGGTCGCGCACCAGCACCAGGATCGCCAGCGCCACCGCCCCGGTGATCGCCGCCAGCCCCAGCACCGTCTCGCGCCAGCCGAAGGCCTCGACCGCCGCCGACAGGGGCAGCGAGGAGGCGACGTTGCCCAATGACCCCACGCCGATGGTGATCCCGGCCAACGTGCCGAAGACCGCGGGCGCAAACTGGCGTGCGAAGATGAAATAGCTCGCCATCAGGACCGGAGCGCAGCCGATCCCGATCAGCGCCATCGCCAACCTGATCTGCCCCGCACCCGTCGCCTGCGCGAAGAGCAGCGCCCCGCCGGCCCCGACGGCCATCAAGACCCCGGCGGTCAGGCGCGGCCCGACCCGATCCAAAGCCCAGCCGATGGGCACCTGCATCGCCGCAAAGGCCAGGAACCACCAGCCCGAGGCCGAGGCGAGGTCCGCCGCCGTCACGCCCAGATCGGCTTTCAGCACGGGCGACAGCACCGCCAGGAACGCGCGGTAGAATTGGCTTAGCACATAGGCCAGGATCAGGGCGGCAATGCCGATGCGCATGGGGACGGGGCCTTTCGGAAGGTCGGCAGGTTGTGACAAGCGCCGCCGGGCGGCGCAAGGCCGATTTCTTCAAAGAAATCGGACCGGAGTTTTCGAAAACTCCGCGCACGGATCTCTTGCGGCATTGCCCGTTCCAGCGTCAGATGCAGGCACTTCGCCCCGGAGGTTCCGATGCGCCTTTGCCTGATCCCCGCCTTGCTTCTTTCCACCCCGGCACTGGCCAACGACGGCTTCGGCGGCCTCTCGGCCACCGGCCTCACCTTCGGCCAGACCGAGGCCGTCGCGATGGAGGAAGAGCGGCTTTTCATCTCCATCGACAGGGTCGCCGTCGACTACACCTTCCGCAACGTGACCGACCAGGATGTGACTGGCGAGGTGATCTTCCCCCTCCCGCCCATCGGCGTCTGGTCCGGCTACGAGGCGATGATGAACCTGCCCGAGGACCTGACGCAGGAGGACCTCGTCGGTTTCACTGCGACGGTGGACGGACAGCCGGTCCAGGTCACCATCGACCGCATCGCTGTGCTTGAAGAGGGCTGGGATGAGGACAACCCGCCCTCGAAGCAATATGACAATCCCGGCCGCGACGTGACAGCGGACCTTGAGCGCCTTGGGATTCCCCTGACGCTGGACTACATGGCGGTCCGCGACGTGCTCATGTCCTTTCCGCCCGCGAAGCGGGACGAACTCGCGGCGCTGGGCCTTGCGGAATACTACGAAGGGGACGCGGCGCAGGGCGTTCCACCCGATGTCTGGGGTGCCTGGGCCATCGTCACGCGGTATCACTGGACTCAGACCTTCCCGGCCGGCGCCGTGGTGAAGGTCAGCCACAGCTACACCAACCGCCCTCCTGGGGGGCTTTTCTACTGGTCCGACCCGCCGGAAGACTATCAGATCTATCTCAGGGACATGTACTGCATCGACGACGGCACCTCGAGAGCCCTCGCCAAGACCCTGAAGAACCCTGAGGGCGATGAATTCGGCAATTACGGCACCGCCTACAACATCAGTTACGTCCTGCGGACCGCGAACAGCTGGGCAGGGCCAATCGGCAAATTCATCCTGACGCTGGACAAGGGTGATCCGAAGAACGTCATCTCGCTGTGCGCCGACGGCGTGAAGAAGACCGGGCCGACGACCTTCGTCGTGGAAAAGACGAACTACTCCCCCGACCGCGACCTGGAGGTGCTGGTCGTTCAGCCGATGGCGCAGGAGTAACCGCCCCTCAGGCCGCTTGGCCCACCGGCATCGTGCGCTCGCGGATCGGCAGGTGGACGATGGCCGAGAAGGCCCCGACGCCGACGCCGATCCACCACACGAGCGTGTAGTCGCCGTTCAGGTCATACATCCGCCCGCCCAGCCAGACGCCCAGGAACCCGCCGATCTGGTGGCTCAGGAATACCACGCCATACAGCGTTCCCATGTAGCGGATCCCGTAGATATGCGCGACAAGGCCGCTGGTCAGGGGAACCGTTGCCAGCCACAGGGCGCCCATCACCGCCGAGAAGATCAGGACACTCGCGGGAGTGATCGGCAGCAGGATGAACACCGCCGCCGCGACAGTGCGGCCCACATAGATGCCGAACAGCAGGTATTTCTTGGTGTAGCGCTTGCCGAGATACCCCGCCGTCAGCGTGCCGACGATGTTGAAAAGCCCAATCACCGCGATGGACACCGCGCCCAGGGCCGAGGTGGTGGTGATGCCGATCCCCGCCAGCATCGACCCTGCATCGATGGGCGCGCAAAGCTCGGTCACGAAGGCCGGGAAATGCGCGGTGATGAAGGCAAGCTGATAGCCGCAGGAAAAGAAACCCAGGAAGATCAGCGTGTAGGACGGGTCCTTGAAGGCGCGGATCAGGACAGTCCCCAGGCTTTCTTCCAGTTCCTGCTTGGTGGCCATCTGCGGGCTGCGCAGGAAGGGCAGTGCCGCCAGCGTCGCCAGGATGACCACGGCGAAGATCAGGAAGACGGTCTGCCAGCTGTAGCTTTGCAGCAAGATCTCGGCCGTCGGTGCGCCGAAGACCTGGCCTGCCGACCCGGCAGCGGTTGCGATGCCAAGCGCCATCGAGCGGTTCTCGGGGCTGGACGCCCGCCCGACGATGGCCAGGATCACGCCGAACCCGGTCCCGGCGATGCCGAAACCGACCAGGATCGCCAGCATCTGGTGCTCGCCTGGCGTCACCGCATAGGACGACAGCACCAGCCCCGCCGCATATAGCAGCGCCCCCGCGATGATCGCCTTGCGGTCGCCGAACCGTTCCGCCATCGCACCGAACAGGGGCTGCCCGATCCCCCAGGCCAGGTTCTGGATCGCGATGGCCAACGAGAAGTCGGCGCGCAGCCAGCCGAACTCTGCAGCGATGGGGATCTGGAAAACGCCGAAGCTGGCCCGGATCGCGAACGAGATCATCAGGATCACGCAACCGGCAATAAGGACGGGAGTGATCAGGGGGGCTTTGGACATGCGGGGCGCTCCGGTTCAGGGGCGCAACCTGCGCGCAGGTCCCTGAAGGGTCAACCGCGATATTGTGACCATTACAGGCCCCTCCTGCACGATCTGCGGGCAGGTCGTTGCGGATGTGCCGCAGAGCGGGGGTTTCTGCGCCGATCTGCCGGGCCGCAAACGCTTTGGACTTTTGTGGGGACCCGCCCCCCGCTATGGCCCGCACGAGAATCCGAACATGGGAGTGGGGAATGTCCGACTGGTGGCGTGGCGCCGTGACCTATCAGGTCTATCCCCGGTCCTTCCAGGACGACAACGGCGACGGGGTGGGCGACCTGCCGGGGATCACCCGCAGGCTGGACCATCTTGCCGACCTTGGGGTCGACGCGGTCTGGCTGTCCCCGTTCTTCCGCAGCCCGATGAAGGACATGGGCTATGACGTCAGCGACTATTGCGACGTCGACCCGGTCTTCGGTACGCTGGCGGACTTCGACGCGATGGTCGCCAAGGCGCACAAGCTGGGCCTCAAGGTCATCATCGACCAGGTCCTCAGCCATACCTCGGACCAGCACCCGTTCTTCGCGGAAAGCCGCAAGGACCGGATGAACCCCAAGTCCGACTGGTATGTCTGGGCCGACCCGAAGCACGACGGGATGCCGCCCTGCAACTGGCTGTCGGTCTTCGGCGGCCCGGCCTGGCAATGGGACGCGCGGCGCAAGCAGTATTACCTGCACAACTTCCTGACCTCGCAGCCCGACCTCAACTACCACAACCCGGCCGTCCAGGACTGGGCGCTTGAGGCGATGCGTTTCTGGCTTGAGCGGGGGGGCGACGGCTTCCGCTTCGACACCGTGAACTACTTCTTCCACGACCCCCTCTTCCGCGACGACCCGGCCGACTACCGCGTGAAGAAGGAACCCGAGGGCAATCCCTACGGGATGCAGTACCACATCTTCTCGAAGAACCAGCCCGAGAACCTGGCCTGGATGGAACGCATCCGCACGCTTCTGGACGAATACGGCGCGGCCTCGGTGGGCGAGATGGGCGAGGCCCACCACGCGATCCGCATGATGGGCGAATACACTGCGCCCGGTCGCCTGCATCAGTGCTACTCGTTCGAGCTGATGGGCTACGAATACGAAGCGGCGTTCTTCCGGCAAAAGGTCGAGGGCTTCTTCAAGGGCGCGCCCGACGGCTGGCCGATGTGGGCCTTCTCGAACCACGACGTGGTCCGCCACGCGACGCGCTGGGCCAAGCACGGCGACAATGTCGATGACGTGGCCAAGCAGGCGGGGTCGCTCCTTCTGGCCTTCGAAGGCTCGGTCTGCCTCTGGCAGGGCGAGGAACTGGGCCAGACCGACACACCGCTGGATTTCGAGGAACTGACCGACCCGCAGGGCATCAACTTCTGGCCCGAACCCATCGGCCGCGACAACACGCGCACCCCGATGGTCTGGGATGCCTCGCCCAACGCGGGCTTTTCGCCGGTGAAACCCTGGCTGCCGGTCAAGGCGGAACAGGCCGCACGGCACGTCGAGGGGCAGAAGGGCGCCCAAGGCTCGGTGCTGGAGCATTACCGGCAGGTGCTGGCGTTCCGGAAACGGTCGTCGGCACTGCGGACAGGCAAGTCGCACTTCCTCGACCTGCCCGAACCGGTGCTGGGCTTCATCCGGGGGGAAGGAGAGGGGGCGCTTCTTTGCCTCTTCAACCTGTCGCCGGTGGCGCTTTCGGTCACCGTGACGGGGGTGCAGGCCCCGACCGGGCCGTCGCTCCACGCGATGCTGCAGGATGACCGGCTGACCCTTGGCCCGAACGCCGCAGCCTTCCTGCCGGTCACGGGCACGGTCGCCGTCCAGGTCTGACAGGGGGTGGGCAGATTGCCCACCCTACGCCCGCGCCCCTAAAGCGCCGTCCAGAGCACGCCCGCCGGAGGGATGGAAACCCCGCCCCATTCGGCCGGAACCGGGTTGTAGTTGAAAAGGAACCGGTGCGTTGCCGTGTCTCGCCGCCGCAGACCTTCCGGCAGCGGGTCGGTCTCGATCCCCTCGGCCGCACAGGCGCGCTGCAGGATGCGCGCCAAGGCCTGATCATCCGGCCACCCGGCCAGGTAATGAAGCTTCCCGGCGCAGACCAGCGCGGGCCAGCCATCCTCGGCCACCTCGACCACCTGCGCCGTGCCCTCCAGCTTCTCGCGCCAGTTGACCAGCGCGCCCCCCTGCGCCAGCGGCACCGGCACGTCGGGTGGCAGGCTTTCCACGCGGGCAACCACCGCCTCCAGCCCCGGCAGGGCAGGGGGCAGCGGCACGGGGATCGAGAAGTTCGGGGTCTTCGAATTCGTCCGCGGCCCCAGGATCGCCGTGCCCTTGAACGCCGCGAGCGCCGCTTTCAGCGGGTCAGACAGGCTGAACACCCCCGGCGCCAGCACCAGCTTGTATCCCGACAGGTCCGCCACATCCGGCGGCACGATGTCCACGTTCAGCCCCAGCCGCCGCAGCCCCTTGTAGACATGGAACACCAGCCAGAAATAGCTGAAGCTCCGGCCCTGAGGCTGAATGTCCCAGGCCCAGTCCGAGGCATAGTCGAAGACCAGCGCCACATCGGCCTTGGCGGTCCCGACATCGGGCATCGCCGCAAGCTCCTGCGCGACCTGCTCCGCCTCTCCGAACGCCTGCGCCGGGGCGCTGTCGGGGCGCAGAAGGCCCGCATGCATCTGTTCCTGCGCGAAGGGTGCCTGCCGCCAGCGGAAATAGCACACCGCCTCGGCCCCATGCGCGAAGGCCTCCCAGGCCCAAAGCCGCGCCATCCCGGGCAGCGGATCGGGGTTGTAGGGCGCCCAGTTCACCGGGCCCGGCTGCTGCTCCATGATCCACCAGCGGCCCCGGCCCACGGCGCGGTAAAGGTCATGGTGGAAGGCCTGGAAATCCGGATCGCCCTGCCGCACGAAGCGCCGCTTGTGCTCGGCATCCGCAGGTATGCGGTCCGACAGGAACCCCAGCGGATAGCTGTCCCACGAGGCGATATCCAGGTCCGCGCCCACATCCCAATGGTCGAATTCGGTCACCGCGCCCATGTAGTTGTGCGCGATGGGCGCGGGCGAGTGCTTGCGGATGATCTCCACCTGCAGCTTGTTGAAGCTGACCACCTGCTCGCTGGAGAAGCGACGGAAATCCATCACATGGCTCGGGTTCGGCTCGGTCACCGTCAGGTTCGGCAGCCCGATGTCCCTGAAATCGCTGTACTCCATCGACCAGAACACATTGCCCCAGGCCCGGTTCAAGGCATCCGGCGACTGGTACTTCTGCGCCAGCCAGTCCTGGAACGCCGTCTTCGCGGCCTCGGAATAGCTTAGCGTCGTCGCATGGCAGGCATATTCGTTGTCCGTCTGCCAAGCCGCGACATGGGGGTTCTTCCCATAGCGCTCGGCCATCAGCCCGACGATCTTGGCGCATTCCGTCCGATAGCCTTGGTGCGAGAAATCATAGTGCCGGCGCGAGCCGAATCCGCGCACCCGCCCCTCGGCATCCACCGCGAACATGTCCGGGTGCCGGTCGACCATCCAGCGCGGCGGCGTCGCGGTGGGAGTGCCCAAGACCACCTTCAGCCCCCGCGCGCCCAGCGTCGCAATCGCCCGGTCCAGCCAGTCCCAGTCATAGCGCCCCGGTTCCGGCTCCATCCGGCTCCAGGCGAACTCGCCAATCCGGACCCAGGTCAGACCAAGGCGCACCATCCGGGCGGCATCCTCGGCCCATTGCGCCTCGTTCCAGTGTTCGGGGTAGTAGCAGACGCCAAGCGTGCGTTTCATATCAGGACCTGTGGTTCGGGAAGCCCCTTGCCGACGCCAGCAAAGGCAAAGACCTGGCCCGAGGCCGGATGCTTCGCCCGCGCTTCCGCGTCCATGTGCTCAAGGGCGGTGGTGACAAACAGGGTGGACAGGTCGGCGCCGCCGAAAGCCGGGCAAGAGGATTGCGGCGCGCCGGGCGTCTCTTCGGCCTGCAGGAAGGCCCCGTCGGGCCCGTAGCACGCCACGCGACCTTCGCCCCACTGGGCATTCCAGAACCGCCCCTCGGCGTCGATCACCGCGCCGTCGGGGTTCAGCCCGGACCGGTCAAAGTCGTGCCAGACCACCGGATCGCCCTTCGGCCACCCCGCGCTGTCCAGAGCGACCTTCATCACCTTGCCGTCCGCCGTGTCGGAAAAATGCGCAGCCCTCCCATCGACGGTAAAGCAGATCGAGTTCGGGATGCTGATCCCGCCGAACAGCTGCCGCAGCTCGCCCCTGTGCCAGCGCCAGATCGCGCCGACGCCCTTCTCGGCCTTCTTCCCCATGGTCCCGAACCAGAACCCGCCCTGTCGGTCGGCGCGGCCGTCGTTCGACCGGGTTTGCGACGTGCCCGCCTCGGCCACCGGGGTCCGGGCTGCGGTGGCAAGGTTGAACCGGAAAAGCCCGGTTTCCGAGGCAATCATGAGCTCGTCCCGGCTGATCCACCCAGCGGCCGACACATAGACGTCGAAAGGCCAGGAGGTCGTCTTGGAATGCAGCGTCCGGTTCAGGATGTCGAACCAGAACAGCTCCTCCCGATGGGGGTGCCACAGCGGGCCTTCGCCCAGCTCGCAGGGGCGCGTGTCGTAGATCATCCGAAAACCTCGTCATAGGCCGCAACGATGGCGGCGGCTTTCGTCGCGATCTCGGCCGTCGACAGGCCCGGCACATAGAGCGCCGTCCCGATCCCGAACCCGTTCGCCCCCGCCTTCGCCCAGTCGGAAAAGTTCGCCGGCCCCGCGCCCCCCACCGCATAGACCGGCAGGTCCTTTGGCAACACGGCCCGGATCGCCTTCAGACCTTCCGGCCCGATCAGGCTGCCCGGGAACAGCTTCAACCCCGTCGCCCCCGCCTTGATCGCCGCGAAACACTCCGTCGGCGTCATCACCCCCGGCCAGGACGCCATTCCCGCCGCCACCGTCCCCCGGATCACCTCCGCATCGGCGTTCGGCGACACCACCAGCGTCCCCCCTGCCGCCTTCACGCGGGCCACATCCTCGACCGTCAGCACCGTCCCCGCCCCAATCTCGGCCCCTGGCACCGCCGCGACCATCGCCGCAATCGACTCGAATGGTGACGGAGAATTCAACGGCACCTCGATCCGCGTGATCCCCGCCGCGACCAGCGCCTTGGCGGCGTCGGCGGCCTCGGGCGGGGTGATCCCGCGCAGGATGGCGATCAGGTTTCGGTGGGTCATCGGGCAGCCTCGGTCATGGGAGAAAGCGAGGCGAGGCCCGCCAATGTGCAGTCGGTGGCATTCAGGCGTTGCGCCTCAATCCCCTGCGCGGCCAGGGCGCGGGCATAGGCCGACGACAGCTTCTCGGCGCCGATCAGCGTCACGCGCTGGCCAAGCCAATAGGGTTTGGCCGCCGCGAGTTCGGTGCCGATCAGCAGCCCCGACAGCCGCGCCCGCGCCGCCTGGGGCGAAAGGCCCGCGATCAGCCCCTCGGCCCGCAAGGAAAAGAGCCGCGCACCCAGCTTTTCGGGCTTGGACAACGCGTCCGACACCGCCGCGTCGAAGGCCGCATCGTCCCAGCCCTCGCCCTGCATCCCGTGTCGCAGGACCGACGCTTCGGACAGAAGCGCGAACATCTCGCCGGTCATGAAGGTCTGGAAGCTGACCACCTCACCGGCGCTGATGTGGACCCATTTCGAATGCGTCCCCGGAAGGCAGAACACCCCGTCATACCCTGGCATCAGCCGCAGCGCGCCCGCGATCTGCGTCTCCTCCCCCCGCATCACATCGGCGGGGGAGGTCTGCTTCAACCCCGGCGCAATCGCAACCTTCAGGCGTGCATCCGTCACCGGGGCCATCACCACGGCATTCCGGTCCAGCGGCGTGCAGGGCACCGTCCGGTATGGCGCTTCGCACCAGCCCTGGCGGCTGCCGACCATCCCGCAGGCCAAGACCGGGGGCCTCCCGCCAAGCCACGGCCCGATCAGCCGCAGCAGCGCCGGCTCGAACCCGTCCCGCGACAGCTTGCCCATCCCTTCGTCACTGGACACCTTGGCCAGCACGCCCTCTGGCCCCATCGCCCAGGCGCGCAGGTTCGAAGTGCCCCAGTCAACCGCAATCCAGACAGGTACAATTTCACTCATGACGAAATATACCCCCCGTCCAGGATCAACGTCTGCGAGGTCATCATCTTCGACGCATCCGAGGCCAGGAACAGCACCGTCCCCGCCACGTCCGCCGGCTCGATCGGATCCGGAAGGCATTGCCGCGACAGATAGGCGGCCAGCCCCTCGGGCGTCACCCACAGCTCTTTCTGCCGCTCGGTCAGCACCCAGCCCGGTGCCACCGCGTTCACCCTGATCCGGTCCGGCCCGAACTCGCGCGCCAGGGTGCGGGTCATCCCCACGATCCCCGCATTCGCCGTGATGTAGGCGGCATAGCCCTTGTCGGCCATCATGAAGCTGATCGAGCTGAAGTTGATGATCGAACCGCCCCCCGCCGCCTGCATCCCTGGGATCACCGACTGGCAGGCGAAGAAATACGACCGCAGGTTCACGTCGATTGACCAGTCCCAGAAGGCCTGATCGGTCTTCAGCGTCTCATGCCGCTGGTCGTTCGCCGCGTTGTTCACCAGCACCGTCACCGGCCCATGCGCCTTGGCCGCCGTCGCCAGTGTCAGCTGCAGCTGATCCACCAGCGAGATGTCACAGGGCAGGAACAGCGGGCGGTTCCCCGTCGCCGCTTCCATCGCGTCGCAGAACGCCGTCCCGTCCGAGCGCTGGCAAAAGGCCACTCTGGCCCCCTGCCGCAGGAACCCTTCCGTCAGCGCAGCCCCGATGCCAGAGCCGCCTCCGGTGATGAACACCGACTGGCCCTGCAAATCCGGGAAAATGGGATCGGTCACAGCTTTCGTCCTTCGACAACCCACATCGTCGCGGGCCAGGCTACGGGCAACAGGATGCCACGGGTCATGAGCATCTGACCAGTCAGGGTCAAGGGTCCAGTCTTCATTGCGTTTGGCCCCCGCGACTGGCGCGGCGCGTCCTCGGGGTTCAGAAGCCTAACCTCATACCGCGCGCCGGGTTCCAGCCCGGTCAGCCGCAGGGGTCGCGGCAGGCTCTGGCGGCTGGTGTCCGCCTGACCGGCAAAGACCACGAACCGTCCGCCATCCGCGGCCAGCTGCATCTCGGCCACCACTGCCGGATCGTCGCTGTCCAGCCGCAGGATCGTGCCGCCCATCATCCAGTCGCGGTTCGCCTTGTACCAGGCGGTCACCCCGCCCAGCACCAGCGCCTCGTCCCCGGTCAACTCGCGCAGGTCCATCTCGAACCCCATGTGCCGCTGCGCCGCGACCCAGGCGCGGAACGCCATCGGCAGAACGCGGCCGGAGGTATGGCAATGGCGCGGCCCGACATGTGACCCGGTGATGGCCGAGGGCAGGAACAGCGCCGCGTCGTGCTGCATCCGCAGCCGCTCCAGCGCGTCGTTGCTGTCGCTCAGCCAGACCCGGTGCGTGCGGGCCAATATCCCCGCGTCGATCCGCCCGCCGCCACTGGCGCAGCTTTCGATTTCCACCTCCGGATGCGCCGCCCGCAGCCGGTCGATCAGGTCGTACACGCCCCGCGTCTGGGCGGCGTCGACCACAGGCAGCAGGCGGTTGTGGTCCCATTTGATGTAGTCGATGGGATACTCACCCAGCACCGCCGAGACTTGCCGGAACAGGTTTTCACGAACCTCCGGCAGGGCAAGGTTCAGCACCATCTGGTTGCGGCCCGTGACCTGATCGACAGGCCCCAGCATCCAGTCCGGATGCGACCGGAACAGGTCGCTGTCGGGGTTCACCATCTCGGGCTCGAACCACAGGCCGAAGGTCATCCCAAGGGAATGCACGTGCCGGATCAACGGATGCAGCCCCTCGGGCCATTTCCGCCGGTCGATGGTCCAGTCCCCCAAGGAGGAGGTGTCGTCGTCGCGCCGCCCGAACCAGCCATCGTCCAGCACGAATCGTTCCGCCCCCAGCGCCGCCGCACGGGTGGCAAACTCGGCCAAGGTATCGAGCTTGTGGTCGAAGTAGACCGCCTCCCAGCAGTTGTAATGCACCGGGCGCGGGCGCAGCGGGTCAGGCCACTGCACCACCCGGTCGCGGATATCGCGCTGGAAGGCCGCGCCGATCCCGTTCAGCCCCTCGGTCGAGCAGGTCACGATCAACTCGGCCGTCTCGAAATACTGGCCCGGCTCGGTCTCGGCCCCCAGCGCATGGCCGAACTGCACCTGACGGCGGCCGTCCGGCAGCTCTTCCGCCACCATCCGGTGCCCGCCAGACCAGGCATAATGCAGCCCCAGCGCCTGCCCGTGCGTGTTGGTGCAACCGTTCCCGGCAAGGATAAGATAGGGCGGATGTTCATGCCCCGACCGCCCGGTCCGCGCCTCGCGCAGCCGGATGCCGGGGGACCAGGGGGTGCGGATCAGGTGGAACTCGCCAATCCACTTGCCGTGGACGTCGATCATCTCTCCGTCTTGCGGCGCAGGCAGGACCGGGGCGGCCAGCCACTGGACGCGGATCGGACGGTCGGCCTCCAGCACTGTCTGCAGCGTGATCGCCCCTGTCGCCTGAGCGGTCAGCACATGGCGCAGCGCCAGCCCGTTGGCGGTGGAGATCAGCGTCAGGCGGTCCGGAGCGGTCTCGGCCCGGTCAAAGCGGAAGGCGGGCAGCATCGGCGTCCCGTCCGCCTCGGCCAGCACATGTCCGGGCTGGCCCTGGAAGGCGCGACCCGGTTCAGGCGAGAGCGACAGCGACGGCAGCTTGTCCAGCATCCCGCCCGTCAGGTCGTGCCGCGCGGCAAGGGCCAGTTGGCCCAGGTCCTCGCCCTCTGGCAGGGACGGCCCCCAATAGATGACCTCGGGAATACCGCCTTCGGTCGCAAGGGCGATGGTCTGCCCGCGCGTATCGATCCTCCAGTGCATTACTTCACGGCCCCAAGCGTCAGACCGGCGATGAAATGCTTCTGCATCAGGAAGAACATCGCCACGGGCGGCAGGGCGGCCAGGATGGACCCTGCGCTGACCAGATGCCATTGGGCGATCCACTGGCCGTTCAGGGACGACAGGCCCGCCGTGATCGGCTGGCTGTCAACGCCTTGCGTCAGCACAGTGGCCCAGAAGAAGTCGTTCCAGATGAAGGTGAAGACCAGCACCGACAGCGCCGCGATGGCGGGGCGCATCAAGGGCAGAACGATGTACCAGAAGATGCGCCATTCGCTGACGCCCTCGACCCGCGCCGCCTCGATCAGTTCGAAGGGCAGAGCCTTGATGAAGTTGCGCATGAAAAGCGTGCAGAACCCGGTCTGGAAGGCGATGTGGAACAGGGCGAGGCCATACCAGGTGTCGTACATCCCCAGTTGCAGCGTCATGTCGCGCACCGGGACCATCAGGATCTGGAAGGGCACGAAGTTCCCGGCCACGAACATGAAGAACACCAGGATGTTCGCCCTAAACCCGTAGACCGCCAGCGCGAACCCCGTCATCAGCGACAGGCTCACCGCGCCGATCACCGTGGGGATCGTCACCCACAGCGAGTTGACCATGTACTGCCCGATGGGCGTCTCGGTGAAGATGTAGACGTAGTTCTCCCAGGCGATGCCGGACGGCATGCCGAAGTAGTTGCCCTGCGCCAGGTCCGACGCGGGCCGCAATGAGGTCAGCGCGACCCCCAGCAGCGGGAACAGCCAGATCAGCAGCGCGATGGGCAGGGCGATGGTGTAGACCCACTGCGCGGCGGTTGATGATTTCTGGATCGGACGCGGAAACATCTCAGCGCTCCTTCTCGTCGCGCCACATCTTCCAGATGAAGCCCGAAATGAAGACCATCATGATCAGGAACAGGACGACTGCGATGGCCGCCCCATAGCCCATGCGGAACCCGTATTCGCCAAGCGCCATTTCGAACATGTAGTAGGACAACACGCGGGACGACCCGAAGGGCCCGCCGTTGGTCATGATCGACACCAGGTCAAACGACCGCAGCGCGCCGATCACCGTGACGATCACGGCAATGAACGTGGCCGGCCGCAACTGAGGCAGCACCACATACCACAGCATCCGCCAGCCCTTGGCCCCATCCAGCCGCGCCGCCTCGATCTGGTCGGGGGCGACGTTGTTCAGGCCGGTGAGGTAGAGGATCATCACATAGGCGATCTGCGGCCAAAGCCCCGCCGCGATGATGCCGTAGGTCACAAGGTCGGGGTCGGCGAGGATCGCGGTGCCCTGGCCGAAGACGTTCTCGGTCAGCAGGTAGAACAGCCCGAAGTTCGGCGCATAGAACCAGGCGAAGATCAGTCCGACGACGACCTGGCTGATGACGAAGGGAAAGAAAAACAGCGACTTGTAAAGCCGGATGCCCCTAACCGTCTGGTTCAGGAAGATCGCGATGAACAACCCGATGGGCAGCGCAAGCATATAAAGGACCAGCCATTTCAGGTTGTTCCAAAGGCTCGTCTCGAAAGCCGGGTCCGTCATCAATTCGGAGTAGTTCCCCATGCCGACAAAGCGGCCCATGAACTCCCCGTCCTTGTTGTAAAGCCCGTCCCAGTCGTAGAACGACAGCGTCACGCTCTGGATGATCGGCCACAGCACGTAGACGCCGAACATCAACAAACCTGGGGCCAGGAACAGCCAGGGAGCCACGCTCCTCTGGGTCCAGCGCCGCGGTGCGGTCGAAGCTGTCTCAGCCATGTCTCCCCCCGGAAAACGAAACGGCAAAACGAGAAAGGCGCCCCCCGTGAGGGAGGCGCCCAAAGCTTCAGATCACTGCGGGTAAAGCCGCGTGCGGGCTGCTTCAAGCCGCTCCAAGATCGC
This sequence comes from Paracoccaceae bacterium, assembly GCA_027484915.1. Taxonomy (GTDB): domain Bacteria; phylum Pseudomonadota; class Alphaproteobacteria; order Rhodobacterales; family Rhodobacteraceae; genus Tabrizicola. Next base: position 9,938 of record JAIXSA010000140.1, on the reverse strand, counting down.
ATCACGCTGGTCCGGCTGCACCAGGAACTGCTGGAAGCCTTCCATGCCGACCTTGGCATATTCGGCATCCGCGTCGCGGTCCCAGAACTGGGCGATCCCGCCCGTCGCGGTGGACAGCGCCTGGAAGCCCGCGGTCAGGAACGGATCGGCCGCATCGACCGAGGCGTTCTTGTTGGTCGGCAGCTGACCCACAGCGCCGTTCCACTTGGTCTGCGCTTCGGCACTGGCCATGTACGCCAGGAACGTCTTCGCATCCTCGGGGTTCTTCGCGCCCGAGGTCAGGTGGATCGTGTCGGTCGGCGCTTCCTCGGCCCGGGCGATGCCGGGGGTGATTTCCGGGAACACCATGAAGCCCAGGTTGTCGTTCGTCATCCCGCCTTCCTTGAAGACGCCGACGGCGAAGTTGCCCATCACGTAGTTGGCAGCCTTGCCCTGAACCAGAAGCGCGGCCGCATCCTGCCAGTCGATCGCGGCATGGTTCGCGGTGACGTAGGGCTGCAGCTTGCCGAAGTTGTCGAACACCGCCGCCACTTCCGGCGAGGTCCACGAGATCTTGCCGGCGGCCAGGTCGCTGTGGAACTGGTAGCCGTTGGTGCGCATCGACACATAGTCGAAGATGCCCGCAACCGGCCACAGCGCCGACGAACCCGTCGTCACGCAGTCGATGCCAGCGGCCTTGAACTTCTCGCAATTGGCCAGGAATTGGTCCCAGGTCACGCCTTCCGGCCCCGGAACGTCCACGCCCGCGGCCTTGTAGGCGTCGCGGTTATAATAGATGCCCCACTGATAGTAGGTGTAGGGGATCGCATACTGCTTGCCGTCGATGGTCGACGACAGCACCGACGAGGCGAGCGAGTCCATCAGCCCGTTGTTCGCCCAGACGTCCGAGATGTCGGCGAAGAGGCCAGCCTCGACGAACGGACGCATCCGGTTCGCGGCATACCAGTTGGCCAGATCCGGCGGGTCCGCGGTCAGGAAGTTGCGGATCGCGTTCTTGTAGGCTTCGTGGTCGAAGTTGGTCAGCACCACGTCGATCTCGGGGTTCGCAGCCTCGAAGTCGGCGATCAGCGCTTCGGCAGCCGCCAGCGGAATCGGATCGTAGTCCGCGTTCCAGGTGACGACGCGCTTGTCCTGCGCGAAAGCAGAAGTGGACAGCAGAAGCGCCGCCCCGAGCGTCAATGCGCCCGTCAGTTTGTGAACCATGGTTTCCTCCCGTTTGGTTTCACTATTCGAAACTAAGTCTTGAATATTGAAAACTATGTCGGCTATCGTCTATCCTGTCAACAACCACGTTCTGGGAGGGAGCCGGTGGGAGCGGAGGGGCACGCAGACGGAACCGTCGGCAAGGCGCTGGACGTCTTGGACATGGTGGCAGGCTTCGGCCGCCCCGTGCGCTTTTCCGATATCCTGGCCCAGGCCGACTATCCCAAGGCCACGCTTTACCGTCTTTTGCAGACCCTGACCCATCAGGGGATGCTGACGCTTGACCCCGAAACGGGAAGCTATGCGCTGGGCGTCCGCCTTGTCCGTCTGGCGCATGCGGCCTGGGCGCAATCCTCGCTCGCGCCCATCGCGCGGCCCTATCTTGATGAATTGGCACGCGAAACCGGCGAGACGATCCACCTGGCGCAGATGGACTTGGGCCAGGTCCTTTACGTCGACAAACGCAACGCCGCAAAGCCGGTCGAGATGTTCGCGCAGGCTGGCAAGGTCGGCCCCGCCTATTGCACGGGTGTCGGCAAGGCGATGCTCGCTTACCTCCCGCCCGAGGCGCTGGAGGCAGCCCTGGCCCGCCAGTCCTTCCACCGCTTCACGCCCCATACTCTGGCCAGCCGCGAGGCGCTCCTGGCCGAGCTCGAGGCGATTCGCAAACGCGGCCACGCCTGGGACGCTGAAGAGCACGAGACGGGAATCATCTGCTGCGCCGTGCCGATTCGCTCGCGGGCCGGGCGGGTGATGGGCGCATTGTCGGTCACCTCGACCACGGCGCGGACGACTTTGGACGCACTTGGGGCCCAGGCGCCGATGATCAAGGACATTGCGGCGAAGATCGCTGCGGAAGCGGAAAGCTGGCGCTTTCCGGAACAGGTTTAGGGGGAGGAAAATTATGACAGGCGTTACGCTGGAGAAAGTCGTCAAGCGATTTGGCGACGTGCAGGTGATCCACGGGGTCAACCTGACGGTGGAGGACGGTGAATTCTGCGTCTTCGTCGGCCCCTCGGGCTGCGGGAAGTCGACGCTTCTGCGGATGATCGCGGGGCTGGAGGAAACTTCGTCGGGTGCCATCCGCATCGGCGCAAAGGACGTGACCTACATCGACCCCTCGGAACGCGGCGTTGCGATGGTTTTCCAGACCTACGCCCTCTATCCCCACATGACCGTGGCGGAAAACATGGGCTTTGGCCTGAAGATGACGGGCCACCCCAAGGCCGAGATCGACCGCAAGGTCGCCGAGGCCGCCCGCATCCTGAAGCTGGAACCGCTTCTGGAGCGCAAGCCCAAGGCCCTGTCCGGCGGCCAGCGCCAGCGCGTCGCCATCGGTCGCGCCATCGTGCGGGGGCCAGAGGTGTTCCTGTTCGACGAGCCGCTCTCGAACCTCGACGCCGAGCTGCGGGTTGAAATGCGCGTCGAAATCGCCCGCCTCCACCGCGAGATCGGCGCCACGATGATCTACGTCACCCATGACCAGGTCGAGGCGATGACGCTCGCCGACAAGATCGTCGTGTTGCGGGCGGGCCGGATCGAGCAGGTGGGCAAGCCCCTGGACCTCTACAACAACCCAGACAACAAGTTCGTGGCAGGTTTCATCGGCTCGCCCGCGATGAACTTCGTGGCGGGGGTGGCCGAGGTCGGCTTCGTCGCGACAAAGGGCCTTGGACCGGTTTCGACGACTGTTGGTCTCCCCGCCAAGGGTGCCGAAATCACGGTTGGCCTCCGCCCGCAGCATCTGAAGATCGGGCCGGGCGACACGCACCGGGTCGAACTGACCGAAGCCTTGGGTGGGGTCTCCTACGTGCACCTCACCGCGCCCTCAGGCGAAAAGCTGATCGTCGAACGCCATGACCAGGTGAGCCTGGAGCCCGGCGCCAAGGTCGGCCTCAGCTTCGACGCGCGTGATGCGATGCTGTTCGACAAGGATGGCCAGCGGCTGCGCTGACGGTTCCGCTCGTCTTCGCCTTCGGCGCTCCTCGCTTGCGACGAGAAGCCGAAGGCACACGAGGAGCACAAGTTAACAATCCCTGAACGCCCACGGCCAACCCCTTGATTCCCAAAGGGCCGTAAACCTGCCCACGCGCGGGCAGCCCTCAATGCCCGGCCAGGAACTTCTCGGCATCCAGGGCCGCCATGCAGCCCATCCCGGCACTGGTCACCGCCTGCCGGTAGATGTGGTCGGTCAGGTCACCAGCCGCGAAGACGCCCGGAATCGCCGTCCGCGTCGACCCCGGCTCCACCACCACATAGCCCCCCGAATGCAGCGGCAGCTGGTCCTTCACCAGCTCCGACGCCGGAGCATGCCCGATGGCGACGAAGAACCCGGCGCAGGGAATCTCTCCCTCCACCCCGGTCTTCAGGTTACGCGTCTTCACCGCCGTCACCCCCAAGGGGGACTCGGTCCCGACAACCTCGGTCACCTCGCTGTCCCAGACCACCGCGATCTTCGGGTGCTTGAACAGCCGGTCCTGCATGATCTTCTCGGCCCGCAGGGAATCCCGCCGGTGGATCAGCGTCACCTTCGACGCGAAGTTGGTCAGGAACAGCGCCTCCTCGACCGCCGTGTTCCCGCCCCCGATCACCACGACCTCCTTGCCCCGGTAGAAGAACCCGTCGCAGGTCGCGCAGGCCGACACGCCGAAACCCTTGAACTTCTCCTCGCTTGGCAGCCCGAGCCATTTTGCCTGCGCGCCCGTCGCCAGGATCACCGCGTCCGCCGTATAGGTCGTCCCGCTGTCCGCCGTCGCAGTGAAGGGACGCTTCGACAGGTCCAGGCTGGTGATGTAGTCCGAGATCACCTCGGCCCCCATCGCCTTGGCATGTTCCTCCATCCGCACCATAAGGTCAGGACCCTGCACCGTGTGGTCGCCGGGCCAGTTCTCGACCTCGGTCGTGACGGTCAGCTGCCCGCCCGGCTGCAACCCCTGGATCAGCAGCGGCTGCAGCATCGCGCGGGCCGAATAGACCGCCGCCGTGTACCCGGCGGGGCCAGAGCCGATGATCAGAACCTTGGTGTGCCGCGTCTCGCCCATGTCGTCCCCCATCTGTCGGACCCGATATATCCATGCGCGCGGGGGGCGGAAAGCCCCCGCATGGCGGGGTTGCACGCCCGGCAAGGGAAGGTTTTCTTGCGCGTCGTTGAAATATTATTGCGCAGAGGGCGCCCGCCGCGTAAGTAAGGCGCAGAACGGAGGCACCATGGCCGCGCACAAGCTTGATCCCATCGACCGTCAGATCCTGGCCGAGCTGCAGGCCGACGGGCGCATGACCAACGTCGAGCTGGCCAGCCGGGTGGGCATCTCGGCCCCGCCCTGCCTGCGCCGCGTGCGTGGGCTGGAGGAGCAGGGCTTCATCCGTGGCTACCACGCCGACATCAATGCCCGGGAACTGGGATTCGAGGTCCAGGTCTTCGCGATGGTCCGCCTGAACTCGCAGGCTGAGGCCGACCTTGCGACCTTCGAGGCCCGGTGCCGGGCCTGGCCCCTGGTTAGGGAATGTCACATGCTGAACGGCGAGATCGATTTCATCCTGAAATGCGTCTCGCCCGACCTGTCGACCTTCCAAAGCTTCCTGACCGAGGAACTGCTGAAGGCCGACCACGTCGCAAACGTGAAGACCAGCCTCGTCATCCGCTGTGCGAAGGATGAGCCCGGTCTGCCGTTCGATGTTCTGGAAGCGCGGCTGGCGAAGAACGCCTGAGCCGGATCAGCGCGACGCGTCCGACACTTGCCGGGTCGCAGTCTTCAGGCGCATCGCAAAGCCCTTCTGACCGGATACCATCGCCGTGCGCCCCGTCGTCTGGCGGGCGGTGGCGCGTGCGACGATGCGGGTGTCCTCGCCGTCGCCAACCGTTTCGAGGATCGAGAGGATCCAGCGGCGCTTGGTCTTCATCTGGATGATCATCGGAACCCCCCGCAATACAACCTGTTGGCGTATGCTTGACCGGCGATTGCGGCAAGGTTGGGGAAGTGCGGTGCAGCAATCAGGGCTTTTTCACGCCCCATAAAGACGGATTAGAGGCGGATTACCGAGATGAGTCGACCATAATCCGCCTCTCCGGCATGCGTTGTTCTCCGATAGGAAAAAAAGCGGGCCGGATCGCGGTAAGTGCAGTGTCCGGTCCACAGCGCTTCCTTCACCCCTGCGTTGCGCAGCCGGAAAAGGCCATAGCTGGGCAGGTCGAACAGCATCCGGTCGCTGGGACCATGTGCGAAGAAGCGGGTGTTCGCCTCGTCCTCGGCGCGGAAGCGGTCGAAGAATTCGGGGCCGACCTCGTAGGCGGACTGGCTTATCGTCGGGCCGATCACGGCGGTGATGTGCGACCGCCGCGCGCCAAGCGCCTCCATCGCGTCGAGCGTGGCCTCCAGCACCCCGTCCACCGCGCCGCGCCACCCGGCATGGGCGGTGCCGACCACCTTGGCCTCGGGGTCGGCAAAGAGGACGGGCTGACAGTCGGCGGTCAGGACCGCCAAGAGCACACCCGGGCGGTCGGTGACCAGCGCATCGGCTTCAGGCCGGATCGACAGCGGGCCGGTGACCGGGATCGCCCTGGCGGAATGGACCTGATGCACGGTCACCAGCGCCTCGGCTCCGACACCCATCGCTTCAGCCACCCTGGCGCGGTTGATCGCCACGATCTCGGTCTGGTCCGAAGACCCCGTGCCGCAGTTCAGCCCCGCAAAGATGCCCGAAGACGCCCCACCCTTGCGGGTGAAAAAGCCGTGGCGGGCTTGCAGCGCGTCGGAGGTGATGGTTTCCAGCGTGGTGGGCATCAGGCGAATCCGGGGGGCGGTGGGGCGCCGGCAGACGTGACGGCCAGCACCTTGAACAACGAACCCATTTCTTCAGGATGGGTCAAGCGCCGATGCGCGGCAAGGTGGCTTTCCAGGGCGGGCCCGGAAAGGCGCTGCGCCAGTCGGCCAGCCCTGGCGTCGATGCCAAGGCGGGTCAGGAACTCGCCCTGCGTGGTGTAGAAATACGGCTGCTGCTCGGCCAGCGGCTCGAAGTCGACATGCGCGGTCAGGTCGGCCTCGCCAGGATGGGCAAGGGGGTCGTCGAAGGCATGGGCCCGCAGCGCCTGCAACGTGTCCCCTCGCGACCGCCAGCCGCCATAGTCCACGACCAGCGCAAGTCCGCCGTGATGGTCCAGCCGAGTCTGCACTTGCCGCATGATGAGGCGGGCGATGCGCCCCTCTTCGATGATCAGGCCATCTTTTTTTTGCTGCGTGGCAAGGGTGCCGGGAAGGGTCGGTCCTTCGGCCAGTCCGAAGGTCAGGGCATCGTCGCGCAAGCCGATCAGGCGTTCATGCCATGCGCCGTTCACAGACTGGAACTGGTGGATCGGCAGGGCATCGAAGAACTCGTTTGCCACTAGAAACAGGGGTTGCTCGGGCAGATCCCCTGCGGCTTCGATCCATCGCGGCCCAAGGTCGGCGACCCGGCTAATCGTCTGCTGCTGCATCTGGCGCAGCACCGGCGACGCCTCGACCAGCACGAGTTGGACTGCGGCATGAAAGCCGGGAACGCCCCGGGTTGCACGCAGGATATCGGCCATCAGCGTGCCCCGACCTGGGCCAAGTTCGGCCAGGGTGAAGGGCTTGGGCGACCCCCGGTCAAGCCAGGACTGGGCAAGCGCCAGCCCCAGAAGCTCGCCGAACATCTGGCTGATTTCGGGCGCCGTGATGAAATCGCCCGCCGCACCGAACGGATCGCGCGTGGTGTAATAGCCGTGGACGGGATGCAGCAGACACTCGGCCATGTAGTCCGCCACGGTGATCGGCCCGGTCTCGCGGATGCGCTGAACCAGAAGACGGGCAAGCGGCGTCATGCCTGCCTTGCGCGGAAGACGAACCACAGCCCCGCCGCGATCATCGGCAGCGACAGAAGCTGGCCCATCGTCAGGCCGACCGTCCCGAACTGGACGGCCCAGCCAATCGGGTTGCCGGGCGAGACGAACTGCGCGTCGGGCTGGCGGACGAACTCCACCAGGAAGCGCGCAATGCCGTAGCCGACAAGAAAGACCCCCATCAGCGCGCCGGGCCGCCGGAACCAGTCCCGCCGGAAGGCCAGCCACAGAAGCACGGCCAGCAGCAGGAACCCCTCCAGCGCCGCCTGATAAAGCTGGCTCGGATGGCGCGCGCACAGGCCGGAGACCCCCTCGCAGGTCTGCGCGGCGGTGCCGGGGAAGATCACGCCCCAGGGCAGGTTGGTCGGACGGCCCCAAAGCTCGGCGTTGACGAAGTTTGACAGGCGGCCCAAGGCAAGGCCCAGCGGTGCGGCGACTGCGAGAAGGTCCCCCATCGACAGCATCGGGATCTTCTCGCGCCGACAGAACCAGATCCCGGCCACGACCACCCCGGCAAACCCGCCGTGGAAGGACATCCCGCCCTCCCAGACGAAGGGAATGCGCCAGGGTTCGGCCAGGTAGACATCGGGTTCGTAGAAGATCACATAGCCAAGCCGCCCGCCCAGGATCACCCCAAGGACGACCCAGGTGAAGAACCGCTCCACCTGCTCGGCCGTCAATGGCGGGTCACCCGCCCAAAGCCGCGGCGTCCTGATCGCCCGCAGGATGATCCACCAGCCGAACAAGAGCCCCGTGATATAGGCCAGCGCATACCAGCGCAGCGCAAGGGTGAAGCCGAACAGCTCGACCTCGATCAGGTTGGGCGAAATGTCGGGAAACGGGATCATGCGGGCCCTGTGCAGCTTTGTGACCGCTTGTCGCGGGCGGGGGTTCGGATGTCAACCGTGCCTTGCCCTGCGCGCAGGGCGGGGCCATATAGGGGTGAAGCGCAGGAGGCCCCAATGCAGACCCGCAACAAGTTCTTCGACGACATGAGCCAGCTCATGACCAACGCGATGGGCGTGGCCCAGGGTGCCAAGACCGAGGCCGAGACCGCGATGAAAAGCTGGATCGACCGCTGGATGGCCGACCGCGATTTCGTGACGCGCGAAGAGTTCGACGCTGCCCGCGCGATGGCGCAGAAGGCGCGTGAGGAAAACGCGGCGCTGGAAGCCCGGATTGCCGCCTTGGAAGCGGCGTTGGCGAAGACGAAGGGCTAGATCGCCCTGCACCGGACCTGTGCGGAAAAGCCTGTAGGCCTGCTGCGGTTGGTGGGGTAAAGTCAGGGCGATGCTGCAGGAAGGTGCCCCGCGATGTCACTCCCTCCCGAAACCCGCGTTGGCCATGTCCACCTGAAGGTCGCCGATCTGGACCGGGCGATTGCCTTCTATTCCGGCGTGCTCGGCTTTGATCTTGTGGCCCGCTACGGCACGCAGGCGGCCTTCCTTTCGGCCGGCGGTTATCACCACCACATCGGTCTCAACACCTGGGAAAGCCTTGGCGGGTCGCCGCCGCCGCCCGGCCATACCGGCCTTTATCATACCGCCTTCCTGTTCCCCGACCGCAAGTCGCTGGCCAATGTCCTGAAACGTCTGGCAGAGGCGGGCCACCCCCTTACCGGCGCTTCCGATCATGGCGTGTCCGAGGCGCTGTATCTGGACGACCCCGACGGCAACGGGGTAGAGCTCTACCGCGACCGGCCCGAGGCCGACTGGCCCCGCAACCCCGACGGGTCCCTGGCTATGTTCACCAGGCGGCTGGACGTGCAGGCGCTGCTGGCCGAGGCCGACTAGACCCGGATCAGCCGGAACGCGGCCGAGGCCCCCCATCCGGCCAACGCGGCCAGGACCAGCGACACAAGCCCGTAGATCAGCGGCTGCTCCTGCGCGAGGTTGAAGATGAACCGCTCCAGCCCTTCCTTCCGCACGCCGATCACCCTTTCCTGGCTGGCGATCACCCGCTTGTCGCGTAGCAGGAAAAGGCGGACCTTGTATTCGCCTTCGGTCAGGTTGGCGGGCAACACGACGTCGGTGCGAAACAGCGTATCCTCGGTCAGCTCGACGTTGCCCTCCAGCACCCGGTAGCGCCCTTCGTTCGTGCGCACCCGCAACAGCGCAAGCACGAACTCCCCGGCCTTGTCCGCCTCGTCCGAAATGCCGATGGCACGGATCATCCGTTCGATGGTGATGCCGTAGCGCAAGTTGTCGACGTCGGACAGGATGTGGTCCAGGGGGCCGGTGGTGGCGACGGCGTAGAAGCTTGGTGCGCTGTCCACGCGGACCGAGGCGTTGTTGATCCAGATCCCGGCCACCCGGTCCTTGCGCCGTACGGCTACTGGCGTCGATGGCCCCTCGACCGTGACGATGACCTCCAGCGCCCCCGCGCCTTCGGGCGGAGGCGCGTCGCGCTTGACCGCCCCGTAGATCAGGATCTCGGAGCCGTCGAAGTCGGCGGTGATCGACACGCGGTTCTGGCTCATCCCGGCGACGATCACCTCTTGCGCGGCGGCGGGAAGTGCCAGGGCCAGAAGCACGGCAAGCGCGCGGATCACGGCAGCACCCCCGCGACCGAATAAAGCTCGGACGGCTGGACCAGCAGGTCCACCGCGATCCGGATCGACACGGTCAGGACCAGCAGCGACAACAGGATGCGCAGCTGTTCGGCCTTGAGCCGGACCCCGACCCGTGTGCCGATCTGCGCGCCGACGACGCCGCCCAGGATCAGAAGAAGCGCCAGCATCATGTCGACGGTCTGGCTGTTCACCGCATGGGCCACAGTGGTGAAACTGGTGACGAAGATGATTTGGAACAGCGAGGTGCCGATCACGACCTTCGTGGGCATCCCCAGAAGGTAGATCATCGCCGGCACCAGGATGAAGCCG
>JAIXSA010000162.1 GCA_027484915.1 Paracoccaceae bacterium | reverse complement strand
GAATCTCAGAGTGCCAGCGCCCGAAATCCGCAGGCTCGTCCACAAGCGGGTCGCCATTCTCTGAAATCGCGTTCAGGTCACTTGTGTTGGGAGAAGAATACAGAAACGATACCGAAACACTCTGTTCATTTGGCTCTGAGACCAGCAGGAAGCCGATACCCGACTCGTTGTGCCTGCATTGTTTCAAGCCCGCTCCTTCAGCCGGATCCATTATGTTCAGGCAATCGATGTTGGAGATGTCGATATTTCCGGAAGAGTCAGGAGAATAAATCAAGTCAAGAATGAATTGCTTCAGTGGCTCGCATTTGATCTGTTCGGCGTAGGCGCCGGAGACACTCACCGCTATCATTGCTCCGAACGTCATGGGCGTGAGAATGGGTCTATGGAACATCGAGAATAGCCCAGAAAGCCTTCTCGTCCGCTCCCCCCCACCCGCGACTCGAACCCCATCCATCCGCGCACCGACCCGTTAACCACGCGCTCACGGGACCTCACACGCCCGTGAGCTGTCAAATCAATTCACACTTACCCACAGGAGTATCTTACGGCCCCCACACAATCCCCGGCTGCGCCTCGAATAGCTTCCAAAGCGTAAACACCGCCCGGCAGATAACTGGGAGCCAACATGCCCGCCAATCGGGGAAAACCGTAATTGCTCCATGGCCTGCACAGCCAAAGCCTCCGATATGCCAAGGCGAGGTGCATTAGAATCTCTGACGCGACTATTCCCGTCGCCCACCTTGCGACTGCCCGGAACAACCCCACCGCAGCTCGACCGCCCGGAAAGGAACGCCGCAGGCTATGTGAGGTGTAGACTACGTTGATCGTCGCCTTGTCGCGGCTGAAGGGGATGTAGTTGAACCGTGTCTCCTGGTGCGCTTTCTCGAACAGGTCGAGCAAGGGTCCGTGGTCTTCCTCCGGGCGGACAAGCCGAAGGACCAACCTCCGCTCCCCCGCGCCCAGCACGCTCCCCGCACTCTTTACGCCACCACCGTCCATCTACACACCGAACCGTTCACCACGCTCTCTGTTGACATCACGCAACCGTGAGCTGTCAACCCACGCTCGCACCTGCCGCTTGGAGAATCCTGCGCCCCCGGCACAATCCCCGGCTGCGCCCCGAATAGCTTCCAAAGCGTAAACGCCGCCCATTAACCTGTTGATTCTGCATGCATCGCAAACCTGTCCACGCGTGGTCACCTTCGGGAAGCCTACCCCTTCCGCGCCGTCCCCGCACGCCCCTCGGGCAGGGTGATCCGCACTGCCAGCCCCCCCAGGCGCGGACTGTCCTCCAGCGAAAGCGAGGCCCCATAAGCCTGCAACAGGTCCCCCGCGATGGCCAACCCCAGCCCGGTCCCCGGCTTCGAGGTGTCCAGCCGCGCCCCCGATTTCATCGCCTCGACACGGTCACCCTCCGGGATGCCCGGCCCGTCGTCCTCGATCACCACCTCGATCCCGCCCGCCCGCTCTGCGGCCGTCAGGGTCACCTTCGACCGGCTCCATTTCAGTGCGTTGTCCAGCAGGTTGCCCAGCACCTCCTCGATGTCCTGCTGGTCCATCCGGACCTTCAGCCCCGGCTCGCAGGTCACCGCCAGCACCTTCCCCGCCCGCTCCGCCATCATTCCGAACATCCGCCCGAAGCGGTTGATGGAATGGGAAAGGTCGGTCTTCGTCTGCGACCCCTCGCCGGAATTCGCCGCGCGCAGCCGGGCCAGCGACCGGCCCAATTGCGCATCCACCCGGTCCAGCGCCTCCAGCGCCTTCTCCATGTCATGCGACCGCTCTGCCAGCACCGTCAGCTCGTTGCGCAGGATCGCCGAAGGTGTCTTCAGCGCGTGCGCAAGGTCCGCCGCCTGCCGCCGCGACCGCGCGACGATCTCGCGGTTGCGGGCGAGAAGGCCGTTGATGTCGGCGACAAGCGGCGCGACTTCCTCGGGATAATCCGCCTCGCTCAGCTCCTCGTCCTTGTCCCAGCGCTGCGCAACGTCGCGCCGCAACCGGTTCAGCGGACCGACCACCGTCGCCGTCTGGAACAACACGCTCGCCAGGCCGATGACCGCGACCAGCGCGAAGGCCGCCACCAGGCTCCGTCGCGTCTCCAGCCGCTCGACATTCAACTGTGTCATGGACTCCGCCACCGCGACGGTCCAGGTGCTGCCGTCCTCCAACGAGATCAGCTGCCGTGCCAGCCGCACCTGTTCGACCTCCGGATTCGCGGCATAAAGGACTTCCAGCGTCGAGGTCGCAGCCGTCGGCCCCGGCAGCGTGGCGTCCAGCAGCGAGGCCGAAGTGAATATCTGCCCGTCTGTCCCCGTCACCTGCCAGTAGCGGCCCGAAAACGGTGTCTGGTAGGCCGGATCGAACAGAAGATCGCCCAGCATTGCCGGGTCGTCCGACACCGAGCTGAGCGCCACGACGATCTGCGTATGGCGATCGACAAGTGCGGTGTCGAAGCGCTGCAGAACCCGCTGGTTCAGGAACGAATACAGCAGGATGGTCCCGACCGTCAGCGAGACCAGTGCCGCTATGCCGCCGCTGATCCACGCCCGTTTGCGGAGCGACAGCATCAGGGGGCGTCTATCATGTATCCGCGGCCGCGCATGGTCTGGATCAGCTCGGGGCCCAGCTTCTTGCGCAGCCGGTTGATGAACACCGCGATCGTGTTGGAATCCCGGTCGCCGTCGTATTCATAGATATGTTCGGACAGCTCCGTGCGCGAAATCAGCCGCCCGGCGTTGTGGATCAGGTAGGTCAGCACCGCGACCTCCTGCGAGGTCAGGTCGACCGGAACGCCCTGCACCGTCGCCCTGCCATGCCGCGTGTCGAAGACCACGCCATCGCGTTCGAACAGCGGATTGGTACGCCCGGCACTTCTGCGCAGGTCTGCACGTACGCGGGCGGCAAGTTCGGGCAAGTGGCAAGGCTTGTTCAGGTAGTCATCAGCCCCGGCATCCAACCCGTCTACCCGGTCGGACCAGCCATCGCGTGCCGTAAGGATCAGGACCGGCGTCGTCACGCCGCTTGCACGCCATTCCTTGAGGATTGAGATGCCATCCCGGATCGGCAGGCCAATGTCCAGGATGATCATGTCATAGGGTTCGGTCGAGCCCAGAAAGCCGGCCTCCTGGCCATCGTGCGCGACATCGACAATGCGCCCCTCGGCAGCGAGGAGCCGCTTGATCTGGTCGCACAGGACCACTTCGTCTTCCGCGAGCAGAATTCTCATGGGGACAGGGATTACATCCGAATTTGGCAACAATTAAGGCAAGGGTCAGTTGTTCCCCTTGCCGCCACCACCACCGTTGCCGCCGCCGTTGCCACCACCGTTGCCGCCGCCGTTGCCACCACCGTTGCCGCCGCCGTTGCCGTTTCCGCCACCGTTACCACCACCATTGTTTCCGCCGGCCTTGCCATCGGTCTTGTCCTTGGCGGTTGCGCTCGTGCCCTTGTTGACCTTGCCGCCTTCGGCAGCGGCCGCAAGCTCACGTCCAATGGCCGAATTCTTTCCGACCTGTTCGCCGGTACGGGCATTGATGATGACGCTGACGACGGACCCGTTCGGCTTCTTCACCACGATCCTGTAGAAGACATCGTCGATTTCGAAGGCCCGGGCCTCGATCGGCTCGCCGCCAGTGGATTTGACCACCGATTCAATCACGCGCTTGAGGCTGATCACGTCGCCCGACCGCGCGGCCTGGCGCAGTTCTGCCGCATCCAGCTCGCGAACCGTGGCCGCAAGGCCGGGTCCCGCCACGGCGAGTACCGACAGAAGAACGATGACGTGTCCCAGTTTCATGCTGCCGCTCTAGCAGATTCGACATGAACTGAACATTAATGGCCGGTTCGCTCCGAGTTTAACCCGCGTGGTGTCTATTGCGTGCCATGGACCTGCGACTCGGGTTCGGCCCGGTCGACTCTGCCTCGCAGGTCGCACCCAGATCAGAGGACGAAATGAAGATGACATCCCTGCAATTTCTGAAGGCTTGCACGCTTTCGGTCGCCCTTATGGGCTCGGTCGCAATCGTGGCCGCCATTTCCGTCCCGGACGTTGCCTTTGCCAAGTCGGGCAACGACAACGGTGGCGGCAACGGAAATGGCGGCGGCAACGGCAACGGCAATGGAAATGGCAACGGGAACGGCAACGGCAACGGTGGTGGCAACGGCAATGCCGACAAGTCCGGTGGCACCGGCAAGTCCGACAAGGCAGACGACAAGTCCGGTGGCGACGCTGCGAAGACCAAGGCCAAGTCAAAATCGAAGAAGAAGGATCTTGCCGGCGTGCTTGGCGTCCATCCGTCCGAGCTTGGCGCGCTGAACGCGGCCCATGCCAACGAGAATGCGCTGAAGAACGCCTCGCCCAACTCGCGCGTTGGCCGGATTGCCGCGTACCGCGATGCGGTTCTGGCCGGTGAGGCCCTGGCTGAAGAGCTGGCGCTGAAGGAAGCGGAACTTGGGGCCCTTACCCCGCCGTCGCGTCCGTCGGCTGAGGTTGAGCCCGAGCTGCTTTTGGCCGCGGAAGAGACGACCACCGCTGCCGGCAACGTCACCGCTCTGGAAACCCAGCTTGCGAACACCGACCCGACGGACACTGCGGCGATCGCCGCGATCGAGGCAGAGCTCGCCGAAGCACGCGACACGCTGACAGCGGCCGAAGAGGCGGAAGCCCTGCTGCAGGACGAGTTCGACAATGCGGTCGCCTACGAGACCCTGGAAGCCGAGGTCGCCGATCTGACCCAGAAGGTCGAGGATCAGCCCGAGCTGGAGCGCTCGCTCCTGCAAGCTGCGGCGAACAAGGAAGTGACCGACGAGGTCGAGGCTGCCGTCAAGAAGCTTCTCGGCCTCTGATCGTTCCAGCCGCACTGCAAACGGCCGGGGTCCCCTCCGGCCGTTTTGCATTTCAGGACGGTGCCTTGCAGGGCGCAGGGCTTTCAGGGCGCAACGACGGGCTCAAAAAGGCAGGAAGGCCACCCGGAACCCGGATGGCCTTCCATTTCGCAACAGAGAGCAGGGAACACTCAGGCGGCGAAAGCCCGCGATGCGATCCGGTCAAGGGCGGCGACGACGTCCTCGACCGGCGGGAACCGCTTCAGCTCCGCGGGGAACATGCTGCCCGAGGATTTCAGGCGTTTCTGAAGCGGCTGGCCATCGAAGGCCCGCAGGTCGGCAGTCAGGTACAGGCGATTTTCCTCGGTCGACGAACGCAGCATGACTTCCCCCACAGAATGTACTCGTCGTTCGCTCTTTCTGGCGGATTGCGACTCATCTTGGAGTCACTCTGCCAAAACAATGTTTAATGTGTCGCGAACCTGGCGTTCATCTTCGGTTCATCTTCATACGGCCCGCATTCTGCCACGCCATTGCCCCAATCCCGCTTCCCCCTTGTCTGGGGCACAACATCAGGGCAAAGACCCACCATGTGCTTCGACCGCCCCCACCGCCTCTCCGTCGCCCCGATGTTGGACTGGACCGACCGGCACTGCCGCGTCTTTCACCGCCAGATGACCCGGCGGTCGATGCTGTACACCGAGATGGTCACCGCGCCTGCCATCGTGCACGGCCCGAAGCCCAGGCTCCTTGACTACTCCCCCGTCGAACACCCCGTCGCCCTGCAACTTGGCGGCTCTGACCCGCGCGAACTGGCCGAGGCCGTCCGCATCGCCGGGCCCTGGGCCTATGACGAGATCAACCTGACCTGCGGCTGCCCCTCGGACCGTGTGCAGTCCGGCTGCTTCGGCGCAGTCCTGATGGAGCGGCCGGCCCTCGTTGCCGACTGCGTCCGCGCCATGCAGGCCGAGACTGACGCCCCCGTCACCGTGAAGTGCCGCATCGGCGTGGATGAGCAGGACCCCGAAACCGTCCTGCCCCATTTCATCGAGACGCTCGCCGGGGCAGGGGTCCGCCATGTGAACATCCACGCCCGCAAAGCCTGGCTGCAGGGCCTCTCCCCCAAGGAAAACCGCGAGATCCCGCCTCTGGACCACGACCTTGTCCTTCGGATGAAGCAGCGCTTCCCGGAACTGACGATCTGCATCAACGGGGGCATCACCACGCTGGAACAGGCAAAAGCCCTTCTTGATCAAGGTCTCGACGGCGTCATGATCGGACGTGCGGCCTACCACGACCCTGCCTCGGTGCTGATTGGGGCCGATGCGCTTTGGGGCGACGACTTTGCGCCTGACGCGTTTGCCGTCGTCGACGCGATGCGGCCCTACATCGCTGACCATCTGGCCAAAGGCGGCCGCCTCCATCAGATCACCCGCCACATGCTGGGGCTCTTCACGGGCAAACCCGGCGCCAGGGGCTGGCGCCGGGTCCTGTCCGAGCGGGCCTCGCGGGACGGGGCAGGGCTTCAGGTGATCGACGCCGCCCTGGCCGAGCTTCAGGCCAGCGCCGCCGCCTGACGCGACCGGACCAGCCGCGACAGCGCCAGCACCAGGACACCGCACAGCGCAATCGCGCCCAGCATCGGCACCGCGGTCCCGTCGAAAAACGGCCCCACGGCTACGATCATCAGCCCGCCCGCCAGCATCTGCAGCGTTCCGCCCAATGAGGATGCCAGTCCCGCGATGTCGCCATGCTCGTCCAGCGCCATCACCATCGCAGTCGGGATGATAAGCCCCAGGCAGGCATTCGCCAGGAAGAGGCCGACCATGCACAGCCACAGGCTAACGAAGCCCGCCAGCGCCAGGGCGAACAGCAGGATGGTAAAGAACGCGAACCCCGCCGAGGCCCAGGCCATCACCTTCGGCGCGCCGTGGCGCATTCCCAACGGCCCCGCGACCTGCGAAGCACCGAAAAAGCCGATGGCATTGACCGCGAAGGCGAGCGAGAACCCGGTGGGCGACAGGCCGAAGGTCCCGGTGTAGACGAAGCTTGCGCTGGCGATGAAGACGAAGAAGCTCGCCATCCCGAAGCCGCCCAGGAACGTGAGCCCCATGAACAGCGGATCGGTGAACAGCACCTCCGCCCCCCGCCGCATCGCGGCCAGGTTGAAGGGCTGCCGGTCCTTCTCGTGCAGCGTCTCGGGCTGGAACAAGGCCAGGATCGTCAGGCTGACCAGCGCCGCGACGACGAGCGCCCCGAAGATCGCCCGCCATCCGAAGACCACCATCAGCCCCGACCCCGCCAGCGGCGCCAGCATGGGCGAGACCGAGATCACCATCATCACCGCCGCCATCAGCCGTGTCGCCTGCGGGCCAGTATAGTTGTCCCGGATGATCGCGCGCGGCACCACCATCAGCGCAGCCCCGCCCAGACCCTGGATCGCCCGGCCGACCAGCAGCCATTCGACCGTCGGGGCAAACGTGCAGACCACCGAGCCCACCAGGAACACCGCGATCCCGGCATAAAGCGGCGGCTTGCGCCCCGACCGGTCGGCCCAGGGGCCATAGATCAGCTGCGCCAGACCGAAGGCGATGAAGTAGGCCACGATGGTGCCCTGCATCCCCTGCACTGTGGTCCCAAGAGCGGCACCGATCTTCGGCATCGCGGGCAGATACATGTCGATGGCGAAGGGGCCAATCGACGACAATAGACCCAGCACCAGCGCTGGGCGCAGAATACGTTCAGACATGGCAAACCTGTTGAAAAACTTGTGTCCGGGATGGGGCACATCTGCCCCGACTCGCGGGCTGGATGCGCTGCATACCATTCGGTATCCAGCTTGGCCACCCCCTTTCGGCACTGGCCACCCGCACCCCGGCGGGCTATGTCCGGGTGGCCCAGCCCGAAGGTGCCCCATGCCCGACCTCGCCACGCTTCTGCCCATGATCGCCGCCCTCGTGGCCATCGGCGCCTTCGCCGGGGTTGTCGGCGGACTTCTTGGCGTCGGCGGCGGGATCGTCCTCGTCCCGGCTTTCTTCTACGCCTTCGGCCATCTCGGCTATGGCGGCGACCAGCTGATGCAGGTCTGCGTCGCCACGTCGATGGCGACCATCGTCATCACCTCGCTCCGCTCGGTCTCGTCGCACAACAAGAAGGGCGCGGTCGAGTGGGACGTGCTGAAGTCCTGGGGCCCGACGCTGGTCATCGCCGCGGCCATCGGCACCTTTGTCGCGGGTAAGGTCTCGTCGATGACGTTGCAGGCGGTGTTCGGGGCGCTTGCGGGCCTCGCCGGCCTCTGGATGGCCTTTGGCCGCGACGCCTGGCGCCTGGGCGACCAGATGCCCGGCCAGCCCATGCGCAGTCTGCTCGCCGGGGCCGTCGGCTTTTTCTCGGCGATGATGGGGATCGGCGGCGGCACCTTCGGCGTGCCCTTGATGACGCTCTACGGCCTGCCGATCCACCGCGCCGTCGCCACCGCTTCTGGCTTCGGTGTCCTCATTGCAGTACCCTCGGTCCTGGGCTTCCTGCTGCTCAGCGTCGCGGATGCGCCACCCTGGACCATCGGCGCGGTCAACCTGCCCGCCTTCCTTGTCGTCATCGGCACCACGCTTCTGACCACGCCCCTCGGCGTCCGCCTTGCGCACGCGATGAACCCCAAGCCCCTGAAGCGCGCCTTCGCCGTGTTCCTGACGCTGGTCGCGCTGAACATGCTGCGCAAGGTCCTCGGATGGTAGGGCAGGGTTGGAAGAAGATCGGCCCGCACCCGGCCATCGCCGCCTGGGCCGAAGCCGCCCGCCGCGCCGCACTCGACCACCTTGCCACGACGACGGAACCCTGGCGCTGCGGCGGCACCTGGTTCGTCGGCGTCGACGCGCTGCCGAACGCGCCCGACGGCGGTGTTTCCGGCACCCCGTTCCCCTGGGACGCCCTGCCGCTGCATCCCGAACCCCTGCACAAGGCGCAACTGTCGGTCATCCGCCCCGGCTATCCCCAACCCTCGCCCGAGGAAACGCCCGCCGCCTTCGCCTTTCGCCGCGACCGCGATGCCGCGCATCTTGACGGCCTTCTCCCCATCGGCCCCGACAAGCGCCGGATGGTGAAGGAACCCCACGCCTGGATCCTTGGCCTGCCGCTGAACGACACCACGGCCTCGCCGCTGACGGTCTGGGAAGGCAGCCACGAAATCCTGCGCGCCGCCCTCCTCAGCGCACTAACTCCCCACCCGCCCGCGACCTGGGGCGACGTCGACATCACCGACGCCTACCAGCAGGCCCGTCGCCAGATCTTCGCCACCTGCCGCCGAATATTGCTTCCCGTCCGACCCGGAGAAGCCACGCTCCTCCACCGCCTCACCCTGCACGGCGTCGCTGCCTGGAAGCCAGGCGACATCGCGCCACCAGAGGGCCGGATGATCGCCTATCTTCGCCCGCAATTGGCCACTGTCCATCAGTGGCTCACGGCCCCCTGATTTCATCTTTGCCCAAATATCCTGGGGGTTTGGGGGTGAAACCCCCATCGGAAGACAAGCGGGCGCAGTCCCGCGCAGGCGCCCCAGAAGCAATGTGCCTAAGGCACTCCGCTAGGCTACCGCTCCAGCCGGGCCATCCGCCCGCCGCGGCGCTTGGCAAGACGCGGCGCGCGCTCGGGCAGTTCGGCCATCACCGCTGCCCGCTCCTCATGCGTCATCCGCGACCAGCCAGAGATCTCGTCGATCGACCGGAAGCAGCCCACGCAAATGCGTTCCTCAGGATGAACGACGCACAGCTTCACGCAAGGGCTGGCGATCTCGTCACGCTTCCAGACGTCGTCCTTCACAGGCTTACCCTCGGCCAAGATGCGCCATCCGGTCCAGCGCGCCTTGCAGGATATAGCCCGCCGCCACCTGGTCGATCACCTCTTTCCGACGCTTTCGCGACGTATCCGCCTCAAGCAGTGCCCTTTCTGCCGCAACAGTCGACAACCGCTCGTCCCAATAGCAGATCGGCTGCGCCGTTAGCTTCTCCAGGTTCCGCGCAAAAGCCTGCGTCGCCTGCACCCGGGGCCCGACCGAGCCGTCCATGTTCAGCGGCAGCCCCAGCACGATCCCGAAGGCCCCCCGCGCCTCCAGGAGCTCCAGGAGCCGCCCCGCATCAAGCGTGAACTTCTCGCGCCGGATCACCTCGATCGGTGTGGCCACCTGCCGCCGCAGGTCCGACAGCGCCACGCCGATGGTCTTGTCGCCAAGATCCAGCCCGGCCACCGCCCGGTTCGGGGGCAGGGCGGCCGCGAAATCCTCGACCGAAGCGCAGATCACGGGTTCAGCCCCGTCTCCACGGCCGCCAGCCGCAGGAAGGACAGCTCGGCCGGCCGCCCCTCGAACTTCGCCTTGGCCTCGTCGTAGATCTTCTGCGCTTCCGGCAGCCGCTCCAGGATCACAAGCGAACGGATCAGCCGGTTCCAGTCCTCGACATCCCCCCCCTCGGTCGCAAGCCGGTCCGAAAGCTGCGCCACCATGCCTTCGATCATCGCCTGCCGCTCTTCCGGCGTCATGTCCGCCGCGGCCGCCACGTCGCCCGCTGTCGGGCCTGGCGCGTTTGCGGCAGGTGGCGCATAAGTCACGCCAGCCAGTTCTGCGACATCCGCAATCTGCTCCCGGACCTGGGCGACGAAAGGTGAAGCGGGGTCGCCGTTTTCCGCCAGCGGGCGCCAGAACTTGAACGCATAGTCGTACCGTCCGCCCTGAAGGAACATCTCTCCGACAAGATACCGGGAAATCTCGTTTGTCACGTCCCGGGTCAGGCTTTCCTTCACCTGAATCTCGGCCTCAGGCGATACATAACCTTGGGCTTCCAGCACCAAGGCCAACGCCATCAGGGCATGGTCCTGCGACGTGGAGGCTTCTCCCGCCAGCGCCAGCACCCTTTCCTGGACGCGCAGGGCCTCTTGCAGCCGGCCCGCCTCGAAGCTTTGTCCGAAACGCGCCCGCAGGCTGTCGACATCGGTCACCGATTTAAGCTCGGTCGCCAGCCGTTCATCCAGCGCTGCGTCGCGTGTGCGCCCTTGCCGGTCCAGTTCCGCTTCCTGGGACGGGCGGCTGCGGATGCCCTCATCAAGCTCCGCCAGCCGGGTCTTCAGCGCCATGTCTGGATAGCCCGGCGCGCCAAGTCCCCAATAGACGGCAACGCCCCCCGGCACGATCACCGCCAGAATGACCGCAACCAGAACAGCCGTCGAAGTCCGCCCCGCCGTGCCCGGTCCCGCCGCGCGTGCCTTGTCCGCCTCGATCACCCGCTTGCCGACCTCGGCCCGCAGGCGATCAGCTTCGGCCGCGCCGATGGTGCCGCGCAGAAGGTCACGCTCGATCTCGGCCAGCTGGTCGCGGTAGACGGCCATGTCGGCCTCGGCGCTGTTGCTGGGGGCAGGGACCCGGCGCAGGGCCTCGATCAGCAGATAGGCGACCAATGCAGCGAGGGCCACGGCCACCGCCCAGAACACTCCAGCTGTCATGGTGCCCGACACTCCAACCGCGCTGCCCTTCATACCAGGCTTTCGGGGCCGACATAGTGGTTTCGGCGCGGTCAAGAAAGGGGCATTCGGCCGCAGCGCCAGATGGGCCCCGCACTGGGCCCGCGACAGCATGACGAATGTCGCATTTTTCCCGATTGTGCCGCAGTGGGGTGCGGCTATAACCCGCTTCCGTTCCAAGAGAAGATGAGGCCGGGCTTCTCCGGCGCAGTCCGTCCGACAAGAGGCCCCGATGAAGCGCTATTCGGTCTTTGCCATCGCCCGCGAAGCAGCCCGCTACCACATGGGCTGGGAGCGCGCCTGGGCCTCGCCAGAGCCCAAGGCCTCCTACGACGCAATCATCGTCGGCGCCGGAGGCCACGGCCTTGCGACCGCCTACTACCTTGGCAAGAACTACGGCATCACCAACGTCGCGGTGATCGAGAAGGGCTGGCTCGGCGGCGGCAACACCGGCCGAAACACCACGATCATCCGCTCGAACTACCTGCAGGACCCCTCGGCCGCGATCTATGAAAAGGCCCGCAGCCTGTACGAGACCCTGTCGCAGGAATTGAACTACAACGTCATGTTCTCCCCGCGCGGCCTCCTGATGCTGGGCCAGACCCACCACGAGGTCCGGGGCTACCTCCGCACGGTGCACGCCAACGCGCTTCAGGGCGTGCAGACCGAATGGATCTCGCCCCAGCGCGTCAAGGAATTGGTCCCGATCATCAACATCGACGGCCCGCGCTACCCGATCCTCGGCGCGCTTTATCAGGCGCGCGGCGGCACTGCCCGGCATGACGCCGTCGCCTGGGGCTACGCCCGCGCCTGCTCGGCGATGGGGATGCACATCATCCAGAACTGCGAAGTCAAAGGTGTCCGTTCCGAAAACGGGCAGGTCACCGGCATCGACACCACGAAGGGCTTCATCGGCTGCAAGAAGCTTGGCATGGTTGTCGCTGGTCATTCGGGCCAGCTGGCCGAGATGGCGGGCTTCCGCCTTCCCATCGAAGCGGTGGCGCTGCAGGCCCTCGTCTCCGAACCGATCAAGCCCTGCATGGACGTGGTGGTGATGGCCAACACCGTCCACGGCTACATGTCGCAATCCGACAAAGGCGAGATGGTGATCGGCGGCGGCACCGACGGCTTCAACAACTACACCCAGCGCGGCAGCTTCCACCATATCGAGGAAACGCTCCGCGCCCTGGTCGAAACCTTCCCGATGATCAGCCGCCTCAAGATGCTGCGCCAGTGGGGTGGCATCGTCGATATGACCGGCGACCGCTCGCCTCTCATCTCGAAGACCCCGCTTGGCAACTGCTTCATCAACTGCGGCTGGGGCACCGGTGGGTTCAAGGCCATCCCCGGTTCCGGCTGGGCGATGGCCGAGCTGATGGCCAAGGGTGAACCCGGCCCCCTGGCGGCCGACTTCAGCATGTGGCGCTTCAAGGAAGGCCAATTCATCGACGAATCCGTCGCCGCCGGGGTTGCGCACTGATGACCCGGCATCGGCAACTCCCTGCCGATCCTCCAACCGGGCGGAACCTCCCGTCCCGAGCCCGCGTTTCCATGTCAGATCAACATCGCATGGAGATGCTCCAATGGCAGACAACGACACCACCAAGACCTACGTCCGCGACACCCGCACGACTGAATCCTCCGGTGCCAGCATGGCGCTCATCGTCGGCGGCCTTGTCGTCGCCGTGGGCTTCATCCTGTGGCTCGTCTTCGGCGGTGACGGTCCCTCGGTCGTCTCGACCGACCCGGCGGCAGACACCACCAACGTCACCGTCGAACCGACCCAGCCTGCCGACAGCACGACCAACGTCACCATCGACGCGGACGAGCCTGCTGCCGAGCCCGTCGCCCCGGCCGAGCCTGCCCCTGCCGAGCCGGTCGAGACTGCTCCGGCCGCACCGGCGCCGGCTGAACCTGCGACCAACCCGTAACACGGGCCCTTCCGGCGCGCGCCTCGCAGCGCGCGCCATCCTTTCCCGGCCAGGGGCGTGGACATGATCCGCGACCTTGGCCCCTTCACCCCCCGTCGCGCGCACAAGCTGGACACGCCCATCCTGGCCATGCTCCTCAACGGGGTGCATGACGGCCACAAGGGCCGCGTCTTCGTGCTGCAGGTTGGTTGCGGCACGGGTGAAACCGGACTTCCGTTCCTGCAGCGCTTCAGCGACGACGGCTGGTCAGGCCTTCTGATCGAACCACATCCCGCCAGCTTCGCCCGTCTCGAGGAAGTTCACGCAACCAGCGACCGCGTCGCGGTGTTGAACCTCGGCATTTCCGACATCTCTGCCAACCTGCCGCTCTACTCCCTTACGCCCGAGTCCGAGGCCCGCACCCGGCGCGGCCCGCGCGGCCGGGCCTCGCTGATCCGCGACCGCATTGCACCGCCCGACACGCCGGACGACGTCGTCGTCGCCACCGAGGTTCCCTTCCTCCGCCTGGACACCGTATTGCGCGAGATCGGCATCGACCGTGCCCAGCTTGTCGTCATCAACGCCAGCGGCCACGAGGCGCAGGTGCTGCAAAGTTTCCAGCTCGCCAGCCTCGACCCCTCCCTGGTCCTGGTCGACGCCACCCCCGGCACCTCGAGCGAGGACGCCTGCCTTGACCAGTTCGCCGCCGCCAGCCTTCTGCCGTTCCGCGTCGCTGGCTGGTTGGTAGGCCTCTCTCCAGATCGGCTGACCGTGCCGCTCGAGGAACTCCTCACCTTCTTCCAGAAGGGCATCGGCGCTGCCGTACAAGACGACGAAGAATGACCCCCGCACATCCGGAAAGACCCTCATGCTGATCCTTGAATGCCCCTACTGCGGCGTGAAGGCCGAAGAGACCGAGCTCTCGCCCGGTTACGAGGCGCATCTTAAGCGCTTTGGCCCCGGCGCCTCGCCCGAAGAGTTCGAAGCCTACATGTTCGCCCGGAAGAACCCGAAGGGCGTTCACTTCGAACGCTGGCGCCACACCTACGGCTGCGGCAAGTGGTTCCTTGCCGCCCGCTGCACCGCCACATTGGAGGTGTTCGGAACCTACCCCGCGCAGGTTTCCGAGCCACCAGCCGACATCATCGCGAAGATCCAGGCCCGCCGCCCCGGCTGGCAGCCTGACGGGAAGGTCACGAAATGAGCACGCGTCTCGCCAAGGGCGGCCGGTTGATCAACCGGACCCAGCCGGTCGAATTCACCTTCAACGGCAAGCGGCTGAAGGGCTATCAGGGCGATACCCTCGCAGCGGGCCTTCTTGCGAACGACCAGATGCTCGTGGGCCGAAGCTTCAAGTACCACCGCCCGCGCGGCGTCGTCGCCTCGGGACCCGAAGAACCGAATGCGCTGGTCAACCTCGGATCGGGCGCGCGGCTGGAACCCAACCAGCGCACCACCACGACCGAGCTTTTCGACGGACTCGAATCCATCAGCCAGAACCACTGGCCGTCGCTGGAATTCGACGTCGGCGTCGTGAACAACTACGCCGCCCGCTTCATGCCGGCGGGCTTCTACTATAAGACCTTCATCCACCCGCGCCCGGCGTGGAAGCACCTCTTCGAACCCTTCATCCGCCGCGCCGCCGGTCTTGGGAAGGCCCCCACGGAAGGCGACGCCGACCGCTATGAACAGGCCTATGCCTTCTGCGACGTACTGGTCGTGGGGGCAGGGGTTGCGGGTCTCAAAGCCACGAAAGCCGCAGCCGATGCAGGCCAGCGCGTCATCCTTCTGGAACAGCAGCCGGTCCTCGGCGGCCGCGCCCCGGTGGATGACACCGAGGTCGACGGCAAGCCCGTGGATGCCTGGATTTCCGCGATCGAAGCCGACCTCATGGCCCGCGACAACGTCACGATCCGCACCCGCACCTGCGGCTTCGGCGTCTATGACCACGGCTATGTCCTGGCCGACGAACGCGTCGCCGACCACACCCCTGGCGACGGTCGCCCCAAGCACCGCCTCTGGCGCATCCGCACGGGCAAGATCGTCACCGCGACCGGCGCCATCGAACGCCCGCTCTCCTTCGCTGGGAACGACATCCCCGGCGTCATGCTGGCCGCCGCCGTCCGCGACTATGTGGTCAACTACGCCGTCTCGCCCGGTGATCGCACCGTTGTCGTCACCAACAACGACAGCGCCTACCAGACCGCCCTCGCTTTGAAAGCCGCAGGCCTGGACGTTCCGGCAATCCTCGACGCCCGCGAAACTGCGGACGGCGCTTTGCCCCAAGCCGCCCGCGCCGCAGGCATCCGCGTCCTGACCGGCAAGGCCATCGCCAAAGTGAAAGGCGGGAAGCGCGTCACCGGTGTCGCAATCTGCGCCCAGGCGGGAGAAGGCTCCGTCCAGGAGGAAATCGCTTGCGAGGCCGTCGCCATGTCTGGCGGTTGGTCGCCGGTCGTCCACCTGTGGAGCCATTGCGGCGGCAAACTCACCTGGGACGAGACGCTCTCGGCCTTCATCCCCGACCCGTCCCGCCCGCCGCTGAACCATGACGGCTCTGCGATGGTCGAAGTCGTGGGCAGCGCCGCCGGGGACCTCACCCTGACCGGCCAGCCCGTCGCCATCCCGCCCGTCTGGGTCATGCCGCAAGGCGCGCCGATCCAGCTGCGGTCGAAGATGTGGCTCGACTACCAGAACGACGTGAAGGTCTCGGACGTGCAGCTCGCCAGCCGCGAGGGCTACGTCTCGGTCGAACACACCAAGCGCTACACCACGCTTGGCATGGCGACCGACCAGGGGAAACTCTCGAACATCAACGGGTTGGCAATCCTGGCCGACTCCCTCGGCTCGGAAATCCCGCAGGTCGGCACCACCACCTTCCGCCCGCCCTACACGCCCGTCACCATCGGCGCGCTGGCTGGCGAAAGCCGAGGCGAGATCTTCCAGCCCCTGCGTCGCACCCCCATGCACGAACAGCACGAAGCGGCCGGGGCCTACTTCGAACCCGTTGGCCTCTGGCGCCGCCCCTACTGCTTCCCGCGCGCCGGGGAAACCCACGAACAGGCCGTCCACCGCGAGGTGTTGAACACGCGGGCGAACCTCGGCCTCCTTGACGCTTCGACCCTGGGCAAGATCATCGTCAAGGGCCCCGACGCGGGGCGCTTCCTCGACATGCTCTACACCGGCGTCATGTCCACCCTGCCCATCGGCAAATGCCGCTACGGCCTCATGTGCAACGAACAGGGCTTCCTCTCGGACGACGGCGTCGTCGCCCGCATTGATGAGGACACCTGGCTTTGCCACACCACCTCGGGCGGGGCCGACCGCATCCACGCCTGGATGGAGGACTGGCTCCAGTGCGAATGGTGGGACTGGAAGGTCTACACCGCCAACGTCACGGAACAGTACGCGCAAGTCGCAGTTGTCGGCCCGAACGCGCGGAAGCTTCTGCAAGTCCTTGGCGGCATGGATGTTTCCAAGGAAGCGCTGCCCTTCATGCAATGGGCGGACGGCACCCTTGCGGGCTTCCCCGTCCGGGTCTACCGGATCAGCTTCTCGGGTGAACTCAGCTACGAAATCGCCGTCCCGGCGAGCCACGGCGCGGCCTTCTGGAAGGCCTGCACCGAAGCGGGCAAGGCCCTTGGCGCGATGCCTTACGGCACGGAATGCCTCCACATCATGCGGGCCGAAAAGGGCTTCATCATGATCGGGGACGAAACCGACGGCACCGTCATCCCGCAGGATCTGTGCCTTGACTGGGCGATTTCCAAGAAGAAGGCCGACTACCTGGGCAAGCGCGGGCAGGAACGCACCTTCCTCGCCAGCCCCGACCGCTGGAAACTTGTCGGCTTCGACACGCTCGACGGCTCGGTCGTCCCGGACGGCGCCTACATCATCGCCGACGGCGTGAACGGCAACGGCCAGCGCAACGTGCAGGGCCGCGTCACCTCGACCTACTACTCGCCGACCCTCAAGCGCGGCATCGCGATGGGGCTACTGAAGCACGGCCCCTCCCGCATGGGCGAGATCGTGGAGTTCAACACCGCCGCCGGCGGCACCGTGAAGGCCCGTGTCCGCGACACGATGTTCTTCGACAAGGATGGGGAAAAGCAGAATGTCTGACCCGGTTTCGGCGCTGAACGGCGCCAGCTTCCAAGGCTTCTCTACCGTCCGCGAAATCGGTCCGCTCGGGATGATCACCCTACGCGCCAAGGGCGTGAAGGCGCTGGACAAGGCCGTGAAGGCCGTCACCGGCACCAAGCTGCCTGCAACCCGGCGGATCGAGGTGAACGGAGACAAGGCCTGCGGCTGGATGAGCCCGGATGAATACCTCCTCGTCGTTCCCTATGCCGAGGTTTCCAACGCCCTCGCTTCGCTGGCCAAATCCCTGGCAGGCGAACACCACCTCGCCGTCGACGTCTCCGACGCCCGCGCGGTCTTCCGGATCGAGGGCGACAAGGCCGCCGACGTCCTGCGCAAGCTCTCGCCGGTGGACTTCGACAAGCTGGAACCCGGCGAGCTTCGCCGCACCCGCGCCGCCCAGGTCGCCGCCGCGATGTGGGCACAGGATGGCGGTTTCACCCTGGTCTGCTTCCGCTCGGTCGCGGGCTACGTCATGGGCCTCCTCAGCCATTCTGCGCAACCGGGCAGCGAGCTTTAGGACAAGGCCAATCACAAAACCGACCGCGATGGCAGGCTTGACCCAGGCCACGCGGTCGGATTTTACTTGCGGGTGTACAACCTTAGCGAGTGGATATGATGACCCTGCGCCTCCTTGCCCTTTCGGCTGCTCTCCTTGCCATACCGACGATTTCCCAAGCGCTCACGCTTGATTGCAAGGTGACACCGACCAATGCGACCGGCGGCTACGTGACCGAGCGTTACATCTTTGAAGTCGAAGAGGGCGCCAGTGAAGCGATCGTGTCCGACGGCCTGATCTTCTACTTCAACAACGACCAGCCGCTGACGGCAAAGGTGTCCGAAAGCACGGCAAAGAAGTTGGTGTTCAGCTGGACCGTGCAGATGACCAACAGCTCAGGTCAGATGACCAAGATGCAGTTCCGCGCCGCCTATTTCAAAGCCGAAGGGTCGCTCACCGTGCGCGCGGTCCCGGGCGCAGGTTATGACAACCAGTTCGAAGGCCGTGGTCGCTGCACGCGGGTCTAGAGCCCTTTTGGCCGGAAAACCCATCCGACAACCGGAACCCGGTCACGTGCAGGGCGTTTCCTTCTGCCGGTTGCCCTTGACCTTCCTGCGTCGAGCCCTCTTATTCGTCGCAACCACTCAACAGGAGAAACTCCCATGCCTTTCACCCTTCCCGATCTGCCCTATGCCCATGATGCGCTGGCCTCGCTTGGCATGTCGAAGGAGACGCTGGAGTATCACTACGACCTTCACCACAAGGCCTATGTCGACAACGGCAACAAGCTGATCGCCGGGACCGAGTGGGAGAACAAGTCGGTCGAAGACATCGTCCGCGGCACCTACCAGGCTGGCGCCGTGGCCCAGAACGGGATCTTCAACAACGCCTCCCAGCACTGGAACCACAACATGTTCTGGACCTGGATGGCCCCGGGCGAGAACAAGAAGATGCCGGGTGCGCTGGAAAAGGCGCTGACCGACAGCTTCGGTTCGGTCCAGAAGTTCAAGGACGACTTCGCCGCCGCCGGTGCGGGCCAGTTCGGCTCGGGCTGGGCCTGGCTCGTAAAGGACAAGGACGGCGCGCTGAAGGTGACGAAGACCGAGAACGGCGTGAACCCGCTCTGCTTCGGCCAGACCGCTCTCCTTGGCTGCGACGTGTGGGAGCATTCCTACTACATCGACTTCCGCAACAAGCGCCCGGCCTACCTGACCAACTTCCTGGAAAAGCTGGTCAACTGGGAAGCCGTCGCCGCGGCGCTTTAAGCGTCGGCAAGGAACCGAAAGGCCCGCAGCGCGATCTGCGGGCCTTTCCTATTGTGCGGCTTTCCACGCTGTGATCGCAGGCCGCAAGGCCGCGTATCGCGCCAAGGCGTCCGGCGACCAGACCTCTTCGCGGCGATAATACTCCCGAAAGACCTGCGCATTCTCGGGAAGCATGACCCAGGGCTGTTTCGAGGCCGTGAAGATGTGCACGTCCGGCCGCAGCGCGTCCGGATCGTCCAGCGTCCCCACCCGCACGAAGCGCAGCAACGGCCCCGCCCCGGCATAACTGCTCCAGACCGCGATCCGGCAGATCGCACACCGCGCGATCATCTGGCCCCTGCCGCTGGCCGACGGGGTCCTGACCAGCTCTGGCTCCCCCGCCAGCAGCACCACCCGCTCCGCCTCGATCATCGCGTTCAGCGCAAAGGCGCTTCCGGTCTCGCGCTGGCACCAGCGGCAGTGGCAGGCGTGGACGATCAGCGGGGCACTTTCCACCCGGTACCGCACCGCCCCGCAATCGCAGCCGCCTTCGGTCATGCGAGGGCCTGGCTCAGCGCCGCCTCCAGCCCCGCCACATCCGGCAGCACCCGGAAATGCCGCCTTAGCCCGTCATCGGCGAAGCCCTCGGCGATCACATGGTCGATCAGCCCCACCAGCGGCTGCCAGTAGCCGTCCACGTCCAGCAGCAGGATGGGCTTGCCATGTAGCCCGATCTGCGCCCAGGTCAGCACCTCGAAGAACTCGTCCAGGGACCCCGCACCCCCCGGCAGCACCACCACCGCGTCCGAGTTCATGAACATCACCTTCTTCCGCTCATGCATGTCTTCGGTCACGACCATCGCGCTGCGGTCCCGCTCCACCCGCTCGCGGCCCAGAAGATGCACCGGGATCACCCCCAGCTTTGGCCCGTCCGACGCCTTGGCCACTTCGCCCATCAGCCCGACGTCCCCCGCCCCGAACACCAGCCGCCAGCCGCGCCGCGCCAGCATCTCGCCTGTGGCCCTCGCCGCCACGGCATGGGCAGGGTTTCGGCCCGGTCGAGAGCCGCAGAAAACGCAGACGGAACGAATGGGCATGGTTCAAGCCTGAAAATGGTTGCTTTGCCCCGTCATATAGAGATTCCTGCTCACAAGAAACGCAAAGCGGCAGAACACGCCGGGGGGAGTTGGGAATGTCGGCATTCGGGGCCTTGGACCGTCGGACGCAGATCGCCGTCGGGGCGATGATGGCGGTGCTCTTGGCGGGGGCAGGGTGGTTCGGCTGGCAGGCCCTTCGGCCCGCGCCTGAACCCGTCGCGGCACTCCAGCCGGAACCGGAACCTGCAGCGGACGCGCAAGGCACGGAAACCGCCCCTGCGGAAGAGCCCGCTGCCCAGCCGGCCACCGAACCCGCCCCCGAGCCTGCCCCGGCAGCCGAACCCGAACCCGCCCCCTCGGTCGCGCCCGTCATCGACACTTGGCGCGTCGCCGCGGATGGCGAGGCCGTCGTCTCCGGCAGTGCGGTGCCCGGCGCAACCGTCTCGGTCGTGGTCGACGACGCTGTCGTTGCGTCGGGCGACGTGACCGGCACCGGCGACTTCGCGCTTCTCTTCACGCTGCCCCCGAACCCCGAGCCCAGCCTCATGTGGCTCTCCACCACCCTGGACGGGCAGCCCCCGATCCTGTCCGAACAGATGGTCGCCCTCGGCCCGATCACCGGCCCCGCCCCCGAGGTCGCTGCCGTTGAAACCGCTCCGGAACCCGCCGAAGGCAGCGCCGAGGCTCCCGCAGACGAGACCATCGCCGCTGCCGAGGCCCCCCCGGCGCTTCTTCTGTCCGAAGACGGTACCGTCGTCCTGCAGGACCCCGCCGCAACAGAGACGTCGTCCGAGACGCCAGCAATGTCCACGGTCATGATCGACACCATCACCTACACGCCACAGGGCGAGGTCCAGGTCGGCGGTCGCGGCGCGCCGGACGCCGGCCTGCGGATCTATCTCGACAATGCCGAACAGCAGACGCTGCAGATTCCGGACACCGGCCTGTGGAGCACCACGCTCCCCGACACTGTCCCTGGCGTCTATACCCTGCGCGTCGACCAGCTGGATGCCACCGGCAATGTGACCTCACGTTTCGAGACGCCCTTCAAGCGCGAGACGCTGGAGGCGCTGGCCGCCGCCCAGGGCGCGACGCCGGAACCCCTGGCGGAAGACATTGCGGCCGCGACCGAAGTGCCAGCGCAACCCGACATGGCAGAAGTCCCGGCCGCCGTCCCAGCCGAAACCCCGGACGCGACAGAAGCCACTGCGGCACCCGAACCCGCCACCACGCCTGAACCCGCCACCACGCCCGAACCCGCCGCCACGCCACAGGCGCCGGAAGCCCCCGCCGCAGCGCAGGCCGATGCCACCCTGGCCGCCGCCGCCCCGGTAACCGTCACGGTGCAACCCGGCTTCACTCTGTGGGGCATCGCGCAGGAACGCTATGGCGACGGTGTGCTGTACGTGCAGGTGTTCGAGGCGAACAAGGACAAGGTCAAGGACCCGAACCTGATCTATCCCGGTCAGGTCTTGTCGGTCCCCGAACCCGCAACGGCCCCCTGAAGCACGCCAACCCCATGCGAACAGGCCGCCCGCACCTCGGGGTGGTCGCAGCAGCAATGGTTCAGCACATAGGCGATCGTCGACCCGAGCCCGCGCGGGTCCACGCTGTAGAACACGTTCCGCGCCACCTTGCGTGACCGCAAGAGGCCCGCCTGCTCCAGCGCCGACAGGTGGAACGACAGCCGCGGCGCGGCCAGCCCCAGCGTCTCTGCGATCTGGCCCGCGGCCATGCCTTCATCGCCTGCCGGAGTCAGCAACCGGATCAGGTCAAGCCGCGTCTCGTGGGCCAGCGCGGAAAGGGCGGCAAGGGCTTTACTTCGGTCCATCGTTCAACTATTCAAGAAGCCTTGAATTGACATTACCCCAAGCACGACCGCCGCGCAACGCCGTTGGCGGGCCAGGACACCCGATGCGCCGTACCACCTCGACCGCGACTTCCGCCGACTCCGGCACCACCCGTGCCTCCGCGATGACGACCATCCGCCGTGTGGCCCCCTACCTCTGGCCAGAGGGCCAGGGCTGGGTGAAACGCCGCGTTGTCGTGGCCCTCCTGTTCCTCCTCGCGGCCAAACTCGTCTCGGTCTCCACGCCCTACGTTTACAAGCTGGCGGTCGACAGTCTCTCGAACACGGCCGGCTCCGACCCACGTGCGCTGATCGGCCTCGGCGCAGTGGGCCTCGTTGTCGCCTACGGGCTGTCGCGGCTTGGCGCTGTCGTCTTCGGCGAATTGCGCGATGCCGTCTTCGTCCGCGTCGGCCAGCGCGCGATCCGCCGCCTGGCGATCGAGACCTTCACCCACATCCACCAGCTGTCCCTGCGTTACCACATCACCCGCAAGACCGGCGGCCTGTCGCGGATCATCGAACGCGGGGTCAAGGGCGTCGACTTCCTTCTGCGCTTCATGCTCCTGTCCATCGGGCCGTTGATCCTTGAACTGACGATGGTTTCGGTGATCTTCGCCCTCGTCTTCGGCTGGCAGTACGCCGCCGTCGTCGTCCTCACCATCGCGCTCTACGTCTGGTTCACCTTCACCGTCACCGAATGGCGCGTGAAGCTGCGGCGCGAGATGAACGATCAGGACACCGACGCCAACCAGAAGGCCATCGACAGCCTTCTGAACTACGAAACTGTCAAGTATTTCAACGCCGAAACCCGTGAGGCCGACCGCTACGACGGCGCCATGCGCCAGTACGAGACCGCCGCCGTCAAGACCGGCCTGTCGCTGTCGTTCCTGAACATCGGGCAGGCCACCCTCATCACCACCGGCCTCGTCATCGTCATGGCGATGAGCGCGATGGGTGTCCGCGCAGGCACCCTGACCGTGGGCGATTTCGTCATGGTCAACGCCTACATGATCCAGATCACCATGCCCTTGAACTTCCTCGGCACCGTCTACCGCGAAATTCGGCAGGCCCTCGTCGACATGGGCGAAATGTTCGCGCTTCTGGGCCAACCGGCCGAAATCACCGACAAGCCTGACGCCAAACCCCTGCAGGTTCGCGCGGGCGAGATCATCTTCGACAACGTCCACTTCGGCTACGAGACGACGCGCGAAATCCTCAAGGGTGTCTCCTTCACCCTCAAGCCCGGCCAGAAACTTGCCCTTGTCGGCCATTCCGGCAGCGGCAAGTCCACCATCGGGCGGCTTCTGTTCCGCTTCTACGACGTGACCTCGGGCGCGGTCCGGATCGACGGGCAGGACATCCGCGACGTGACGCAGTCCTCGCTCCACGCTAGTATCGGCGTCGTGCCGCAGGACACCGTCCTGTTCAACGACACGATCCGCTACAACATCGCCTACGGCAAGGCGAACGCGACCGAAGAAGACATCGTCGCCGCCGCCAAGGCCGCCCGCATCCACGACTTCGTCGTGCGTCTCCCCGAGGGGTACGAGACCAAGGTCGGCGAAAGGGGCCTAAAGCTGTCGGGCGGCGAAAAGCAGCGCGTCGGCATCGCCCGGACGCTTCTGAAGAACCCGCCCATACTGATACTGGACGAGGCGACCTCCGCCCTCGATACCCAGACCGAACGCTCGATCCAGGAAAGCCTGGCCGAGATGGGGCAGGGCCGCAGTGTCATCACCATCGCACACCGCCTGTCCACCATTGCCGACGCCGACCAGATCCTGGTGATGGACGAAGGCCAGGTGGTCGAACGCGGCACCCATGACGAACTTCTGGAACAGGGCGGGGTCTATACCGCGATGTGGCAGCGCCAGATCATGGAGGGCGAGGACTTCGCCAGCCCGGTGGTCGAACTCGAAGGTGCCAAACCGGTTCCGCACTACACGGAACGAGAGGCGGTTCGGGAACGCAACGCGCGCGCCGCGCCGATTGGCTGACGGTCGCGTGAACCCCGTCAGATGACAGGCTTTTTCCTTTGACCATCCGGTCAGGCTTCAGCATTCTTCGCCCACCCTTCGGGAGTGGGCGATGCTGTTTCGGCGTCTCGGTCTTGTTCTGATCCTTTGGCTTTGCGGCGTCACCGCCGCACTGGCCGAGAAGCGCGTGGCGCTTCTGATCGCGGCCGACGACTACAAGACCATCCGCGCGCTGGAAAACCCCGCGAACGATGCCCGCGCGCTGGAAAAGGTGCTGGAAGGGCTTGATTTCGAAGTCTTTGTCGAAACCAACCGCGATCTGAAACGCACCCGCCGCGCGCTGGAGGATTTCAAGGAAGACGCCGCCGGTGCCGACGTCGCACTCCTCTTTTTCGCGGGTCACGGCGTGGCCATCGACGGTGTGAACTACCTCCTGCCCACCGACGCCGACGCCTCCTCGGCCGCCAAACTCGCCGAAACCTCGCTTCCGCTGTCAGAGGTGCAAGAGGTCATCCAGTCGGTCGCCAAGGTCGCCATCATCCTTCTGGACGCCTGCCGCGACGACCCGTTCAATGGTGGCGGAACCGAAGGCCGCGGCGCTGCAGCGCTGGAAGACGACCCGCCCACCGCCCCCATACCCACCCCCGGCCTTGGCCGCATCGGCCGTGCCGACGGCGTCCTCTTCGCCTTCGCCGCCGCGCCCGGCGAGACCGCTTCGGACGGCGACGGCCAGAACTCCCCCTTCACCTCGGCCCTTGTCCGCCACTTCGCCACCGCCGGGGTGGAACTCCGCACTGCCCTCACCCTCGTCCAGCAGGACGTCTACGACCGCAGCCGCGGCAAGCAGCTTCCCTACATCGAATCCGGCCTGCCCGAGCTTGTCTTCATCACCGGCCAGGGCGCGCTTCCCGAACGCGACCAGCTCCTCATCGCGATGGCGGGCCTCACCCCCGACATCCGGGCCGAGGTCGAAACCCTCGCTACCGCGCGCGACCTTCCCCTCGCGCCCCTCTACGCGGCCCTCCTGTCGGCCGACCTCGAAGCCCAGACCCCCGAAGAACGCGCCGCCATGCTGATGGAGGCCGCGCAGTCCTACGAAAGCTTCCAGTCCGAGCTGCAGAAGTTCCAGTCCGACGACCCCCGCGTCGCCGACCTTCGCGCCAAGGCCGAAGAACAGCTCACCCTCGGCGCCTTCGACGCTGCCCGCGCGCTTCTGACCGACGCGGCCGAGATCGACGCCGCCGCCCGCACCACGATCAAGGAAACCTATCTCTCTCGCACGCTTTCCGAAGCCGCGACCCACACCTTGAACGCCAACGCGGCGCGGACCGACCTGCGCTACGACCTTGCGATCTCCGACCTCACCAAGGCCGCCGACCTCTATGCCGAGGTTTCCGCCGACATCGACCGCGAGGCGCATTTCTCCTACGTCACCACCCTGACCTCGCTTGGCGAGCTTCATCTTGTCGCCGGCAATACCGAGGCCGCCTGGTCCGCTTACAACACCCGCGCCACCTTTGCCAAAGCCAGGGTCGAGGCCGATCCCACCGACGTCGACTGGGTGCGCGAACTGATCTGGTCGCTGAACGACCTTGGCATGGTGCTGCAGCAGCAGGGCTTTCTGAAAGAGGCCGAGACCGCCTATTCCAGCGCGCTGGAATTCTCGCAGTGGCAGGCCGACCAGATGCCAGACGACGTCGATCTGATGCGCGACCGCCAGGTGGCAGTGAACCGCGTCGGCACGATCCGTCTTGCCCGCCGCAACGCCGCCGGGGCCCTGGACGCGCATGTCGAGGCGCTGGGGATCGCACAGGCCCTCCTCGACAGCGATCCGGCCAATGTCACCTACCGGATGGACATCTCCTACACCCAGGAACGCATCGGCGACGCCAAGCTCAGCCTTGGCGACAAAGAGGGCGCGAAGGCCGCGTTCGAGACCGCGCTTGCCATTTCCGAAGCCCTCGTCGCCGAATTCCCAAGCGACACGGTGATCCGCCGCAACCTGTCGGTCAGCTACGAACGCATCGGCGACATGCTGGTCGACGAAGGCGACTATCCGGCCGCGCTCGAAACCTACGGCAAGGCTCTGACGATCCGCGAGGAACTGGCCGCGCTTGACCCCGACAACAAGCCACGCCAACGCGATCTTGCCATCAACTTCGACCGCATCGGCGATACACAGCGGTTCATCGGCGACATGGACTCGGCCCTGCTTGCCCACCAGGCGGCTCTGTCGATCCGGCAGAACCTGGCGGCGCTCGATCCCACGAACATGGTCTGGCAGCAGGACCTTCTGGTCAGCCTCGACCGGATGGGGGACCTGCATTTCGACGCCAACGACTTCGTCGCGGCGCTTGAAGCACAGGAACAGGCCCGCACGACCGCCGAAGGCATCGTCGCGCTGAATCCCGATGACCCGACCCGGCAGGCCGACCTTGCCCTTGCGCTGCAGAAGATCGCGGACATCAAGACCGCGATGGGCGACACGACCGGCGCACGCGAGGTGCAGCAGGCCGCGCTGACCCTGCGCCTTGCCGTCGCCGAGTCCGACCCGCTGCCCCGCTTCCAGCGCGATGCCGCCCTGTCTCTGGCCGCGATGGCCGAGATGGACCTTGCCGACGGCGACCCCGCTGCGGCCGAGCCTCTGATCGCCGATGCCGTCTCGCGCCAGACCCTGCTGGCCGGCGCCGCCCCCGCCGATACGCTTACGCTGCGGGACCTTTCCATCGCCCAGAACATCCACGCCTCGACCCTGATGCAGCTTGGCCGCAACAGTGAGGCAGTTGCCGTCGCCTCGGCCTCGCTCGACACCGCCGACCGGCTGCTGCAGCTTGGGCCAGAGGTGACTGACCACATGCACGACCGGCTGGTCACGCTGAACCGTCTGGGTGATGCGCAGGTGGCCCTTGGCGATAATCTCGCGGCCGTGCAGTCGTTCAAGGCGATGGTCGAACAGGGCAGCAAGCTTCTGGACGTCGACCCCTACAGCACGCTCTGGGCCAATGACCTCGCCCTTGCTCTGGAAAGGCTCGGCAATGCGCAAAGCGCCACCGGGGACGTGGCCGCAGCGCTGAAAAGCCATCAGGACGCCCTGGCCCTGCGCGACTGGCTGGTGACCCAGGATCCGTCAAATCCGCTCTGGTATCGCAACCTGGCGCTCTCGCATTCCAGCGTCGCCACAGCGCTCTCCGACCGCGACGATTTTCAGACCGCGCTCAGCCACCAGGAAGAATCCCTGCGCATCATGCGCGACCTTGCCGCCGCCTATCCCGACGATCCCTGGTACAAGATCGACGTCGTCCGCGCGCTGGACCTGACGGCGGTTCTCTTGCAGGACCCCACGGCCCAGAACCAGGAAGCGCTGGCGATCCTCGAAGAGATGCAGGCCGCAGGCACCCTGCCAGAGGGGTATGAGGACTGGATCACCGGTTTCCGCAAGGCGCTGGGCCTGCCAACGGACTTCTGACCGTCTTCGGGGGCGGGCAGGGCTTGGCAATCGGCGGGCTTTCCCTGTAAGACGGGGAAAACGACAGCAGAGGCAACGGCGTTGAGCAATCCCGACAGCTTCATCGAAGAAGTCACCGAAGAGGTGCGCCGCGACCGGCTGTTCCGCCTGTTCCGCAAATACGGCTGGGTGGGCGTGGTCATCATCCTTGGCCTCGTCGGCGGCACCGCCTGGACGGAATGGTCCAAGTCTCGCGATGCGGCGCGGGCGCAAGCCTTCGGCGATGCGTTGATCGACGCACTCGACCAGGGCACGCCCGAGGAACGCCGCGAAGCCCTGGCCGCGGTGCCGACGGATGACGAGCAGACCGCGATCCTGCAGCTGATCCTTGCTTCCGATCCCAACGAGGACAAGGCCACCACCCTCGCCGCTCTGGACAAGGTGGCGGCGGACACGACGGTGACTGTCCCCTACCGCGACCTCGCCGTCCTG
Organism: Paracoccaceae bacterium; assembly: GCA_027484915.1. Taxonomy (GTDB): domain Bacteria; phylum Pseudomonadota; class Alphaproteobacteria; order Rhodobacterales; family Rhodobacteraceae; genus Tabrizicola. The sequence continues at coordinate 2,792 of JAIXSA010000162.1, read as the reverse complement.
CGCCGCGTCCTGTTGGCCGGGGCAGACCAGCCCCTGGCCGAGCGGCGGACCGCCCTTCAGGGCATCGCCGCCCCGGGTCGCCCCTACCGCGCCCTGGCCGAGGAACAGCTCGCCTATCTCCTGATCGAGGAAGGCAAGACCGACGAGGCGATCGCCGCCCTGACCACCCTGATGCAGGATCAAGAAGCCTCTGGTGCGCTGCGCACGCGTCTGGGTCAGGTCGTGACCGCGCTTGGCGGAACGTTGCCAGAAACCGCAGGGGGCTGAGGCGGGTGATGGCAAGATCGGAAAGGTCGATTCAGGTGGCAGGCATGAAGTTCAGACAGGCGGGCGGCAGGCTGATGACCGGCATGGGTCTTCTGGCGCTTCTGGCGGCCTGCGCGCCGAAGGAAGTCATCCTTTCCGGCGAGCGTTTCCCGGTCCGCGCGGATCTCGAGGCTTCGGTCCCGGTCGAGGGCCAACCCGCCCCGACGGCCCCCGCCGCTCCGGAAAACCAAAGCGTCGCGATCTCGCTTGGTCCGCAGACCGGCGGCGACTGGACCCACCGCGCCGGCAACGCCCGTCACCTCATGCCGCATGCCGCGCTGTCGGCGACGCCCCAGCGCGTCTGGTCGGCCAAGATCGGTTCCGGCTCCAGCCGCAAGAACCGCATCTCCGCCGCCCCCGTCGTGGCTGACGGCCGCATCTTCACGATGGACGCCGAAAGCACCGTCGTCGCCACTTCGACCGGAGGCGGCTCGCTCTGGTCCGCCGACCTGACCGCCAGCTTCGATCGCGGCGCTGGCCAGTCCTCGGGCGGCCTCGCGGTCGCGGGGGGCCGGCTCTATGCCACCACTGCCTACGGTGAACTCGTGGCCCTCGACGCCGCCTCCGGGGCCATCGTCTGGCGCCAGCGCGTCGATGCCCCGATCAGCGGTGCCCCCGCGACGGACGGCGAAGCGGTCTACGTATCGGGCCGCGACGGCTCTGCCTGGGCGGTCAGCGCCGCCGACGGCAAGGTGATCTGGCAGGTCGTCGGCACCCCCGGCAAGACCGCCTACGTCGGCTCTGCCGCCCCCAGCATCAGCGATCGTGCAGTGATCTTCCCCTCGGCCGCCGGGGACTTGATGGCCGTCCTCAAGATCGGCGGCGGCACCAAGGTCTGGCAGGTCTCGCTCGCCGGAAAACGCCTCGGCCGCGCCTACGCGCTGACCCCGGACGTGACCGGCGACGCCGTCATCGCCGGCAAGACCCTCTTCGCCGGCACCGGCAACGGCCGCACCGTCGCCATCTCCACCTCCTCGGGCGAACGCCTCTGGTCCGCCGGGGAAGGTGCCCTCGGCCCCGTCGCTGTCGCCGGTGGCTCGCTCTTCATGGTGAACGACGAAGCCAAGCTCGTCCGCCTGAACGCCGACACGGGTGAGGTGATCTGGGCGGTCGACATGCCCTACTTCACCAACGACAAGGTCAAGCGCCGCAAGGGCATCTACGCCCACTACGGCCCCGTGATGGCCGGGGGGCGCATCATGGTCGTCTCCTCCGACGGCACTCTGCGCGCCTTTGACCCGACGAACGGCGCGCTTGTCTACACCGCCGAAATCCCCGGTGGTGCGGCTGCACAACCCGCCGTCGCGGGTGGCACGCTGTACGTCGTCGGTGGCAACGGGCAACTTCACGCTTTCCGCTAGGGGCGAAGCCGTGTATGGCAAGCGCTTCGCAAAGGCCGGACGCTTGAAATGACCTTCACCCTCGCCATCGTGGGCCGACCCAATGTGGGCAAGTCGACGCTCTTCAACCGCCTCGTCGGCCGCAAGCTGGCGCTGGTCGACGACCAGCCCGGCGTGACCCGCGACCTGCGCGAGGGCGACGCCCGCATCCACGACCTGAGATTCACCGTGATCGACACGGCGGGACTGGAAGAGGTCACCGACGACTCGCTCCAAGGCCGGATGCGCCGCCTCACCGAACGCGCCGTCGACATGGCCGACGTCTGCCTGTTCCTGATCGACGGCCGCGTCGGCGTGACCCCCTCGGACGAGGTCTTCGCCGACATCCTGCGCAAGAAATCCGCCCGCGTCCTCCTCGGCGTGAACAAGGCCGAGGGCAAGGCCGGGGACTCCGGCGCGCTGGAGGCCTATTCCCTGGGCTTGGGCGAACCGATCCGCCTTTCTGCCGAACATGGCGAAGGGATCGACGACCTCTACCACGCGCTCCGCCCCTTCCAGGAAGAGTTCGCCCCCCGCGAAGCCGAGATGCTGCCGGAAACCGACACCGACATCTCCGAAGAAGACGCCGAGCTTGAGCCGGACGAAAACGCCCACCGGCCCACCGCCGCGAAACCCTTGCAGATCGCCGTCATCGGCCGCCCGAACGCCGGAAAATCCACGCTGATCAACAAGATCCTCGGCACCGACCGGATGCTCACAGGCCCCGAGGCCGGGATCACCCGCGACGCCATCTCGGTCCGCGCTGATTGGCAGGGCACCCCGATCCGCATCTGGGACACCGCCGGCATGCGCAAGAAGGCCAAGGTGGTGGAAAAGCTGGAAAAGCTCTCCGTCGCCGACGGCCTTCGCGCGGTGCGCTTCGCCGAGGTCGTCGTCGTCCTCCTCGACGTCGAAATTCCATTCGAAGTCCAGGACCTTAGGATCGCCGACTTCGCCGAAACCGAAGGCCGCGCCGTGGTGGTCGCCGTCAACAAGTGGGACCTCGAGGACGAAAAGCAGGAAAAGCTCGCCGAGCTGAAGGAGATGTTCGAACGCCTCCTCCCGCAGCTGCGTGGCGCGCCCCTGATCACCGTCAGCGCCAAGACG
>JAIXSA010000024.1 GCA_027484915.1 Paracoccaceae bacterium | reverse complement strand
CGGACAGTTTCAGCGTGGTCCTGATCCGCTCCATCGCCGCGCGCTTGTCGGCGGGGAGGACCTTGCCGCGGGAAACCTGGCGGTCGAGGTTCTTCTCGATGGTGGAAAGGGCCTTGGCGAGGCTATCTTCCGAGATGTCATTGATCAGCACCTCATAGCCCGCCAGAGCGAAGACATGGGCGATCCCGTTACCCATCTGCCCGGCGCCCACGACGCCCACCAGCTTGATCTCCATCGCCGCACCTCCGTCTGACGCCTAGGGTTATGCCCCCGCGGTCCCCCCGACGCAAGGCACGGGGAAATGCCAAGACCTTTAACGAACCGCCCGATTTTAGCCATTCGGCAACCAGAGTCGGGCAGGCTTTGTGGCGGGTAGACTGCAATCGGGTGGTGGGATGATGTCGATTCCGGCGGAAGCGGTGGGGCTGGATTACTTTCCGTGCCGGTATGGCGCGTCGAAGGCGGTGTTCCGGGGGCCGAAGCGCGACCTCACGCAGCCTTATGTGGCGGTGCTGGGGGGCTCGGCGACCTTCGGCAAATACGTGGCGCGGCCCTATCCGGCACTAGTCGAACAGGCGCTGGGACGGCCGGTGGCCAACCTTGGCGGGCTGAACGCGGGGCCGGATTTCTACCTTTCCGATCCGGCCACGCTGGACGTCGCCGCCCGCGCGCAGGTGGCCGTGGTTCAGGTGACGGGGGCGGATGCACTGTCGAACCCGTTCTACAGCGTCCACAGCCGCCGCAACGACCGCTTCCTGGCCGCGACCTTGGCGCTGCGCAGGCTTTTTCCGCAGGTGGACTTTACCGACATCCACTTCACCCGCCATCTTCTGCAGGTGCTGGAACGCAGCGATGCTGTCGCCCAGGCGCGGGTCGTGGCGGTGCTGAAGCGCGCCTGGCTGGACCGGATGCGGCAGCTTCTGTCGCGGCTGCCGACGCGGCGGGTGCTGGTATGGCTTGCCGATGCCGTTCCGCCCGAGACGGCGGTGGGGCTTGATCCAGCGCCCGCTTTCATCGACCGGGCGATGCTGGACGCCCTGCGGCCCGAGGTGGATGCAGTGGTGATCGCGACCCCCAGCGCGCGCGCCCGGTCCTTGGCGTCCCTGGACATGACCTACCCCGAGACCGAGGCGGCGCAGGCCGCCTGCCTGCCCGGTGCAGCAGTCCATGCAGAGGTGGCGGCGGACCTCGCCCCGGTGCTGAGGGGGTTGCCGTAAAGCGAAAGGGCCACCCGAGGGCGGCCCTTGCTGGGTCGGCTGCGTAGGGTGGGCGATTTCGCCCAACTTACCTTAGAGCTTCTCGATCAACTCCGGCACGGCAGTGAAGAGGTCGGCGACCAGGCCGTAATCGGCGACCTGGAAGATCGGGGCCTCTTCGTCCTTGTTGATCGCGACGATGACCTTGGAATCCTTCATCCCGGCAAGGTGCTGGATCGCACCCGAGATGCCGACGGCCACATAGAGATCCGGCGCCACGACTTTGCCGGTCTGCCCGACCTGCCAGTCGTTCGGCGCGTAGCCCGAGTCGACGGCAGCGCGCGAGGCACCGACGGCGGCGTTGAGCTTGTCCGCCAGTTTCTCGATCAGCGCGAAGTCGGCCTGCGAACCCACGCCACGGCCACCAGAGACGACGATCCCGGCCGAGGTCAGCTCGGGACGGTCGGACGAGGCAACCTTGTCCTCGACCCAAGCCGACATCCCGCCGTCGACCGACGCCGAGACCTTCTCGACCGGGGCGTTGCCACCCTTGCCCGCCGCGTCGAAGGTCGCGGTGCGGATCGTCATCACCTTCTTCGCGTCCGAGGTTTTCACCGTCTGGATCGCGTTCCCGGCATAGATCGGGCGGTCGAAGGTCGCGGCGTCGTGAACGGCCAGAACCTCGGAGATCACCATCACGTCCAGCATCGCGGCGACGCGCGGCAGGACCGACTTCGACAGGGCGCCCGAGGGGGCGACGATGTGCTCAAAGTCCCCAGCCAGCGAGGCGACAAGCGCGGCAGTGGGTTCGGTCATGCCGTGGCAATAGACGTGGTCGTCGGCGAAAAGCACCTTGGCCACGCCGTCCAGCGTCGCCGCCTCGGCCGCAGCGGCGTCACCGCCCGTCCCGGCCACAAGCACCGTCACCGGGCCCAGCGATTTGACCGCAGTCAGGGTCTTGGCGACCTGGTCGGTTGCCAGCTTGCCCTCGACAACATCAGCAAGAAGAAGAACGGCCATCAGAGCACCCCCGCTTCGTCTTTGAGTTTCGCGATCAGTTCGGCAACCGAGCCGACCTTTACACCCGCCTTGCGGCCCGCCGGTTCCACGGTCTTCACTACGGAGAGGCGCGGCGCGACGTCCACGCCATAGTCGGCGGGCGTCTTGGTGGCGAGCGGCTTGGCCTTCGCCTTCATGATGTTCGGCAGCGAGGCATAGCGCGGCTCGTTCAGGCGGAGGTCGACGGTGATGATCGTCGGCATCTTGACGGTGATGGTCTGAAGACCGCCGTCGACTTCCCGCGTGACCTTCGCATGGTCGCCCTCGATGGCGACTTCCGAGGCGAAGGTGGCCTGCGACCAGCCGAGAAGCGCCGAGAGCATCTGGCCCGTCGCGTTCATGTCGTTGTCGATGGCCTGCTTGCCGCACAGGACGAGACCCGGGGCCTCTTCCTTAACCACGGCGGCCAGAAGCTTGGCCACGGCCAGGGGTTCGATGTCGGTATGCACGTTGTCGGTGGCTTCGATCAGGATCGCCCGGTCCGCACCCATCGCCAGCGCGTTCCGCAGGGTTTCCTGGGACTGCTTCACGCCGATGGAGACGACGACAACCTCGGTCGCGATGCCCTTTTCCTT
>JAIXSA010000097.1 GCA_027484915.1 Paracoccaceae bacterium | reverse complement strand
GGCCGCCGTGCCGATTCCGTATTCCTCGGCCCCCAGCATCGCCGCCATCACCACATCGCGCCCCGTCCGCAAGCCACCATCCGTGCGCAGCGTCACCCGCTCGCGCAGGTTGTTCATCGCCAGCACCTGATGCGCCTCAGTCAGGCCCATCTCCCACGGCAAACCGGCGTACTTGATCGAGGTCGCGGGGGAAGCCCCCGTCCCGCCGTTGTGGCCCGAGATCAGGATCACGTCCGCCTTCGCCTTCGCCACACCCGCCGCGATGGTCCCCACGCCCGACGAAGACACCAGCTTCACCGTCACCTTGGCGCGCGGGTTGATCTGCTTCAGGTCGTAGATCAGCTGCGCCAGGTCCTCGATCGAGTAGATATCGTGGTGCGGCGGCGGGGAAATCAGCGTCACCCCCGGCGTCGAATGCCGCAGCCGCGCGATCAGCGCCGTGACCTTCATCCCCGGCAGCTGGCCGCCCTCACCTGGCTTCGCACCCTGCGCGACCTTGATCTCCAGCTCTTCGCAGGCGTTCAGATACTCCGCCGTCACGCCAAAGCGCCCCGACGCGACCTGCTTGATCTTGGCCGAGGGGTTGTCCCCGTTCGGCTCCGGCACAAAATGCGCCGGGTCCTCGCCGCCCTCGCCACTGTCCGACTTTGCCCCGATCCGGTTCATCGCCACGTTCAGCGTCTTGTGCGCCTCGGGGCTGAGAGCGCCCAAGGACATCCCCGGCGTCACGAACCGCTTGCGGATCGAGGTGATCGATTCCACCTCCTCGATCGGCACAGGCTTGCCCAAAGTCTTGATGTCCAGCAGGTCGCGCAGATGGATCGGCGGGTTCGCCCGCATCGCTGCGGAATACTGCTTCCACACGTCATAAGACGCCCGGTCGCAGGCCGATTGCAGCATGTGCATCGTCTGCGCTTCCCAAGCGTGCTTTTCGCCCGACCGCCGCGCCTTGTAGAAGCCGCCGATGGGCAACACGTCCGCGCCACCCAGCCAGCCGCGCTTGTGGACCTCTTCCAGCTTCTGCTCGACGCCTGTCAGACCGATGCCGGAAATCCGAGACTGCATCCCCGGGAAATACTCGGCCACCATGGCGCGTGACAGACCCACGGCCTCGAAGTTCAGACCACCCCGGTACGAGGAAATCACCGAAATCCCCATCTTCGACATGATCTTCAGAAGCCCCGCGTCGATGGCATCCCGATAGCGCCGCATCGCATCGGTCAACGAACCGTCCAGGAGGCCCCGGTCGATCCGGTCCGCAATGGAATCCTGCGCGATGTAGGGGTTCACCGTCGTCGCGCCGCAGCCGATCAGCACGGCAAAGTAATGCGGGTCGATGCACTCCGCCGACCGCACGTTGATCGAACAGAACGTCCGCAGTCCCTTGCGCGTCAGCCAGGAATGCACCGCTGACGTGGCAAGGATCATCGGCATCCCGACCTTTTCCGGCCCCTGATGCTCATCCGTCAGCACCAGCTGCCCGGCCCCCGACCGCACGGCATCTTCGGCCTCGGCCCGGATCCGCTCCAGCCCCTGGCGCAGGTCGTCCAGCCCCTCTCCCACCGGGAAGGTGCAGTCGATGAACGCCACCTGATCGCCAAAGCGCTGCACCATCACGTCGAACTCACGGTTCGCGATGAAGGGGCTTTCCAGCACCAGGATTTCGGTCTGGGAGTTGTTCTCGTCCAGGACGTTCCGCAGGTTGCCGAACCGCGTCTTCAACGACATCACCCGGCCTTCACGAAGCGAGTCGATGGGCGGGTTCGTCACTTGGCTGAAGTTCTGCCGGAAATAGTGGGACAAGGGCCGATAGACCGACGACAGCACCGCAGGCGGCGTGTCATCGCCCATCGATGCGACCATTTCCTTCCCGTCCTCGGCCATCGGGGCCAGAACCTGCTCCAGCTCCTCGATGGTGAACCCTGCCGCGATCTGCCGCTTGCGCAACTCGCCGCCGCTGAAGGTCTGCGTCTCCGGAATGTCCCGAAGCAGGCTGTTCAGGTCGACGATCTTGCCCACCCACTCGCCATAGGGCTGCGCGGCGGCCAGTTTGTCCTTCATCTCGACGTCGTGGTAGAGCTTCCCCTCCACCATATCGACCGCGATCATCTGCCCCGGTCCAAGCGCGCCCTTCTCGCGGACCGTGGATTCGTCCACCGGCACCATCCCGGCTTCCGACCCCGCAATCAGCATCCCGTCGCCGGTGATGACATAACGCATCGGCCGCAAACCATTCCGGTCCAACCCGCCGCAAACCCAGCGGCCATCCGTCATCGCCAGGGCCGCCGGACCGTCCCACGGCTCGATGACCGAGTTGCAATAGGAATACATGTCCGCCCAGGCCTTGGGCATGTTCACCGTCTGCTTCGACCAGGCTTCCGGTACCAGCATCGTCTTGGCCATCGGAGCACTCCGCCCCGACCGCACCAGAACCTCGAACACCGCGTCCAAGGCACCCGAGTCCGAGGTTCCCCCCGGGATGATCGGCTTGATGTCCTCTGCCGCCTCGCCGAAGTTCGCCGAGGCCATCCGGATCTCGTGCGACTTCATCCAGTTGACGTTGCCCTTCAGCGTGTTGATCTCGCCGTTGTGCGCCAGCATCCGGAAGGGCTGAGCCAGCCACCACTGCGGGAAGGTGTTCGTGCTGTACCGCTGGTGATAGATCGCAAAGGCAGACTCAAACCGTTCGTCCATCAGGTCCGGGTAGAAGGTCGCCACCTGCTCGGCCAGCATCATCCCTTTGTAGATGATCGACCGGCACGAGAGGCTGCACAGATACATCCCCTGGATGCCCGCAGCCGTCGCCGCCTTCTCGATCCGGCGGCGGATGATGTAAAGCTCACGCTCGAACTGTTCCTGGTCGATGTCCTTCTCGCAGCGGATCAGGATCTGCTCGATCTCGGGCCGCGTCGCGTTGGCCTTGTCGCCCAGGACCGAGACATCCACCGGCACATGCCGCCAGCCGTAGATGTAATGCCCCATCCGCAGGACCTCGGTCTCCACGATGGTCCGGCAACGTTCCTGAGCGCCGAAGTCCGTCCGCGGCAGGAAAACCTGCCCCACGGCGATCAGCTTGTTCACATCAGGCTCATGCCCCGTGCGCCGCACCTGGTCATAGAAGAACCGCACCGGGATCTGCACATGGATGCCCGCCCCGTCGCCCGTCTTGCCATCCGCATCCACCGCGCCCCGATGCCAGACCGCCTTCAGCGCGTTGATGCCGTTCTCCACGACCTTGCGGCTGGGCTTGCCGCTGATGGAAACCACCAGCCCCACCCCGCAGGACGAATGCTCATCCTCGGTCTTGTACAGCCCGTTCGCATCCAGCCAGGCGCGCTTTTCTTCCTCGGCCTTCACCCAGGCGGCATCATACGTGGTCATGGGCTTCTCCTTCATCACTGGCCAGAAGCGGGAATTTCTCCACGCACTCTGCTCGCGTCAAAACGTTGCGACCGGTCCCCGCGAAAGCATAGCTGTCGGGCTTGTGGTCGATGTAGATCTCGTTGGTCATGGTCAGCCCGTTCGCATCTTCGAACAGACCCACCGGCAGTTCCAGGTTGCCCGCGTACGGCCCGTCCACCGTGACCCGGAACCAGATGTTGGACCCGCACTCAGCGCACCATGCCCTTTCGCCCCAGGCAGAGGACTGGCGCTTCGCCACATGCTCCAGCCCCGACCATTCGACGTTGGCCGCCGGAACCGTGATCCCCAAAAGGGCCGATCCAGTCCACTTCCGGCACATTGGGCAGTGGCAGGCACCGAAATTCGTTCCCGTCAGCCGGGCCTTGAACCGCACCGCGCCGCACAGACAGCCGCCGTCCCGGTCAAGGCGCATGGCTGACCCTCCACACCGGAAGCTCGGCCGTCAGGGCATCGCAGTCGAACATGGGCTGGCTGGAGAGGAAACCCTCCTCCCCCGGAAAGACGAACTGCAGGGGCGAGCCGTCGATCGGCAGCCACTGGCCGTCGCCAAGGTCGGTCTCGCCCGGTCCGGCGAAGAACAGCCGCCACTCGGGGTGGATGTATTCGTTGCCGCGCGAGCGGCGCAGGACCGTGCCCGCTGGATCGTACTCGGTGAAATCGACTTCGGTCTGCTGCAGGGTGATCCCGTCGATGGTGACACTCTGCCCGGTCAGCCGGTCGTAACCCTCGGCGCGGCTTGCCGTCCCGTCCTCTTTCGACAGGCTGAAGCTCCAGGTGTCCATCCCTTCGGCGATCAGCTCGGACATGCTGGCCGGATCGGCCGGGTTCGGGTCAAGAAGCTGCTTCACCGGATCGTAGCTTTCGATCCACTGCCCCTCGGCATCGATCTTCGAATAGAAGAACGGCCCCTCCTGATCCAGATCCACCCGCCACTGGTCGCCGGGCTGATCCGCGCTGCACTTGTAGTAGTGAGAGACACGGCATTCTTTCGACTGCACCGTCAGGAAGGCCTCGCACCCCTCCGGCACGTCCCAGGTGCCGGCCAGCGCGGGCGCGGCCGGGGTGGTCAGGCAGGCAAGGATCAGGAACTTCCGCATCGCCGTTTCACCACTGGGTCAGGTTACCTGACGCTTAACGTTCCCTGCATCGACCGCGCGTAGAGACGGAAGGAAGACGCATGGAAGACAGAAAGAGTATCACTCCGCCGCCACTGCCCCGGTCTGGTTCAGGTAGGACAGGATCGCCTCGGCCGCCTCGCGCCCGTCGCGGATTGCCCAGACGACCAAAGAGGCCCCGCGCACGATGTCGCCTGCCGCATAGACGCCGGGCAGGCTGGTTTCGTGGGTGCGAAAATCGGCCTTGATCGTGCCCCAGCGGGTGACCTTCAGCTCGGACACGCCCCACAGGGTCGGCAGGTCCTCGGGCTCGAACCCCAGTGCCTGGATCACCAGGTCGGCGGGTTCCACATAATCCGCGCCCTCGATCACTTCCGGCGTCTGGCGGCCCGTCGCGTCCGGCGCACCGAGGCGCATCTTCTGGACCATCACGCCGTCAACTTCCGTGCCGCCGGTGAAGCCCTTCGGCGCGGAAAGCCACACGAACTCAACGCCTTCCTCTTCCGCATTTGCCACCTCGCGCTGCGAGCCCGGCATGTTCGCCCGGTCCCGGCGGTAGAGGCACTTGACCGACAGCGCACCCTGCCGGATCGCCGTCCGCACGCAGTCCATCGCCGTGTCGCCGCCGCCGATCACCACCACGCGCTTGCCCGAGGCGTTCAGCTCACCGCTCTCATACTCCGGCACATCGTCGCCAAAGCCGTGCTTGTTCGACACCGTCAGATAGTCCAGCGCCTTCACGATGCCCTTGGCACCTACGCCCGGCGCCTCGATATCCCGCGCCTTGTAGACGCCCGTGGCGATCAGCACCGCATCATGCTGGCCGCGGATCGCGTCGAAGGTGATGTCCTCGCCCACGTTGCAGTTCAAGACGAAGTTCACGCCTCCATCCGCCAGCTGGGCGTTACGGCGTTCCACCACATCCTTCTCCAGCTTGAAGCCGGGGATGCCATAGGTCATCAGCCCGCCCGAGCGGTCGTAGCGGTCATAGACCGTGACCTGCACGCCTTGCCGCCGCAGCATGTCTGCCGCCGCCAGACCCCCCGGCCCCGCACCGATGATGCCCACCGATTCCGACCGTTCCGCATGGGGACGGATCGGTTTGACCCAGCCCTCCTCCCACGCCGTGTCGGTGATGTACTTCTCCACGCTGCCGATGGTGACAGTACCATGCCCCGACTGCTCGATCACGCAGTTGCCTTCGCACAGCCGGTCCTGCGGGCAGATCCGGCCGCAGATCTCCGGGAAGGTGTTGGTCGCCTGGCTGATCTCGTAGGCTTCCTGCAGACGCCCCTCGGCGGTCAGCTTCAGCCAGTCGGGGATGTTGTTGTGCAACGGGCAATGCGACTGGCAATAGGGCACGCCGCACTGGCTGCAGCGGCTGGCCTGCTCGGCGGCCTTGCGGTCGGCGTACTCGCGGTAAATCTCGTGGAAATCCTGCGCGCGCGAGGATGCGTCCCGTTTCTCCGGCATCTCTTTGCCGACGGTGACGAACTTGAGCATCTTCTGCGTGGCCATGCGCTGCGTCCCTTGCAACATCTCCGGGCCGACGGGATACAACCGTTCTGCCGACATGAAAAGTCAGCATGACTTACCTATTTAAGGGTTTTTGACCAGATAGGTCAGATAGGCTGCCAATTTTCGACGAAATTAGGTCAGCATAGTTTCCAGACCTGTCTAATTGCCCAGCAGGATTGCTGCCAGCGCAATGGATCCGACGATGATTCGCCACCACCCGAAGGGCGCATAGCCATGCCTCCCAATGAAGCCAAGTACCCAGCGCACGACCAGCAGTGCGGTCAGAAAGGCGACGGCAAAGCCGATGGCGATGTCCCAGACCGCGGCAAAATCCAGCACGTCACGGTTCTGGTACAGGTCGTAGACCACCGCCGCACCCATCGTCGGCAGGCTGAGCAGGAAAGAGAATTCAGCCGCCGCCCGCTTTTCCACCCCCATCAGAAGCGCGCCGACAATGGTCGCCCCCGACCGCGAAACGCCGGGGACCATGGCAAGGGTCTGGCAGAAGCCGATGGCGAGCGACTTGCGAAACGGAAGGGCCAGCGCATCATGATGGATCGGTGCTGGGGCGACACGGTCGATCACCAGCAGGACGAAGCCACCCAGGATGAGGACGATGGCGATCAGGACAGGCGTCTCGAACAGGACCGCCTTCACGAAGTCATGCGCCAGGACGCCGACCACGACGGCTGGAAGAAACGCCAGAAGCAGCGACACGATCGACCGCCGCGCCGCATCCTCGTGGCGCGCCCGCAGCAGCAGTCGCAGGATCAGCGTAGCATAGACCGACACCAGCGCCAGGATCGCGCCCAGCTGGATCACCACCTCGAAGGTGCGGCCCGGAGAATGGAAGCCAAGGAAATGCCCTGCCAACAGCAGATGCCCGGTGGACGAAACCGGAAGAAACTCGGTCAGACCCTCAAGCAGACCGAGCAAGGCCGCCGTGAGCGTGTTGTCCACACCTCAGGCTTTCTTCAGGTTCTTTGCAGAATCCTTGATCGCCGCAAATTGGCCCGAGGGCCGATAGCGCCACAGATACTCGGGCAGAACGCCCTCCATCGCTGTGGGGGTGATCCCCAGGTCGGCAAAGCCGCGCGCGGTCGGAGAGACCACGTTGTCGCGTGCAAGGTTCCGCACCTGGTCGCGGGTGATCATCTTGTTCTCGATCAGGCCCAGCGTCACCGCCTGCAGCATGTCGAAGGCGAAGCCCATGATCCGGGCCACGAAGAAGGGGATGGCGATCACGGCCCGACGGCGCTGGATCACCTTCAGCATCCGGCCCATCAGGCCACGGAAGGTGTCGACCTCGGGACCGCCAAGTTCATAGACCCCCGGTGCCGCCGCACCGTTGACCGCCTTCACCGCCGCCTGCGCAACGTCGTCGACGTAGACAGGCTGGAACCGGGTATTCGCGCCGACGACCGGCAGGATCGGGCCCATGCGGCTCATCGCGGCAAAGCGGTTGAAGAACTGGTCCTCGGTCCCGAAGATGATCGAAGGCCGCAGGATCACCGCCGTCGGAAAGGCTGCCAGCACAGCAGCCTCGCCCTCGCCCTTGGTGCGGGCGTAATCGCTGTCAGACTGCACATCCGCGCCAATGGCCGACACATGCACCAGTTGGCCCACGCCAAGCTCTGCCGCGATACGTGCGACCCGGCCCGCGCCACCGGCCTGGACTGCGTCGAAAGTGTTGGCCCCGACGCCGTTCAAGACGCCAACGCAATTGACCACTGCATCTGCGCCCCGGATCACCGACCGGACCGACGCATCGTCGCGGATGTTGCAGGCCACCGGCTCGACCTGGCCGGGCACGCCGTAGGGGCGCACGAAAATCGCCTCATTCGGGCGGCGCACCGCAACCCGCACCCGCCAACCTTCTTTTGCCAGACGACGGGCGATGTAGCGACCGACAAAGCCCGAACCGCCGATGATGGTGACCAGCCTGCTCATGCGCGCACTCCTTCACGGGCGCCCGAAAGGCGCCGGAATCTCGAGCGATGAATAGCCGCGCCGCCCCTGACGGGCAAGGCCAAAGCGGCGGCAAGAAATTTGCTGATCGGGCCGTTGACTCTGCCAAACCGGGCCGTTACATCGCCCATCAGTGCCCAGATGGCGGAATTGGTAGACGCACTGGTTTCAGGTACCAGCGCTGCAAGGCGTGGAGGTTCGAGTCCTCTTCTGGGCACCATTCCAACAAAAGAGCCTGCAATCTCAAGCGATTGCAGGCTCTTTGTTTTTCTGGCCGGGCGCTACGCTGCATGTGATCCATGCTTCTCGCGCTCAAGCGTCCCAGAGGTTCCGGTGGTGCGTTCGGCAAGACCGGCGGCCCAGCCCGAAACAGAACCCCGCATCTGTCGGCCCACAAGGCGCTTGATCTGCTGACTGGATCGGGCAATCGTCGGATGGTTGATAAGGGTGGGACATGCCGAGGACGCAGAGCAGGTTCGATCAAGTTTTTCATACTGTTTTTGTGGCAAACAGGTCCGTTGTCTTTGGCGTACTCACCGCCCTGCTGGTTGCGTGGAACATCCGGAAATCCATTCACTGCGGGCAGCTGTCCTATTGTGCGGATACCTACTGGGCCTCGTTCTGGCTGATCTCCTACGAGGATGGTTTCACGCGCCGGGCGCTGCTTGGCACCATTGTCCGATATCTGTTCGGCACCGAGATCAGCGCGCTTCTTGTCAATGTCATGGCGCTTGGCGTGGCGATCCTTTTGGTCGGGGCCATCCTGCAGCTATGCCTCCGACTGCTTGCATCCATTAGACCCGCGGCGTCCGAAGCACAGTTCGCGCTTTGGTGCTGTGTGGCAGCCTTGCTCAGCGGGCCGACCGTCACCGTCCTCTTCGAGACGATGGGAGACCCGCTGCAGGTCGCACTCCTCCTCAGCTGCCTGCTGTTTACGTGCAGAAACCTGCGCAGCCTGCCCCTGAAGGTCGCCATCTTCGCGGCGGTTTCGCTGCTTTCGCTGGCGATCCATGAGGCTTCGCTCTTCATGACTCTGCCGGTGAATTACCTTGTCCTGTTCGGGCGAAAGCCAGGCGTCGGGTTCACCATCGCGGGACTAGGCGCGGTCACAGTGGTGGCGGCCCTGTTTTCGGTCGTCTTCACGGCCCAGCCGACCACCAGCCTGGGCATGCTTGTCCTGCGGGACGGGTCGATTGCCTCGACCACCGCGCTTTTGCCAAGTTATGAGAACCTGATCAGAGCCGAGCTTGATGCCTACTTCTCGTCACTTTCCGGCGTGAAGGACCTGATTGTCAAAAGCATTGGTGCCTTCATCTGGCCTGCGATCTTCGTCATCTTCTTCGGTGCCGTTTTCGGCGACCGCGCTCTGCTTTGGCGCTTCCTGAGCTTGGTAATCATTTCCTCTCCGCTCTATGTCGTTGCGCATGACTGGGGTCGGTTCTCTTCGCATACGCTTCTGCTGTCCTTGATTCCCTTTGCGGGCCAGATGACCGCTGGCATCGGCTACGCGGCCGGTCCCTCCGAAGCAGGGCGGATTGCCTATCTTGCCCCGGCCTTTCCCCTGCTGTTCATGGCCCATGAGACCTACCGCATCGGTGGGGTATTACCTTCACAGGTCCCGTATCTGTGCATCGCCCTGGTGCTGGCGGTCCTGCTTCTTCACGGCAGGACACCCGGTGCAACCGAAAGGGCCTGACCGCATTCCCCAGCAGAGGGCGGGACTACCCGCAGGGCGCGGGGCACCCTTCGCGTTCACGCCGCCCGACTGCCCTGAACCCAGACGCCACGAAGGGCGCCAGCGGTGCCGACACGGGCCACCCGGACCAGATCGGCCCGGGCTCCGGTTTCGACCCTTCCGCGATCAGCAAGGCCGACAGCCCCGGCCGGGGCGGATGTCACCGTCGCGATACCCCGCGCAAGGTTTCCCCAGAGGTCGCCCAGCATCAGCGCCGCCGACAGCAGAGACGAAGGCACATAGTCCGACGATAGGATGTCCAGAAGCTCGGCCCTCGCCAGGTCAGAGGCCGCCACATTGCCCGAATGACTGCCGCCACGGATCAGGTTGGGCGCGCCCATCATCACCTTGATGCCGTGGCCATTGCAGGCCCGCGCCGCCTCGACGGTGGTCGGGAACTCGGCGAAATGTGCGCCGTGTTCGGCCGACCGGGCAACATGGCCGATCTCGGTATCGTCATGGCTGGCCAACACCGCGCCATAGCGTCGGGCCGCGCTGACCGCGGCGGCCTCGTGCACCGCGCCGTGGCGGGCCGACAGGTCCTTCTGCGCCGCGATATGCGCCTCGAACTCGGCCTCGCTCATGCCGTGCTTGCCCATGACGTACTTGCGCAGTTGGGTGATGTCGCGGAACTGCCGCTCTCCAGGCGTGTGATCCATCAGGCTGACGATGCCGATCCGGTCCTCGGGGCCGAACTTCTCCAGCTCCTCGACAAGGGTTTCCGAGCAGACCTCGGCCCGCAGATGCAGGAAATGGCTGATCTTCAGGGCACCCTGGTCACGTAGGCCAAGAATCTCGTCTGCCAGCACCCGGGCGTATTCGCCGTAGTTCGCCTTGGCGTTCGAAACGACGGACCCGACGCGCAGGGCGTCGAAGACTGTGGTGATGCCGACGCTGGCCAATTCGGCGTCGTGCGCGATGATCGCGGCGGCATGCGGCCAGTTGACCTTGGGGCGCGGCTCGATGTGGCGCTCCAAGTTGTCGGTGTGCAACTCGATCAGGCCGGGCATGACGAGGTCGCCGCCGCAATCTTCGGCCCCTGCAGGGACCTGCGTGCCCTCGGCGATGTCGGTGATCCGGCCATCGACGATCCGTACCTGCCCGCGCAGCGTCTCGTCCGGCAGGACCAGGGTGGCATTGGCAAGGATGGTTTCGCGTGTCATGTCGTCCTCGATTGTCCTGCTGCCCGCAAAGCGGTGGCCTCTGGTGACATCGTCCCGTCACACCCGTGTGACAAAACCTCGGTACCCCGGCGCGCATGGATCAGTTCACCCGCTACGCCGTTTACTTCACCCCCCGCGACGGGGCCTTTGCCTATCGCGCAAACGAATGGCTTGGCCGCGACCCCGCGACGGGCAAGGACCTGCCGCAACCCGTCCTTGCCGGCATCGGTGATCCGCACGGCATAACTGCCGAACCCCGCCGCTACGGCTTTCACGGCACGATCCGCGCGCCGTTCCGGCTGGCCACAGGTGTGAGCGAGGCCCGTCTGCGGGACACCATCGCCGGGCTGGCCGCGCAACTTGCCCCGGTCGTCTGCGACGGCCTGCAGGCCGAGACCCTGCACGGCTTCGTGGCTTTGACCCCGCTGGGATGTGAGGCGGCACTTCTGGACCTGGGCGCGGCCGTGGTCGCAGGCACCGACCCTCTGCGCGCCCCCCTGTCCGAGGCCGAGATTGTGCGCCGCCGCCCTGACCAGTTGTCCCAACGCCAGCGCGAGCTTCTTCACCGCTGGGGCTATCCGCATGTGATGGAGGAGTTCCGTTTCCATCTGACCCTGACTGACAGGCTGGACACGCCAGAGCCTGTGAGGGTCGCGTTGGAGGCCTACTTCGCCCCCGTTCTGCCGCGCCCCTTCGTGATCGAGGACCTGTGCCTGTTCGCAGAAGACCATACGGGCCGTTTCCACCTTCTGCACCGCTACGCCCTTACTGGCTGAAGGGCAGCCAGAAGGCGGGCGGTGCCGATCTCGGGCGTGGAGTCGTTCACAACGGTCTGGAAGGCGATGCCGTGAGGCATTTCGAACTCGGCTCGGGTCAGGCGGGCGCGGATGTCTTCGGCGGTTTCGCGACCTCGGGCCGCCAGTCGGGCGGCAAGCACGATGTCGGGGGCGGTCACCAGGATGACGCGCAGGCCGGGAAAAACCCGTGCGGCAAGCGGCAGGGCTGCGCGGCTTCCGTTGAAGATCACGTCGCCGGGGCCGGTGATCTGTGCAGTCGGGATACCATAGGACAACCCGTGTGCCTGCCAGGTCAGGGCAAAGTCACCCCGGATCGAGCGGTTGGCGAAGTCTTCCCGAGTGACGCCCTCGAAATCCTCGCCCCCGGCTTCGGTGGGGCGGGTGATCACGCGACGGACGAGGCGCAGGTCCGGGCGAGCGGCCAGCGCCCCTTGGATCAGAGTGTCCTTTCCGGCACCCGAGGGTCCGACGATGGCGAAGATCATGCCGCCGCCTTCGGGGTGAAGCCGGTCACGTCGACAAGCCTGTCGCAGACCCGCGCCCGCGCGCCTTCGTCGTGGAAGATGCCCAGAATCGCCGCGCCGCGCGCCTTCGCCTCTTCGATCAGCGTCAGCACGACTTCGCGGTTGGCCGCGTCGAGGCTGGCAGTGGGTTCGTCGAGGAGGAGGGCCGGATAGGCATGGGCAAAGCCACGCGCGATGTTGACCCGTTGTTGCTCGCCGCCCGAAAAGGTGGTGGGCGACAGGGTCCAGAGCCGGTCCGGGATGTTGAGGCGCTGGAGGAGTTGCGCAGCGCGGTCGCGGGCCTGATCCGCTGGCGGGCCAAGGGCGAGCAGCGGTGCGGCCACCACGTCCAGCGTCGGCACGCGGGGAACGACGCGAAGGAACTGGCTGACGTAGCCGAGGGTATGGCGACGAAGCGCGATGATCTGCCGGGGCTCGGCCGTGGCGACATCGGTGTCGCCGACCATGAGGCGACCACCAGCGGTCAGGTAGTTGCCGTAAACCATGCGCATCAGGGTGGATTTTCCCGCTCCCGACTGGCCGGTGAGGCCGACGCATTCGCCGGAATTGACGGTCAGCGAGGCGCCGCCCATGACCGGGATCACCGCGCCGCCCTGGTTGTGCAGGGTGAAGGATTTCGACAGGTTCTCGATGCGGATCATGGGTTTACACCTGCAGGACAGAGGAGACGAGCAGCTGGGTATAGGCATGTTGCGGGTCGTCGAGGACCTGGTCGGTCAGGCCCTGCTCCACGACGCGGCCCGATTTCATCACCATCAGCCGATGCGCAAGCAGGCGGACTACCGCGAGGTCGTGGGTGACGATGATCACCGACAGCCCCAGGTCTCTTACCAGCCCGCGGAGAAGGTCCAGAAGACGGGCCTGGACCGAGACATCAAGTCCCCCGGTGGGTTCGTCCATGAACACCAGCCGCGGCCCGGTCACCAGGTTCCGCGCGATCTGCAGGCGCTGCTGCATCCCGCCCGAGAAGGCTGAGGGCCGGTCGTCGACTCGGTCCGCCGCGATCTCCACCCGGCCCAGCCAGTCCACCGCCTTGCCGCGAATATCGCCATAGTGCCGCGCGCCGACGGCCATCAGGCGTTCGCCGACGTTGCCGCCCGCGCTGACCCCCATCCGCAACCCGTCGCGCGGGTTCTGGTGGACGAAGGCCCAGTCGGTGCGGCCCAGGCGGCGGCGCTCGGTCTCGGACATCGCCAGCACCTCGCGCCCGTCATAGGCGATGCGGCCAAGATCCGCCCGCTGGTGACCGGCAAGGCACGAGAGGAGCGTCGATTTGCCCGACCCGCTTTCGCCGACGATCCCCAGCACCTCGCCGGGGTAGAGGTCGAAGGACACATCCGCGCAGCCGATGCGGGGGCCGTAGCGTTTCGTCAGCCCCTCGACCCGCAACAGGGGCGTGGCAGTGATGCTGGTGTGAAGGGTCATCGCGCAACCTCCGCCCCGGGCCAAATTCCTTCGAAGGAATTTGCAAAAGTCTTCGAAGACTTTTGGTCCCCGCCGAGCCGCCCCGCGTGACCCGCCGCCCGCCGCCCGCCGCAGAAATCGGTGTCCGAACAGACGAACATCCGACCGCCTTGATCGTCGGTGATCACCTCGTCCAGATAGCTGTCCTTGGCACCGCAGAGGTCGCAGTTATGCGGGGCCTTCGATGTCTCGAACGGGTGGTCGTCGAAGTCGAGGCTCACCGCCTCGGTCCAGGGTGGCAGGGCGTAGATCCGCTGCTCACGCCCAGCACCGAAAAGCTGGATCGCCGGGTTGTCCGACAGTTTCGGGTTATCGAACTTGGGGATCGGCGAGGGGTCCATCACGTAGCGGCCCTCGACCTTGACCGGATAGGCGTAAGAGGTCGCGATCTGGCCGTGGCGCGCGATGTCCTCATACAGCTTCACATGCATCAGCCCGTATTCCTCCAGCTCGTGCATCTTCCGCGTCTCGGTCTCCCGCGGTTCCAGGAAGCGCAGCGGTTCAGGGATCGGGACCTGGTAGACGAGGATCTGGCCTTCGGTCAGAGGCGTCTCAGGGATGCGGTGGCGGGTCTGAATGATGGTGGCTTCCGCGGTCGCCTCGGTCACCGCGACCCCGGCGGTGCGCTGGAAGAAGCGGCGGATCGAGACGGCGTTCGTGGTGTCGTCCGCGCCCTGGTCGATGACCTTGAGCCAGTCCTCTGGCACCAAGCATGCCGCCGTTACCTGCACCCCGCCCGTGCCCCAACCATAGGGCATCGGCATTTCGCGGCTGGCGAAGGGGACCTGGTAGCCCGGCACGGCGATGCCTTTCAGGATCGCGCGGCGGATCATCCGCTTGGTCTGTTCGTCGAGATAGGCGAAGTTGTAGGCCTGATCGGTCATTCTGCGGCCTCCTGCAGGGCCATCGCCTCGGCACGCAGTTTCCGGACCAGCTCCAGCTCGGCCTGGAAGTCGACGTAGTGCGGCAGCTTGATGTGTTCGAGGAACCCCGTCGCCTGGATGTTGTCGCAGTGCATCAGGACGAATTCCTCGTCCTGCGCAGGCGCGCCGGTGAAGTCTTCGCCCAGTTCTTGCCAGCGCAGGGCCCGGTCGACGAGGCTCATCGCGATGGCCTTGCGTTCCGACTGCCCCATGACAAGGCCGTAGCCCCGCGTGAACTGCGGGGGTTCGGTGCGGGAACCTTTGAACTGGTTCACCGTCTCGCATTCGGTCAGCTCTATCTCGCCGATCTCGACGGCGAAGCCAAGTTCGGGGATGTCGACCTCTACTGCGACAGTGCCGATGCGGAGTTCGCCGACGAAGGCATGGGTGCGCCCGTAGCCGCGCTGGGTGGAATAGGCCATGGAGAGGACAAAGCCTTCGTCGCCCCGCGCGAGAGCTTGCAGGCGGAGCGGGCGGTTCGCGGGCAGCTCCATCGGCTCGCGGGTCAGGTCGGGGGGCGCGATGTCCGAAGGGTCGACGGGTTCGATGAGGCCGTCGCGGTTGAGGAAGCTGGTGACATGGGGTATGCGGTCGGCGGGCGTCGCGTCAGGCAGGTTGCGCTGTTGCGGGGCCTCGCCTTCAGCCATCAGGGTGAAGTCCAGCAAGCGATGCGTGTAATCGAAGGTTGGCCCCAGAACCTGCCCGCCTGGCAGGTCCTTGAACGTCGCCGAGATGCGCCGGTCCACCGCCATCGCGCCGGTATCCACGGGGCGAGAACCGGCAAGGCGGGGCAGTGTGGTGCGGTAGGCGCGGATCAGGAAGACCGCCTCGATCAGGTCGCCGCGCGCCTGCTTGATCGCCAGTGCCGCGAGGTCCGGGTCATAAAGAGAACCCTCAGCCATCACCCGGTTGACGGCCAAAGCCATCTGCTCGCGGATTTGCGGGATAGTCAGTTCCGGGACCGTGGGGTCGCCCCGACGCTCCTCGGCCAGCCACTGGTGCGCATTGTCGATGGCGCGTTCGCCACCCTTGACGGCCACATACATCAAATCGCCTCCACGCGCGTGGACCGGGGAAGACCGGCGATGCGGTCGCCGGCGGTGAAGATCGTGTCGAAGCCCAAGGGGAAGAGTGCCCGGTTGGCCCGGAAGGCTGCGGTTTCGGGCAGGATCAGCCAGGTTGCCGTTTCGATCCCAGGGCCGGTCAAGGCGGGGCCGTGGTTCACCAGGCGGTCCACCTCGACGATCAGCGTGGCCGAGCGGTCGGGGTAATCGGGCTGGCCGATCCTGAAGCGGGTCACGGGTTGAAGGGCGTCCCAAGTGCCAACGGCGAAGTCGGCGTCTTCGGCGGCGGTCAGCGGCGCGCCGATGTGGAAGGCGACCCAGTCGCGGACCGCCGGGCAGTCGGCTGCGCCCGCCAGGTGCAGGCGGGTCGTCGGGTCGGTGAGGACCAGAAGCGCGACGCCTGCCGCGACGGACAGGGGTTCGGGTGGCCGAGCACCCTGCACCCGCCGGATCGTGCCGGGCCGCGCCATCGCCTCAAGGATCTCGCGGAAGGCGCGGGCGGATTGGAGGGGGGCCTCGCTGAAGCCGCCTTCCAGAGCGTCGGCGGGTGCGGTGATCATTTGTCCTCTCCCCGGACCATGGTGAAGAAGTCGACCTTGGTGGCGGCGGCCTTGGCAGCACGGAAGGCGCGGGCGGTGTCGGCCTCGGACTGGAGGGGGTGGAGTACCCTCGCGGCAATGTCGTCCGCGGCCCCGGTCTGCAGCAGCGCATCTACCGCCGCGGCCCGCAGCGCATGGGCCTTGTCGCGGCCCTGCACCCAGGCGTGGCCAACCTCGCCCGTCTCCAGCCGGACCGAAGCGCGGGTGACCGTCATCTCGCCCAGGTTGAAGGCCGCGCCCGTAGCCCCGACCCGGCCCCGGACCATCACGGCCCCGATCTCGGGCTGGCGAAGGACATGGTGCGGCGGCAGGTAGGGCAAAAGCGCCGCAAGCCGCGCGGGCGGGGCTTTGGCCAGGGTGGCCATCCAGGCCTTGCGGGCGATGGGGGAGGCGTCGGTCATCAGCATCTCGACAGGTTATGGGGGTTGTCTAGAGTTCTATACAACTATACAAATCATACGCGACGGGGGCCCTGCGGCCAACCGGAGAGTTGTGAATTTTTCATGACAGGATAAGCGCTTGAAGGAACCCATCTGGTCCACCATTGCGACAAACCTGACCGAGGAGATCGCCGCAGGCCACTACCGCCCCGGCGACCGGCTGCCGACCGAGGCGGCGCTGGCGGCCCGCTTCGGGGTGAACCGGCACACGGTGCGCCACGCGCTGTCGGCGCTTGCCGAGCGGGGGCTGGTGCATTCGCGGCAGGGGGCGGGGGTCTTCGTGGCGCAGCGGCCGACCGACTATCCGCTGGGCCGCCGGGTGCGGTTCCACCAAAACGTGCTGGCGGCCGGGCAGACACCCTCGCGCCGGATCACGCGGACCGAGGCGCGGCCCTGCGATGCCGGGGAAGCGCGGGCGCTGCGGCTGCGGGCGGGGGAGGCGGTGCAGGTGGTCGAGGGGGTGTCGCTGGCAGACGGGCAGCCCATCGCGGCCTTCCGATCGGTCTTTCCGGCGGCGCGGTTTCCGGGCCTGTTGGAGGCGGTGCGCGAGACGGGATCAGTTACCCAAGCGCTCGCAAGCCTGGGGCTGACCGACTACACCCGGGCCGAAACGCGGCTGACGGCAGAGCTTGCCGACCCGGTGCTGGCGCTGGCGCTGGCGGTGCGGAAGGGTGCCCCGGTCATGCGCACCGTGGCGGTGAACGTCGACTCGAAGGGCGTTCCGGTAGAGCTTGGCACGACCTGGTTCGCGGGCGAGCGGGTCACGCTGACGGTAGCTGATCAGCCGTGATACTTTTCGAGGAAGGCCTCGGCCTTCAGGGACCGGAAATCGAGGAGGGCGGCACGGAGGCGGTCGTGGCCCCAGTCCCACCAGGCCAGCGCCATCAGCCGGTCGGCGATGCTTGCGGAAAAGCGGGGGCGGAGCGGCTGCGCGGGCAGACCGGCCATGATCATGTAGGGTGGCACGTCCTTGGTGACGACCGCGCCCGACGCGATCACGGCCCCCGCGCCGATGGTCACCTCGGGCTTCACGATCACGCCGTGACCAAGCCAGGTGTCCGGCCCGATCACCGTGCGGCGGCTGGCGCGGTGGGCCATGAACTCGGCGTCGTCCGGGATGTCGTCCCAGTAGCTGGTCGACCGGTAGAGAAAGTGATGCAGGCTTGCGTTCGCCATCGGATGATCCGTTGGCCCAATCCGCGTCATCGCCGCGATGTTGGCGAACTTGCCAACCGTCGTGTTGGCGATGTCCGACAGGCGGTCGCAATAGGCGTAATCCTCGAAGGTCGAATTCAGCACGCGCGATCCTTCGCCCACCTCGCACCAGCCCCCGAAGGTGGAGTTTACGATCAGGCAGCCTGGATGGACGTAGGGCTCGGTCGGCGAAAGCTTCGGCACCTTATGCCCCCTTGATCAGCTTGCGCCGCAGCCAGCCGGAGAGGCTGTCCATCAGCATGACCATAAGGACGATCAGGACCATGTAGTAGGCGACTTCCTCCCAGTCCTTCTGGGTGATGATGGCTTGCGTCAGAAGAAGCCCGATTCCGCCGCCGACGATGGCGCCGATCACGGTGGCGCTGCGGGTGTTGGATTCGAGGTAATAGAGGATCTGGGACAGGAGGACCGGCGTGATCTGCGGGATGACGCCGAAGCGGGCGCGTTGCAGGGAGTTCGCGCCGGTGGACTGGATGCCCTCCACCTGTTTCTCGTCGATATTCTCCAGCGCTTCCGAGAAGGTCTTGCCGAAGGTGCCCGCGTCGGTGATCGCCATGGCGATGGCGCCGGTCATCGGGCCGGGGCCGAAGGCGCGGCTGAGGATGATGGTCCAGATCAACCCATCCACCCCGCGGATGAAGTCGAAAACGCGGCGGGCGGCAAAGCGCAGGGGGCCCAAGGGGTTGAAGTTGCGGGCAGCGAGGAAGCCGAGGGGGAGGGCCACGAGGGCCGCGGTCATCGTGCCGAGGAAGGCCATCAGGATCGTCTCGAAGATCGCCCAGGCCACGTCGCCATGCCGCCACATCTTGTTGGTCCAGAATTCGGAGACCATGTAGCCGAGGTTCGAGCGCGCGGGGTCGATCCGGTCAGCCGTGGTGGCCAGTGCACCCAGCTCTGACCAGCTTTTGCCGGAGAAGGGGCTGTCGAGCGTGAAGAACCAAAGCTCCCAGCCAGGTTCGTACTTGAAGGTTTCGACCTTGGATCGGCTGTAGCTGAAGCGGCCCGCGCCGGTGGTGACGCTGACCTTGTTGTCCGAGACGCTGATCCAGTCGGGGATGGGTTCGGGCGCAGTCAGGACGGGTTTGCCGCCCCGGGGTCGGATGTCGATGGTGCCGTACCCGGGGACGACATAGCGCGCTCCCCGGTCGTCGTAGGTGACGATGTGGCCCTGGCCGAGGTCGATGGTGGTGACGGGGCCGGCGACGGTCACCCAGTCGGGCAGGCGGCCGGCGGGGTAGGTGCCCTTCGCCTCGCCTTCGATGGCGACAGTCAGCTTGTCGGTGCGGTTGTCGCGGGTGACATGGGTCTTGTGCGACCAGAAATCGCCCAGAAGGATGGCGGCATTGTCAAAGCGGGCGCGCTGGGCGAGGCCCGCGAGGTCGAAGCTGATCGCGGCGTACAGGAGATAGGCCAGGATCGCGGCGGGAATCGCGAAGGCCAGGCGGCGCTTGCTGGTGAAGCTGGCGGTGACGCTGTCGGCGAGGCTGGCGGTCATCTCAGGTCCCCTTGGTCAGCTTCTGTCGGTAGCGGTCGGAGATCTGGTCGATCACCACGATAGTCACGAAGAGAAGCGCGAAGATCGCCACGACCTCGTCATAACGGCCCTGGCCCCATTGCATCGCAAGCTTGAGGTCATGGCCGATGCCGCCTTCGCCGACGAAGCCAAGGATGGCGGAGGCGCGGACGTTGATCTCAAACCGCATAAGCGCGTAGGACAGCCAGTTTGGCGCGACCTGCGGGATGACGCCCAGCCACATCCGCTGCGACCAGTTGGCACCCACGGATTGCAGGCCCTCGACCGGCTTCAGGTCGGCATTTTCTGCGACTTCGGAGAAGAGCTTGCCCAGGGCGCCGCCGGTGTGCAGCGCGATGGCGATGACAGCGGGGACCGGGCCGCCGCCCAGGATGAAGATCAGCACCAGCGCGATGACGATTTCCGGGATGGCGCGCAGAGCATCCATCGTGCGGCGGAAGACCGGGATCAGGCGCGGCCAGCGGGCAAGGCCGCGGGTGGCCAGAAGCGACAGCGCCATGGCCGCCAGCCCGCCGAGAAGCGTGGCGACGGCGGCGATGTTCAGCGTCTCGATCAGCGAGGGGATGTGGTCCCAGAAGATGCCGGCGAGGTTTGCGCGTTTCTCCCAGGCTTCCGCGAAGACCTCGGAGGGGAAGGCGAAGATCTGGTGGAGGCCGTCCAGGAAGCCGCCGGCGTTGCGGTCCTCGGCCAGGCTCCAGCCCGAGGCCATCAGGGCCACGAAGATCACCAGAAGAATGCCGCCATACATCCGCTTGCGGCGGACCATGTCGAGATAGGCCTCGCGCGGGTCGGAAAGGTCGGGACGGCGGCCCGGTTCGGGTCCGAAGGCGGCATCTACCATGAAGGGGTCCGGAACAGGGAAAGGCCGGACCCCGGAGTGCGGGGTCCGGCCGAGGTATGGGCTCAGGTGCCTTCCTGCATCTTGCGGGCGGCGAGGATGCCGTCGTAGGCGGCCGGATCGACCGGGACGAAGTCTTTGGCCTCACCGGCGGCGACGCCGTAGGCGCATTCCGCATCGGTTTCCCACAGGTCGGCGGTGAGCTGGGTGACCTTGTCCTTGACGTCCTGCGGCAGTTGCTTGCGCACGACCATCGGGCCTTCCGGGATCAAGGTAGAGCGCCAGATTTCCTGGATGTCGTTCATGTCGACAAGGCCCGCATCGGCGGCCTTGCGGAAGGCGCCCGAGTTGTAGCCGTCTTCCCAATTGCCGACGCCGTCGGCCCAGGACACGCCCGCGGCAAAGTCGCCGTTGGCGACGCCGACGATGGTCTGTTCATGCCCGCCGGACATCTTCACTTCGCCAAAGTAGGATTTCAGGTCGCCGTACTTGGCTGCCAGTTCCGCGCCGGGGACGAGATAGCCGGAGGTCGAGTTCGGCTCGGCGAAGGCGAAGACCTTGCCCTTGGCGTCCTCGATCGAGGTGATGCCACTGTCCTTGCGGGCGAAGCCGATGGAATAGTAGCCGGTCGAGCCGTTCGAGTTCATCTTGGTGAGCTTCACCTCGACGGCTTCCGGGTCGGTCAGCTGGATCTTGGCGTAGGCCGAGGCGCCGAGCCAGGCCATGTCGAGCGTGCCGCCGAGGAGGCCCTGGATCACGCCGTCATAATCGGCCGGGGTGAAGACCTTGACCGGGACGCCGAGCGCGGCTTCGATCTTGGCGCGGTAGCATTCGTTCGAGGCCAGGCGGTCCTGGGCGTTGTCGCCGCCAAGGATGCCGAGGTTGAATTCGGTGATCTCCTGCGCGCCCGCCGCAGAGGCGAGAAGCGTGGAGAGCAGGGTTGCAGTCAGCAGCTTTTGCATGGGTTCTCCGTGGGTTGGTAGTGGGGAGCTCAGGACAGCATCAGGTCCGCGTAAGAACGGTCCGGGCTGGTGTCGGTGGGGATCGAGGTCGACGTTGCGGCCTCGTTGAAGCTGGCGTCGGCGCCGTAAATGTCGCGGGCGACGCCGGTGGACAGCTGTTCGGGCGTGCCGTCGAACACGATGCGGCCGTCGCGCATGCCGATGACGCGGTCGCAGTAGCGGCGCGCGGTGTCGAGCGTGTGGAGGTTGGCGATAACCATGCGGCCATCCTCGACGTTGATGCGCTTCAGCGTGTCCATGACCACTTGCGCGTTCATCGGGTCGAGAGAGGCGATGGGCT
This sequence comes from Paracoccaceae bacterium, assembly GCA_027484915.1. Lineage (GTDB taxonomy): Bacteria > Pseudomonadota > Alphaproteobacteria > Rhodobacterales > Rhodobacteraceae > Tabrizicola. The sequence continues at coordinate 10,052 of JAIXSA010000097.1, read as the reverse complement.
CATCCGCGAGGATGATCTTCGGGTCCTGCATCAGCGCCCGGGCGATGGCGACGCGCTGCTGCTGGCCGCCCGACAGGGCTTCGGCCCGTTTTGGGGCCTGTTCGCTGATGCCAAGGCGGTCAAGGATTTCCAGCGCGCGCAGGATGTCGGCGCGGGGCCAGAGGTTGAACATCGTCTGCAGCGTGGAACGGCGGTTCAGGATGCCGTGGAGGACGTTGGAGGCGACGTCCATCCGGGGCACGAGGTTGAACTGCTGGAAGATCATCGCGCAGTGCGACTGCCAGGCGCGGGCCTCGGCGCCCCTCAGGGCAAGGACGTTGCGGCCGTCGACGCGGATCTCTCCGGACGTGGCGTCGAGAAGGCGGTTCATCATGCGCAGGAAGGTCGATTTCCCCGCGCCCGAGCGGCCGATGATGCCGACGAAGGCGGGGCGGTCAATCTGGAAGCTGATGTTGTCGACGGCGGCCTTCTGGCCGAACATCCGCGTCACGCCTGCCACGTCCAGCATCGGTGGTCCCTTCGCTTTGGTCTGGGACGGTCCTAGCGGGCGGATGTGACAGGTGTCCGAAGGCTGAATGAACCTTGTGTGACGGCTACCATTTGATGTGGCGCGGCCAGACATAGGTCTCGTCCGGGTCCGCCAGCGCGGGCGCAGCGAGCGCCATGCAGCGGCGGCGGAGGTCAGCCGCGACCTGCTCGCGGTCCATCGCCGCAAGGTCCAAGGCCGAGACGGGCGCACCGATGCGCAGATCCACCGGACGGCCCATGCGCCGGCGGGTTTCGTGGAAGATCAGCGCGACCCGCAGCGGGTAGGACGTATGGCTCGCGATCTGGAACAGGCGCGAGTTCTGGCCAGCGAAGTGCACCGGCAGCGTGGTCACTCCGGGGATTGTCGCCAGTCGGCCGATGAAAGGATGCCACGGCGCATCAACGGCGCGTCCCGTCAGCGGCTTGTTCGCTGTCGCCACCCCACCCGCCGGGAAGATAGCCACGACCTTGCCCGCCTGCAGCAGCGCCGCCGCCTGCCGCCGCGTCTCGGCCGTCAGGCGCCGCGCCTCGGGCGTGCCAGAGAAATCGACCGGAAGGAGGTAGGGATCGACCTCCGGCACGCGGCAGAGAAGGCTGTTTGTCAGGATGCGGACATTGCCGCGCAGCTGCATCCCCAGATTGCCGATGGTCAGCCCGTCGACCACACCGAACGGATGGTTCGCCACCAGAAGCAAGCCGCCCGTCACGGGAACGGCGTCCAGATGCTGTGCCCCTTCGGCGATCCGGGGCTGCATCTGCAACTGGCGCAGCGCCGCTGCAAACACCGGAACGCCCGGCGCGCGGTCGCTCCAGGCCCAGTCCAGGTACAGGCGACGTAGCTTCGGCTGGCCGGTCAAGGTTTCGACCGCACGGATCAGGCTGCGACGAAAGCGCGACTGGCCCGGGTGGGAATAGGTGAAGTCGACCTGCGGTACAGTAGGCAGGCTGTCGAAGTTGGCAATCGCGTCGAACATCGGGGCTCTCCTCAGAGGGCAGGTTCGGTTTGGGGGACAGACGGCAAGGCGGAATAGCCCGAGCGACCAGCAACCCAGGTGCGCAGGGGTGCGGGGGCATGACCCTCGGGCCAGTCGAGAAGGAGAAGGTCGGCACGTTGACCGGTGGCGATGCGGCCCCGGTCGGTCAGGCCCATTGCGCGGGCCGGGTTCAGCGAGACAAGCTTCCAAAGCGCAGGCAGAGAGGCCACCAAGTCCGCGTGAAGCCGCGCCACCGCGCCCAGCATCGCGGGGTAGTAGTAGTCGGAGGCAAGGATGTCGCACAGACCCCGCGCGATCATCTGCGAGGCGCCGGGGCTGCCCAGATGGCTGCCACCGCGCATGGCGTTTGGTGCCCCAAGGACGATTGCATCCCCGGCCTCCCGTGCCGCAAGGAACACGCGGTCGTGCATCGGGAACTCGGCCACCGTCGCGCCGAGCCCACGATAGTAGCTGCGCGTTTCGGCCTGGCTGTCGTCGTGGGACAGCATCGGGGCCTTGTGCGCCTGGGCCAGCGCCGCCATCCGCGCGATGTGCGCCGGGACCTCGCCCCGACGCTGCCACACCGCCTGGATCGTGGCGGTATAGGCCTCCGGTGTGATCTGAGCGCGGCGGGCCTGATCGGCCATCTTCTTCAGGAAACGCGGGTCATTGAAGGCGGTGACGGGATAAGGGGTCACCTGATCGAACGGCCGGTCCTGCACCGGAACATCGTAATCCAGCAACATAGACGTGGTGTGATCGTTGAACGCCAGCGCCGGTCGGTCGGGACCGGCCAGAACGTGGGCGATCAGCGGTTCGGCCTCGGTGCAAAAGGTCTCCCACCGCAGTTGCAGGCGGTTCTCGACCGTCAGGCGGGGGCGGAGGCGTTCCAGCGCGCGGGTGATCTGCCAGCCGGTCTCGACGCTGCGCAGGCCCGGCTCCCAGGACAGGGTCAGGGCATGGTAGGCCGTGGCAATGCCGTTGGCGGCCAGTTGGCGGTCGGTTTCAAGAAGGGCGGTGTCCACCGGGACCATGACCCCGGGGCGCGGCATGACCTGGCGTTCGAAGGCGTCGCCGTGGATGTCGACGAAAGCCGGGGCCAACAGATGACCCCGCGCGGGGACCACGACCGCCCCGTCACGGGCCACGTCGATGCCGGTGATCCGGCCCGCTTCTATGCGGACCGAGGCGGTCTCCACCCTATCCTCCACGATGACGCGGGCACCTTCAATCAGCTCGGCAGTCATGACAGACGCTCTGCCAGAAGATGCCAGTGCCAGGAGCCTGGCTTTTCATGCGGGCGGTCGAAGAGGGTGAAGACCTCGAACCCCCACATCAACGACAGAAGGTCTGGCGCAGTGCAGAAGTAATGCGGGTGGATCTTGTCGCCGTCGCCTTCGAATACCCAGGTGTTGCGGCTGATTTCGCGCCCCTTGGCCTTGGCCTGTTCCACCGGCAGGCGGCGGACGGACAGCATGGTGGCCATGAAGGTGCCGCCGGGACGCAGGACCCGGGCGACTTCCGACAGCGTGCGGCGGACGACGCTTTCGTCGCCGTGATAGATCACGTTCCAGGCCAGGACGTGATCGAAGCTGGCCGTGTCCAACGGCAGGTCCGTCATCGGGGCCTGCACAGTGTCCAGCGTCAGGCCATTGGCGAAGGCGGCCGCGGCGACAGCGGCCGTGGCGGCTTCGGACGCGTCCAGCGCGGTGACCTCGTGGCCCGCTTCCGCGAAGGCCAGGGCATGCCGCCCGATCCCCGCGCCCAGGTCCAGGATACGCGAACCCTGCGGCAAGGTGCTGGCATGGTCGATGGCCCAGGGCTCTGGCATCGCCCAGGGGCTGGAGCCATCGGCCTTCTGCCACTCGGCGTTCCAGTACAGATGCGCGGTATCCGTAAGCATATGGTTCATATCAGTTTCCTGCGGATCCAGCCCGAGCCTTGCTCGACGGCGACGACAAGAACCAGCATCATCAGGATGATCGCGAGGGCCTCGTCATAGTTGAAAAGGTCGAAGGCGACCTTGAGGTCGACCCCGATGCCGCCTGCGCCGACAAGGCCCAGGGCGGCGGACCCCCGGACGGATTTCTCCAGTGCGAAAAGCGAGGTGGCGGTAAAGGACGGCAGACAGGCCGGGATCACGGCGGACCCGATGATACCAAGGCGACTGGCACCGATGGCGCGAAGGGCGTCCTGAGGGCCGGGGTCCGTCTCCTCCATCGCTTCGGCGAAGAATCGGCCGGCAAAACCGATCTTGTCGACCATGATCGCCATGACCCCTGCGGCGGGGCCAAGGCCGACGATGATGATGAAGATGATCGCCCAGACAAGGTCCGGTACCGTACGGAACAACGCGATGAGGGCCCGGGCGGCGTGGCGGATCAGGGGGTGGGGCGAGAGGCGGTCGGTGGCAAGGATCGCGAACGGTAGGGCAAGGATAAGGCCAAGGAAGCAGCCGGCGACGGCCATCTGCAGGGTCTCCAGCAGCTTCCAGCCGATGGGCACGATCCGGGTGAAGTCGGGCGGGAACATCTGGGTCAGCATGCCCGAGGGCGCGAAAAGCCGGGCGATGCCGCTGCCCAGCTTGTCCAACGCCGGGGCAGTGGCGGCCAGCGAGGTGACGACCAGGGCCAGCATGGCGAGGAGAGCGGCGTATTCCACCAGGCTGCGGTGCTGAAAGCGTGAGGGGGCAAGCGTGGTCATGCGGCCCTCGCGTCGTCGAAGAATTGGCGCAGGCCGGCAGCGTTCGCTCGGTTGGTGGGCAGGTCCAGCGCGATGCGGCCATCGGCAAGGCCGAGGATGCGGTCAGAGAAGCGCAACGTGTGCTCCAGCCGGTGCGAGATCACCAGAAGCGAGAGGCCGTCGTCGCGCACCAGGTTGAGAAGAAGGGACATGACCTCTTCCCCGGTCTGCGGGTCAAGGCTGGCATCGGGCTCATCCGCCAGGATGAAAGCGGGGCGCTGCATCAGCATGCGGGCGATGGCGACGCGCTGCTGCTGGCCCCCGGACAGGCTGTCGACGCGGACCAAGGCGCGGTCGGCAAGGCCCACCCGGGCGAGGCAGGTCATCGCCTCGTCGCGCACCGGTGCGGGGGCCAGCGATTGCGCCCAGGCGCGGGGGCCGGACATCCGGGCCTGCACGCCGTGGATCACGTTGGACAAGGCCGAAAGGCGGGGAACAAGGTTGTGGCGCTGCCAGACGATCCCAACCTCGGCCCGGAATCTGCGAAGCGCGCGCGGCGACAGCCGGGGCACGTCACGGCCCAGCATCCGGATCTGGCCGGAGGTAGGCTCGATCAGGCGGACAAGGCAGCGCAGGAGGGTGGACTTGCCCGACCCGTTCGCCCCGATCAGCGCCGTGGCCTGGCCGGGAGCAAGGGCGAAGTCGAGGCCCTGCAGCACCTTGCGGCCCGGGAAGGCCTTGGTCAGGCCGGATACGGCAAGGACCGGCTCTGCAAGGGCAGAGCCGGTCAGGGTCCGGGCGGGAAGGACCGGAGCGTTCATGTGGGGATCACTCGCCCACGAATTCGGTGAACTCGCTGATGCCGATGTTCTCGTACATCTTGCGGACCACGTCATAGTCGGCGTCGGTCACCGAGGCGTTGAAGCTACCGCCGATGTACTTGGCGTTCTCTTCGGTCTGCGTGATCGCAGCCAGAAGCGCATCGCCTTGCTCGGCAAAGGTCTTACGCACGACCTCGATGACCTCCGGCGCGACCTTGGGCGAGGCCAAGAGGATGTCGTCAGGCAGCTGTTCGCCCATCACGAGTACCCGCAGCTTCTGGTCGGGGAACTTCTCGGTCAACTGCTCGATATGAGTCCGGTTCAGGCCGATTGCAGCGATGTCGCCCGAGATCAGCGCCTCCATCGCGACGTTGCGCTTGAGGAACACCGGCTCGTAGTCGACCGAATAGACCAGACCCGCCTTGGTCAGCAGGTCCACCGGCGCGAGATGCTGCGAGGTGGAGCCAATCTCGCCGAACGAGATCTTCATCCCCTTCAGGTCGACGGGAGTTTGCGCGGGGCTGCCGTCCAGCACGACGACGTTGGAATAGTAATCCGGGCGGCGGAAGGTCACGACCGGCTGGGCATCGAGCCGGGCATTGAACACCACGTACTCAGCCGGGCCGGTCAGCACGAAATCGACCTGGTCGGCGGCCATTGCTTCGACGGCGACGGTGCGACCTGAGACCGGGAAGAACTCAACCTTCAGACCCGACGCCGCTTCGAACGCGTCCTTGAATGGCCCCATCTCGCGCTGCAGCGCTTCCATCCCGTCAATATCGGTGACGGCAAAGCGGATCGTGTCCTGGGCGACGACGGGGGTTGCAGCGGCAAGGCCGATGGCCAGAAGGCCCGAAGCGAAGAGATGTTTCATGGAACAGACGTCCTTTTCAGGTTTTGCTGAAAAGGGCGATTAGCATCGCCGGACGACAGTCCCGCGACGGTCAGGTTACAGTCCTGCGACAACCGTCACCGGAATGAGAAGGCCCGGCCGCACCTTGTGCGACCGGGCCCTTTCCAACATCGGCCAGCCTGATCAGCGGCGACGGTCGTCTTCGTCCTCGTCGTCGTCATGACCACCGGCAGGCAGGTTGAAGAAGCTGTCCGCGTCCGAGAAGTCGGACGCCGGGCTGTCGTCCTTTTCCTCGTCGCCGAAGACCTCCAGCCCCGAAAGGGGCGAGGGCATCCGCGCGTCGGGCGCCATGCCCAGCGACTGCTCGGTCGACACCAGCTTGCGCCGTTCGTCATCCGACATCACCACGCCATCGGCCGCCTTCTTGCGGGCGGCGATCTGGACGGCCGCGTCCAGTTCGGACTGCTTGCACAGGCCAAGCGCAACGGGGTCGATCGGCTGGATCGAGCCGATGTTCCAGTGCGTCCGCTCACGGATCGATTGGATGGTGGGCTTGGTGGTGCCGACCAGCTTGCCGATGGCACCATCTGAAAGCTCGGGGTGGAACTTGACCAGCCAAAGGATTGCGGCGGGCCGGTCCTGGCGCTTGGACAGCGGCGTGTAGCGCGGGCCCCGGCGCTTTTCCTCGCCCACGGCGGCGGCGTTGAACTTCAGCTTCATCCGGTACAGCGGGTTGGCCTGGGCACGCTCGATCTCGATCGGGTCCAGCTGGTTGTTGGCGACCGGGTCGAAGCCCTTGACCCCCGTGGCCACGTCGCCGTCGGCGATGCCCTGGACCTCAAGCTCGTGCATCCCGCAGAAATCCGCGATCTGGGCGAAGCTGAGCGTCGTGTTGTCCACAAGCCAGACGGCAGTGGCCTTGGCCATAAGCGGTTTCGACATCGGATCTCTCCTTTACAAACCTGTCCCGTGCCGGGAAAACGGCTGCGGGCCCAGCCCGCGAGTTCCACGATTTCGGGGAATTCAGGCGCCCATATAGGGCCGAAATGGACAAAGGGGAAGCGAAAATGCGCCTGTTCCTGCTGGCCATCGCGGCTTTGTGCTGGTCCGGGGCCGTGCGGGCCGAGGGCGAGCGGGCCGGGGACTTCGACTATTATGTCCTGTCGCTGTCATGGTCCGCTGCCTGGTGTGCGCTGGAGGGCGATTCCCGCAACGATCCGCAATGCGATGCCGGGCGCGGGCTGACCTTCGTCCTGCACGGACTTTGGCCACAGTACGAGGACGGCTGGCCCTCGTTCTGCCGCACGGTCGAGCGCGACCCGACGCGGGCCGAGACTGCCGCGGTGGCCGACATCATGGGTGGGGCGGGACTGGCCTTCTACCAGTGGAAGAAGCACGGCCGCTGTTCGGGCCTGGCCGCACCCAACTACTTCAGGACGGCAAGGGAAGCCTATGACCGGGTGGCGCTTCCGGGCTTTCTGAAGGACGTCTCGCGCCGCCTTGAGGTGCCTGCTGCGGTGATCGAAGAGGCGTTCCTGGAGGCCAATCCCGGCCTGTCGCGGGACCAGATCACCATCACCTGCAAGGCGGGACTGATCCAGGAGGCCCGGGTATGCCTGACCCGCGATCTTGAGTTTCGCCGCTGCGGCCAGGATGTCCTGCGTGACTGCAGCCTGCCCGATGCCGTGCTGGAGCCGGTCCGCTAGGGTGGCAGGCGGGACCTTGTTGGAAGCACAGCTTTGAATGGGATTTGGGAAACGGAAGGCGTTCAAAGTTCGGTTTACCGACACGGCTGGGGTCCGCACCGGGCAGAAAATGTCTGGATCGTTTAAGCCGACCCCGCCTGACCTGTCATTGACTTTAAGTCATCATCACGACTGCGTGAACCCCGGGATAGACGGAGAACTGCTGCGAGGGGGGTAAGGAATTCCCTACGGGTTGACCTTCAGCACGATCTTTCCGACGTGGCCGCCGGACTCGATGCGCCAGTGCGCTGCGGGAGCGTCGGGAAGATCATACTCGCTGTCCATGACAACCCTGACTGCGCCGCGTTCGATCATCGGCCAGACGTTTTCCTCCACGGCCCGGGCGATCTTCGCCTTGGCCAGGTCCGACTGCGGGCGCAGCGTCGATCCCGTCAGCACCAGCCGCCGCGTCATCAACTCGGCCAGGTTCAGCGTGACCTTCGCCCCCTGCAGGAAGGCGATCTGCACCAGCCGACCGCCATCGGCCAGCGCCTTCAGGTTCCGCTCGATATAGGGGCCGCCGACCATGTCGAGGATCAGCTGCGCCCCGTTAGCCGCCTTCATCTCGGCGACAAAGTCCGCATCGCGGTAGTTGAAGGCCGCTTCGGCCCCAAGGTCGCGGCAGACCTGGCACTTCTCGTCGCTGCCCGCCGTGGCGAAGACCCGGGCGCCAAGCGCATGGGCGATCTGGATGGCCGTCGTTCCGATCCCGCTGGTGCCACCATGCACCAGGAATCGTTCACCCCCGCGCAAGCCGCCGCGCATCACCACGTTGGACCAGACCGTGAAACAGGTCTCGGGCAGACAGGCGGCTTCCTTCAGGGACAGGCCCTTTGGGATCGGCAGGGCATGGGCTGCGGGCGTCGCGACATATTCGGCATAGCCGCCACCCGGCAGCAGCGCACAGACCTGGTCGCCGATCTTCCAGCGGTTCACCCCCGGCCCCACCTCGACCACCGTCCCCGAACACTCCAACCCCGGCAGGGGCGAGGCCGAGGGCGGCGGCGCATAGGCCCCGGCGCGCTGCAGGGCATCGGGCCGATTCACCCCGGCATAGGCGACGCGGATGATGATCTGGCCGTGCCCCGGCACCGGAACCGGAACCGAGGTCGGCTGCAGTACGTCCGGCCCCCCGGGGGAGGAGATTTCGATGGCAAGCATGCTGTGCGACAGGGTCATCTTGGGTCCTTCGTCTATCCGCGGGTCCGGCCCGGCAGGTCATCCGGCAGTTTTGGCGCACGAATGGTTTCGAAAAGCTTGCCGGGTCCAGCGGCCCAGGCCTTGCCGAACGGATTTTCCCGGAAGCTGGCCTTCAGCTTTTCGACCTGCATGACCTGGTCGATGCGTCGGTCCAGGAAGTTCCAGGTGTCCTGCGCCTCGGGCGAGTCGTCGCCCAGCCAGTACAGCACGGTCGCGCCGTACACAGCCGACAGGGTGGCGCGCTTGGTGTACCAGTTCAGATCGGTCGAACTGTCGCCCAGCGCCGTCCAGATCCGGTCCGCCGTCTGCCAGATCGCCTTCGCCCCATCCGCGGCATGCAGCGGCAGCGAGAACAGCGTCGTCCCCCGCCGCACCAGCTCGCGGTCGGCTCCTTCCAAGCGCAGACGGACAGCCAGAGCGATCCGGTCGCGGAAGCGCAGGGCCGAAAGGTTGCGCCCGGCAAGCACCACGGCCATCCGGTCATCGCCCTGCCGGTGATAGGCCAGGGCCAGATCAACGCCCCCACGCGGGAACAGCGACCGCACCAGTGCCGGGGCCACGCCAGAATCGGCTATCGCCGCCGTCAGGGTGCGATCTGACCAGCCGTCGAACGGAACGTGCGACAGCGCCGCGTCCAGTACGCGCGCCTTGATCGGGTCCTCGGACATGGCGTCCTCCTGTTGGTAGACAAGCTGGTGTCGCTTTGATATAGCGCCCCAGCCTGCACATCATAGTGCAACTCTAGCTTAGGAAGGTGGTGACAACCACATGCAGGTCAGCGTCCGCGACAATAACGTCGAACAGGCTCTCCGTGCTCTGAAGAAGAAACTTCAGCGTGAAGGTGTGTTTCGTGAAATGAAGCTAAAGCAGCATTTCGAGAAGCCCTCCGTCAAGAAGGCACGGGAACAGGCCGAAGCGGTCCGCCGTGCAAGGAAACTTGCGCGGAAGAAGCTTCAGCGCGAAGGCGGTCTCTAAGACGTCTCAAGCGACTCTGGGGAAGCGATTCCCATCCCGATCAACCCCCGTCCGTGAGGCCGGGGGTTTTTCATTTGCCCCCGACCAGGCCATTGGAGGCTTGGAAAAAGCCCGCCTGATAACCTTGGGTTGTTTGGCGACATTGTGGCAGCCACTTGTTGCAACTTGGGCGGGCATCAACAATCTATTTCCAATTGTCGCCACATTTAACAGTTTTCTGCAGCAATTGGACCGCCTAGCCTTTGGCGATGATCGAATTGCGCAAACATAGCCG
>JAIXSA010000139.1 GCA_027484915.1 Paracoccaceae bacterium | reverse complement strand
TCTTTGATGATCTGCTTCAGTTCGTTTTTCATGAAGTTGTGGATCAACTCCGGGGAAGGCCGCGGCCATCCGCTGCTGTTTCGCAATTGATCGAGGAGGTCATCAGGAAGGTCCAACCGCTTCCCCACGTCGGTGATTGATGATTTGAGTTGATCGATCTTACCCTCGATATCATCGACCTTCTTCTTGAGCTCCGCGATCTTGCTATCGGTATCCCTCCGGGGCGGGCCGCCTGGTTTGAGGCTTTGGCGCATGGATAAGTGTCCACTTGTATTAGAAGTGGACACTATCAGCGATGTCGAAAGCAGCAGGAGAGGTTGGAAAGTCGGGGCGGCGCAAGCGTCGATCCTGGACGCTGGAAGAGAAGCGCCGGATCGTTGACGAGAGTTTGGAGGATGGCGCTTCGATCGCTGAGATCGCGCGCCTCTACGATCTCAACGCCAACCAGCTCTTCACCTGGCGGCGGCAGTTCGGTTTGGAGCCTGCCACGGCGAGCGATGTGACGACGCTTCTGCCGGTGACCATCGCGCCCGAGGGTGAGGTGGAGACCGGATCTGGAGGGGTCGGCCAGATGGAGATCGTGCTTGCCGGAGGTGTTCGGATCATCGTGTGGGCCGACGTCCAGACAGCGGCCCTGACGAGGGTTCTCAAAGCACTGGCCCGATCATGATCCCGGTCCCTTCCGGCGTCCGGGTCTGGATAGCGACTGGGCACACTGACATGCGTCGCGGGATGCAGGGTCTTGCGCTTCAGGTTCAGGAGAGCCTCAAGCGTGATCCCCATGCTGGCGATCTTTATATCTTTCGAGGCCGTCGCGGCGACATGACCAAGATCCTGTGGCACGATGGGATAGGGCTTTCGCTGTACGCCAAACGACTGGATCGCGGGAAGTTCATATGTCCATCGGCGTCTGGTGGCGCGGTGTCGATCTCAGCGGCGCAGATGGCGTACATGCTCGAGGGGATAGACTGGAGGAACCCACAGCTGACCTGGCGGCCCAAGAGTGCGGGATAGCGCGCTGGATAGGGCGCGTTGATGAGACCGAAAAAAATCCCGTGCTGTGTGCATTTTGGGGCGCCTCAAATCATGCGTTCTGTGATTCACTTTGCTTCATGGATGCTGATCGCGCCGCTCTTACCGAAGAAGTCGCCAGTCTGAGGGCGGAACTGGCGATCGCGCGCGCGAAAGCCTCGGAAGACATGGCGCTGATCGCGCAGCAGAAGCTTCGCATCGCAAAGCTGGAGCATCAGATTTACGGTCAACGTTCGGAGCGCTCGGCCCGCTTGATTGATCAACTGGCTCTCACTTTTGAAGAGCTGGAAGCCAGCGCCACACAGGACGAGCTTGCGGCTGAACAAGCCGTAGCCAAGACGACAGCCGTTGCTGGCTTCACGCGCAAGCGCCCTGATCGCACGACGTTCCCCGACCATCTTCCACGCGAACGAGTGGTAATCGATCCCCCGACGACCTGCGAATGCTGCGGGAGCCATCGCCTCCGCAAGCTCGGCGAGGACGTTACCCGCACGCTGGAGACACAGCCCCGCCAGTGGAAGGTCATCGAGACGGTGCGCGAGAAGTTCACGTGCCGGGATTGCGAGAAGATCTCTCAGGCGCCAGCGCCGTTCCATGTGATTGCGCGGGGATGGGCGGGGGCAAGCCTGCTGGCGATGATCATGTTCGAGAAGTTCGGTCAGCATCAGCCCCTCAACCGGCAAGCCGAACGGTATGCCCTGGAAGGCGTGCCGATCGCGCTGTCGACCATGGCCGATGCGGTGGGCTCGGTCTGCAAGGCCCTTGATCCACTCCTACGGCTGGTCGAAGCACACGTCATGGCGGCGGAGCGGTTGCATGGCGACGATACGACCGTGCCGGTGTTGGCTAAGGGTAAAACCGACACTGGCCGGTGCTGGGTTTATGTGCGCGACGATGAGCCCTTTGGCGGCGCGGGGCCGCCTGCGGCGATGTTCTACTACTCGCGAGATCGCCGAGGCGAGCATCCTCAAGCGCATCTGGCCGCTTATGCCGGGATCCTGCAGGCGGACGCCTATGATGGCTACAACAGGCTATATCTTGCAGACCGAAAACCGGGCCCCATCCGGGAAGCGGCATGTTGGGTCCACGCACGGCGGCCATTCTTCGCCATGGCTGACCTTGAGGAAAACGCGCGTCGCAAGAGCGCAGGCAAAAGGGAAATCCCTTTGTCGCCGATCGCCATCGAGGTCGTGCGCCGCATCGACGCCCTGTTCGAGATCGAACGCTCAATCAATGGAAAGACAATCGCAGAACGTCTGGCGGCTCGCCGTACGCTGAGTGCGCCGTTGGTGGAGGATCTCAGGGCCTATATGAGCGCGCACCTTCCCAAGCTCGCCCGGGGGCATGATCTGGCCAAGGCCATCAATTACATGCTCAAACGATGGGCCGCGTTCACGTTGTTCCTTGAAGACGGGCGTGTTTGCCTCTCCAACAATGCAGCCGAGCGCGGTCTGAGGGGCATCGCATTGGGGCGAAAATCCTGGTTGTTTTGCGGATCCGACCGTGGCGGGCAGCGTGCGGCGGCCATGTATAGTCTGATCGTGACAGCCAAGATGAATGACGTTGATCCGCAAGCCTGGCTCGCTGACATCCTCTCGCGTATCGCCTCTCACCCGGCGCACCGCCTGGATGACCTGCTGCCATGGAACTGGCTGGCGAAACGTCCTGCGCCAGAAGCGAAAGCGGCCTGAGCATCCAAATTAAGAAACAGCAAGTGCGGCCCACGTCGGATGGCTACAGTTTGCCTCTCCAACAATGCAGCCGAGCGCGGTCTGAGGGGCATCGCAT
>JAIXSA010000156.1 GCA_027484915.1 Paracoccaceae bacterium | reverse complement strand
GGGAAAGTCGGGCGCTGGCTCAGTAAGCCTTGCCGCGCGCCGAGACCGGCCAGACAACCTCGACCTTGCCGCCACGGACACCGACATACCAGTCGTGCACGTTACAGGTCGGGTCGCAGTGTCCGGGGACGAGCTTCAGCTTGTCGTTGACCTTCAGGACGCCCTGCGGGTCTTCGACCACGCCATGTTCGTCGCTGCACTTGACGTACTTCACGTCCGTGCGCCCGTAGACCACCGGCAGACCGCTGTCGACCGACTGCGCCTTGAGGCCCGCGTCGACGATGGCCTTGTCCGCCTTTGCGTGGCTCATCACCGAAGTCAGGATGAAGAGCGCGTTCTCCCATTCGCCCTGGTCAATCCGCTTGCCATCCTTGTCCAGGATGCGGCCGTAGTCCGCGTCCATGAAGGCATAAGAGCCGCACTGAAGTTCGTTGTATACACCCGAGGTGGACTCAAAGTAGTAGCTCCCCGTGCCGCCGCCGCCGACGATGTCACAGTCCAGCCCCTCGGCCTTCAGCGCGTCGACCGCGTCCTTCACCTGTGCCACGGCAAGGTCGATCTTCGCCTTGCGGTCGGCATAGCTGTCCATGTGCTGCATCGCGCCCTGATAGGCCTGAATGCCCGAGAATTTCAGACCCGGTGCCGCATCGATGGCCTTGGCAAGCGCCACCACGTCGGGCGTGGTTTTCACGCCGCACCGCCCCGCGCCGCAGTCGATCTCGACCAGACATTCGATGGTGGTGCCGTGCCTTACCGCCGCTGCGGACAGGTCGGCCAAGTTGTCCAGCATGTCCACGCAGCAGATCGTCCGGGCGCCCAGCTTCGGCAGGCGGGCGAGGCGGTCGATCTTGGCCGGGTCGCGCACCTGGTTCGATACCAGCACATCCTTGATGCCGCCACGGGCAAAGACCTCGGCCTCCGACACCTTCTGGCAACAGACGCCGACCGACCCGCCAAGGCGTTCCTGCAGCTTGGCCACGTCCACAGACTTGTGCATCTTGCCATGCACCCGGTGGCGCATCCCGTGCGCGCGGGCGTAGTCGCCCATCTTCTTGATGTTCCGCTCCAAGGCGTCGAGGTCAAGGATCAGGCAGGGCGTCTGGATGTCTTTTTCATCCATGCCCGGCAGGGCCGGGATGTCGTAGCCCACCTCAAGCCCTTGAAAATCCGTGTGCTTGTTCATGGTCTTCAGCCTTTCATCCAGGGAAGTTTGTCCAGATCGACGTTGCCGCCGGTGATGATGATGCCGACCCGCTTGCCCCGGAAGGCGTCGCGGTTCTTCAGGACCACCGCCAGCGGCACGGCGCTGGAGGGTTCCATCACCACCCGCAGGTGCTTCCACGTCAGCTTCATCGCGTCGATGATTTCCTGCTCGGAAGCAGTGTAGATCTCGCTGACATGGCTCGACACGAAGTGCCAAGTCAGGTCCTTCAACGGCACCAGAAGCCCGTCCGCAATCGTCTTCGGCGCGTCGTCAGCGATGATGTGCCCGGCCTTGAAGCTGCGATAGGCGTCGTCGGCCTGCTCGGGCTCGGCGGCGATGACCTTGGTCTCAGGCGCCAAAGTGGAAAGTGTGAGACAGGTGCCCGAGATCATCCCGCCCCCGCCGATGGGTGCCACGACCATGTCGAGACCTCCCGTCTGCTCCATGAACTCACGCGAGCAGGTTCCCTGGCCCGCGATCACGCGGGGGTCGTTGTAGGGGTGAACAAAGTCGCCGCCAGTGCGGGCCTGCACCTCGGCGAAAGTCGCCTCGCGGCTGGTGGTCGAGGGCTCGCATTCAGTGATGACCCCGCCGTAGCGACGGACTGTGTCCTTCTTCGCCTGCGGCGCGGTACGGGGCATGACGACGTTGCAGGGAATCCCGCGCAACATGGCCGCATAGGACAGGCACGAGGCGTGGTTGCCGCTGGAATGCGTGGCGACGCCCAGTTTCGCCTGGTCATCCGTCAGGCCGAAAACGGCGTTGGCAGCCCCCCGCACCTTGAAGGCCCCCGGCTCCTGGAAGTTCTCGCATTTGAAGTATAGCTCGCAGCCGGCAAGCTCGTTCAGGTAGTCCGAGGTGCGGACCGGGGTCTGCCGGACATGCGGGCGGATGCGGTCATGCGCGGCCAGCATGTCGTCGTAGGTCGGGATCAGCAATCCGTTCATGTCCTTCATTTTCCTGCCCTTTCGTCCGGGACCAAATTTCTTGAGTAAGAAATTTGTCAAAATCCTTACTTAAGGATTTTACTTACTCCGCCGCCATCGCCAGTGCCGGGACCGTCCCGCGATAATACTCCTGCGCCGCCGAGACTCCGCTGCCCAGCTTCACCGGCCAGCCAAGATCCGCCATGCACATCTCGGCCACGCAGAGGCCCGACAGCACCATCGCCTCGGTCAGCATCCCCAGATGCCCGATGCGGAACACCTTGCCCGCAACCTCGCCCAGCCCCACGCCAAACGCCATGCCGTACTTCGTCGCCGCCAGTTGCACCAAAGCGGTCCCGTCACACCCGGCAGGGACCTTCACCGCCGTCACCGTATCGGAATACAGGTCCGCCGAGGCCGCATAGGGCGACATGCCCCAAGCGAAGACCGCGCGGCGGACGCCTTCAGCCAGCCTGTGGTGGCGGGCATAGACGTTCTCCAGCCCTTCCGTCTCCAGCAGGTCGATGCTGTGCGCCAGCCCCGCGATCGGGCCCACGGCGGGGGTGTAGGGGTAACCACCCCGGGCATAGGACACCAGCATGTCCTTGAAATCAAAGAAGGACCGCGGCAGCCGCGCCGTCTCCATCGCCGCGATGGCCTTCGGCGAGACACCAAGAATCGCCAGACCCGCTGGAAGCATGAAGCCCTTTTGGCTCCCCGCGACCGCGATATCCACGCCCCAGCCCGCGAAGTCGAATGGCATCGAGGCGATCGAGGACACTCCGTCCACGAACAGCATCGCCCCATGTCCCGCTGCGTCCATCGCGGCCCGGATTCCGCCGATGTCCGACTTCACGCCCGTCGCCGTCTCGTTGTGCGTGGCCAGCACCGCCTTGATCTTGCCTGCACGGTCGGCCCTCAGCGCCGCCTCGATCTGCGCCAGCGGCGCGCCGTGGCCCCAAGGCGTCTCGATGATCTGCACGTTCAGCCCATGCCGCTGGCAAAGGTCGATCCAGCGATGGCTGAACATCCCAAACCGCGCCGCCAGCACCGTGTCACCGGGCGACAGGGTGTTCGTCACCGCCGCCTCCCAGCCGCCCGTCCCGGTCGAGGGGATCACGATGACCTCCCCCTGATCCATCTTCAGCACCCGCCGCACCCCGTCCACCGCAGGTTTGAACATCCTCGCGAAGGCGGACGAGCGGTGGTCCAAGGTCGGCATGTCGCAGGCCTTGCGGACCGACTCGGGAATATTCGTCGGGCCCGGGATGAAAACGGGGTTCTGCATGGACATCGGGCAACTCCCTGAAAGATCGCCCAGAAAACCTACGCCCCGCGACCCATGCGCGCAATTTTTTCGAAAAGATTTTTCATTGTTACATGGGTATGCTATTCCCCAATCCAGTCAACAGCTTGCGCTTTTTCACCGCTACAGGAGGCCCCTTTGGCCCAGAAACCCCGCGGCCGCCCCAAGGCGTTCAACGACAAGACCGACCAGAACACTGTGCAGGCCCTGGACCGGGGCATAGACATCCTGACCCACGTCGCGCTGAACCCCGGCCGCACGCTGTCGGAGATAGCCGAGGACACCGGCGAGGCCATCGCCACCGTTTTTCGTGCCCTCGTCACTCTGCAAGGCCATGGCATGGTCGAGGTGGATGAACCCGGCCAGTTCTGGCACATCGGCCCCGGCGCGTTTCGCGTCGGTTCCGCCTTCCTTCGCCGCACCAAGGTCGTGGAACGCGCCCGCCAGCCGATGGACCAGCTCATGCGCGAAACCGGCGAGACGGCGAACCTTGGCATCGAGGTCAAGGACGAGGTCTTCTTCGTCGCCCAGGTCGAAACCTACGAGGCGATCCGCGCCTTCTTCCCCCCCGGCACCCGCGCGCCGATGCACTCCAGCGGCATAGGAAAGGCGCTTCTCGCCTGGTACCCGGAGGAAAAGACCCGCGGCATCCTCGCCCGCAAGGGCCTGGAAAAGTTCACCTCGTTGACCCTCACCAGCGACTCTGCCCTCCTCCGCGACCTCAGCCGCACCCGCGACCGGGGCTTTTCAATCGACGACCAGGAACGCGCCGAGGGGATGCGCTGCGTCGCCGCCCCGATCTTCAACGCGCATGGCGAGCCGGTGGCGGGCCTTTCCGTCTCCGGTCCCGCCTTCCGGATGGGGCTGTCGGATGCGACCCGCATTGGTTCTTTGGTCCGGGCCGCGGCGGATCAGGTGACCGAGGCGACGGGCGGCACCCAGCCGGAATGACGCTTTCGACAGGGGCCGGTCGGTCGGGGGCCAGACGCCTGCGCCCGACCGGCTAGACAGGGCGCAAAAGCGAAGGACCGACCCGATGACCAAGCCCAACCTTTTGATCCTGATGGTCGACCAGCTGAACGGCACGCTCTTCCCCGACGGCCCGGCGGACTTCCTGCACACCCCGAACCTGAAGCGCCTCGCCGCCCGCTCGACCCGGTTCCGAAACTGCTACACCGCCTCCCCCCTCTGCGCCCCCGCCCGCGCCAGCTTCATGTCCGGCCAATTGCCCAGCCGCACTCGGGTCTACGACAACGCCGCCGAATTCGCCTCGGACATCCCGACCTATGCCCACCACCTGCGCCGGGCCGGATACCAGACCGCGCTTTCCGGCAAGATGCACTTCGTCGGCCCCGACCAGCTGCACGGGTTCGAACAGCGCCTGACCACCGACATCTACCCCGCCGATTTTGGCTGGACCCCGGACTATCGCAAACCCGGTGAGCGGATCGACTGGTGGTACCACAACCTCGGCTCGGTCACCGGGGCCGGGGTGGCCGAGATCACCAACCAGTACGAATACGACGACGACGTGGCCTTTCAGGCAGTGCAGAAGCTCTACGACCTCTCCCGTGGCCAGGACCCCCGCCCCTGGTGCCTCACGGTCAGCTTCACCCACCCGCACGACCCCTTCGTCGCACGCCGCAAATACTGGGACCTCTACGAGGGCGCGCCCGAGTGCGAACCGCCCGAACCCGTGTCCTATGAGGACATGGACCCCCACTCAAAACGCCTGATGGACGCCTGCGACTGGCGGGGGATGGAGATCACCCCCGACCACATCCGCCGCGCCAAGCAGGCCTATTTCGCCAACATCAGCTACATCGACGACAAGATCGGCGAGATCCTCGCGGTGCTGGAGGCAACCCGCCAAGACGCCCACGTGGTCTTCTTGTCCGACCACGGCGAGATGCTTGGTGAGAAGGGCCTTTGGTTCAAGATGAACTTCTTCGAAGGCTCCGCCCGCGTCCCCCTGATGATCGCCGCGCCGGAAATGCCCGCAGGTCTTGTCGAAACCCCGGTCTCCTCCATCGATCTCGCGCCAACCCTTGCCGCTCTGGCCGGCATCTCGATGGACGAGGTCGCCCCCTGGACCGAAGGCGCCAACCTGATCCCCGTGGCCCACGGCAATCCAAGGGGCCCGGTGGCGATGGAATACGCCGCCGAGGGCACGATCACCCCGATGGTCGCCCTGCGCGAGGGCGCCTGGAAATACATCCGCTGCGCCGCCGACCCCGAGCAGCTGTTCGACGTTGCCAATGACCCGCTTGAGAGGGCGAACCTGGCCCAGGACCCGCGCGCGGGCGAAATCCTGCAGCATTTCCGGAAGTTGGCCGACGCGCGCTGGAACCTTGCCGCCTACGACGCGCAGGTCCGCGAAAGCCAGGCCCGCCGCTGGGTGGTGTACGAGGCGCTCCGCAACGGCGCCTATTTCCCTTGGGATCACCAACCACTCCGCGCCGCCAGCGAGCGCTACATGCGCAACCACATGGACCTGAACGTCCTGGAAGAGCAGAAGCGGTTCCCCCGAGGGGAATAGGCCCCGCACTCTGCGAAAACGCCGAAGTCATCCCCGATACAGGACACCTTCACAGGGTGTCCTACACGACCCTTTTCGCCGGGCGCGAAAGAGGAGTTGACGAGTCAAGACCCAAATCTGTATGTCGAAGTGACGAAACCTATCATACAGGTTTGACCGATTCGCATGCAGAACGAGCCGAACCTGCCAGCCAGCAGCCTAGTCAGCGGCGCCATCGGGGCGATTACCCGGCGCATCCGCGACGAGGACCTGATGCCGGGCGACCGCCTGCCCTCGGAAGCCCAGCTGTCGAAAGAGCTGAACGTCTCGCGGACCGTGGTGAGGGAGGCGCTGCGCTCATTGGACGCCATGCGGATCGTCGATCTTGCAACGGGCAAGCGCGCGACGGTGGCGCATATCGACCACGACGCGATGTCGTTGATGATCGAACACGGCGTGCACACCGACCAGATAAGCATCCAGCAGATCTACGATGTCCGCCGCACCATCGAAACGCGCATCGTCGCTCTGGCAGCCCTGCGCCGGACCGACACCGAAGCCGCGCAGATCCTGGACGCCGCCGCACGGATGCGCGCCTGCGCCGACCGCCCGGACGAGCTGATGGAGCACGACCTTGCGCTTCACAAGCTGATCGCAGGCGCCTGCCGCAACCCGGTCTTCGAGCTTCTGGTCGGGGCCTTTCAAGGCATCACCCGCCAGACCTGGCCGGTCGGCTGGAAAAGCCGCCCCACGCCCCAGGCGCGCGAGGTGATGATCGCCACGCACGAAGAGATCGCCCGCGCCATCGCGCAGGGGGACCCGCAGGCGGCGACCACGGCGATGAGCATCCACTTCGACGAAAGCGTCCGCGCCCTGCTGTCGGCCGGGCTGTCGTGAGGGACGCGCCGTGAAGATCACCGCCCTCGAGACGATCCGGCTGCAGGAACGCCCGAACCTGATCTGGCTCGAGGTGCACACCGACGAGGGCCTGACCGGCCTGGGTGAGACGTTCTTCGGGGCGGGCACAGTCGAAGAGCATCTGCATGAACACGTCGCCCCCCGGGTGATCGGGCAGGACCCGCTGGAGATCGACCGCCTTTCGCGCGACCTGGTGGGCTACCTCGGGTTCCGCAGCACCGGCGCGGAAATGCGCGGCAACTCGGCGTTCGACATCGCCTTGTGGGATATCTTCGGCAAGGCCACCGGCCAGCCCATCACCCAGCTTCTGGGCGGCTTCACCCGGCGCCAGATCCGCACCTACAACACCTGCGCGGGCCCGGAGTACATCAAGAAGACGACCGGCCAGACGACGGCCAACTACGGCCTCGGCGGGCAGCGCGACTACGACGACCTGAACGGCTTTCTCAACCACGCCGACGAACTTGCCCTTTCCCTGCTGGAAGAGGGCATCACCGGGATGAAGATCTGGCCCTTCGATGCGGCGGCGGAACGGACCAACGGCCTTTCCATCCCGCTGCCCGACCTGAAGGCGGCGCTCGAGCCATTCGAGAAGATCCGCAAGGCGGTGGGTGACCGGATGGACATCATGGTCGAACTGCACGCCATGTGGCAGCTGACCCCGGCCATCCAGATCGCCCGCGCGCTGACACCGTTCCAGACCTTCTGGCACGAAGACCCGATCCGCATGGACAGCCTGGCCAGCCTCAAGCGCTATGCCGATGTCTCACCCGCGCCCATTGCGGCTTCGGAAACCCTGGGCGGGCGCGGGGCGTTCCGCGACCTTCTTCAGACCGATGCGGCGGGCGTCGTGATCCTCGACGTCAGCTGGTGCGGCGGCCTGTCCGAAGCGCGCAAGATCGCGGCGATGGCCGAAGCCTGGCATCTGCCCGTCGCTCCGCATGACTGCACGGGGCCCGTGGTGCTGGCGGCCTCGACCCACCTGTCGCTGAACGCGCCCAATGCCATCGCGCAGGAAAGCGTGCGGGCCTTCTACCGCACCTGGTACCGCGACGTGGTCACCGCTTTGCCCCCCGTGACCAACGGGATGATCACCGTGCCGCCCGGGCCGGGCCTCGGCCTGGCGCTGAACCCGGAAATCGCCAGGGCATTCACCGTTACCCGCAGACGATCGGATGCGGGCTCGATCTGAACAACACCGATCAAAACCAGGGAGGAGACACCATGAGACTGAAAATGCTGACATTGACAGCGGCCTTGCTGTCAGGAACCGCCGCACTGGCGCAAGAGCCGCTGGACATCGTCTTCACCGTCCATTCCGGGGCGTCGAACACGTTCTGGCAGGCCGTGCAGAAGGGCTATGAGGACGCCTGCTCCAAGCTGGCCGCCAACTGCCAGATGGTCTACGTGCAGACGGACGGCTCGGTGCAGGAGCAGGTCGCCAACATGGAGGCCGCCATTGCCCGCACGCCCGATGCTCTGATCACCTCTATCGTCGACAACAATGCCTTCGACGACGTGATCAAGCGCGCCCGCGACGCGGGGATCGTTGTCATCGCCTCGAACGTGGATGACCTCGAAGGCGCGGCAGGCAACGCGCGCCAAGCCTTCATCGGCCAGGGCTTCGTTCCGGCGGGCTATTCGCTGGCCGCAGCCCAGTGGAAGAACATGCCGGCCGAAGGCGACCTGCACATCCTGGTCGGCGTCTCGGCACCCGGACAGAACTGGTCGGAACAGCGCGCCCTTGGCGTGACCAACTTCCTGGACGAGCAGATCGCCGCCAATCCTGACCGGAAGATCACCTACGAGAAGATCGACTCCGGCACCGACCTTGCCACCGTGGGTGACCGCGTGGGCGCCTATCTCTCGGCCAACCCCAACACCAACGCCTATTTCGACACCGGCTTCTGGCATGCCGCCGTCGGACGGGTGCTGGCCGACCGTGGGGTCGAGCCCGGCAAAGTGCTCCTTGGCGGCTTCGACCTCGTGCCCGAAGTGCTGGAGCAGATGAAGGCCGGCTATGTGCAGGTCCAGGTCGACCAGCAGCCCTACATGCAGGGCTTCATGCCGGTGATGCAGGTCTACCTTGCCAAGACCGTGGGCCTGTCGCCCGCCGATATCGACACCGGGCAGGGCATCGTGACGCCGGACATGGTCGACGCGATCATGGAGCTTTCGGCCAAGGGCCTGCGCTGACACCCACTGCCCCCGGCATCCTGCCGGGGGCATCCCTTTCGCCAGGAAAGCGCCTATGCGACGCGTACTGAAACTTGCCCTCCAGAAGCCCGAGCTTGCGGCGACGCTGCTGCTTGTCATCATCATCATCGTCTTCCAGGTTCGCTCCAACGGGGTGTTCCTGACCTACGACAACATCCGCGGCATCATGGGCTTCCTGCCTGAAATGGCGTTGGTCGCGGTGGGGGTCACGCTGCTGATGATCGCCGGAGAGTTCGACCTTTCGGTCGGCTCGGTCTTCGCGCTCTCGCCGATGACGATGGCCGTCCTGATGATGAACGGCTGGGCCTTCTGGCCGGCCTTTGCCATCGGACTGGCTGTTTGCGTGGTGGTCGGACTGGTCAACGGCTGGGTGACCATCTCGTTCGACATCCCGTCCTTCATCACGACGCTGGGCATGATGTTCATGGCGCGCTCGCTGACCGTGGTCGTCTCGGGCGGCTTCCCGCCGCGGCTCGACTTCGAGCAGATCCCCGAGCACCTCTTCGTGGCCTACGTCGGCCCGGGCGAGATGTTCAGGGCCTCGTTCATCTGGTTCGTCTGCATCTCGGTCATCATCGGCCTTCTTCTGTCACGCACGAACTTCGGCAACTGGGTGCGGGCCACCGGGGGCTTTCTGCCCGCCGCAAGCGCGATGGGCATCCCGACGCAGCGGGTCAAGCTGGCCTGCTTCGTGATCTGTTCGGTGCTGGCGGGACTGGCCGGGATCATCCAGGTCCTGCGCCTTGGCTCTCCCCTGCCGTCGCTGGGAATGGGTTACGAACTTCAGGCCGTCTCGGCCGCAGTGATCGGCGGCACGTCGCTTTCCGGCGGCATCGGCTCGATCATCGGCGGCATCATCGGTGCGACGCTGATCCGCGTCATCGACAACGGCATGGTGATGAGCCAGATCAACGGCACCTGGTTCCAGTTCGCCGTGGGCGCGCTGACCATCTTCGCCGTGGTGGGCAACGCCTGGCTGCGCAAGCGCGGCCGCGCGATGAAGGTGGAGACCGACAAGAAATGACGCAGCCCATCATCGAAGTCAGGAACCTGCACAAGTGGTACTCCGGCGTGCACGCCGTGAAGGGGGTCACTCTCGACGTCCGCCCCGGTGAGGCCCTGGGCCTTGTCGGCGACAACGGCGCGGGAAAGTCGACGCTGATCAACATCCTCTCCGGCCTGCACCGTCCTGACGAAGGCGAGATCCTCGTCGAAGGCAAGCCGGTCAACATCCGCACCCCCAAGGACGCGATGGCCCTGGGGATCGAGACGATCTACCAGTACAACTCGATGGTCCCGATCATGTCGATCGCCCGGAACCTCTTCATCGGGCGCGAGCCGCTGAAGTTCTCGATCGGCGGGCTGGGCTGGCTGGATCTCAAGAAGATGCGCGAGGCCAGCGTCCAGGCCATCGCCGACGTGGACTTGCACCTGCGCTCGCCCGATGCGCTGGTGGGAGAGTTGTCCGGCGGCCAACGCCAGGGCGTCGCGATTGCCCGTGCGATGCATTTCAAGTCCAAGGTGATGATCCTGGACGAGCCGACCAACCACCTGTCGGTGAAGGAAACCGCCAAGGTCATCGGTTTCGTCCGCGGCCTGAAGGAACAGGGCGTGACGGCGATCTTCATCAGCCACAACATGCACCATGTCTTCGCCTGCTGCGACAGGGTGGTGGCGATGGCGCTGGGGAAGATCGTGCTGGACAAGCGGGTGTCCGAAACCTCGATCGACGAAGTGCACGAAGTGCTGTGACGCGGGGCGGAAGGGAACCTGGCATGGCCGACATCGCCGGCAGACGCGCGCTGATCACCGGGGGGCTTGGTACCATCGGGACGGCGCTGACACGGACCTTCCAGGCAGCGGGGGCCGAGGTGATGGTGCTGGACCGTCCCGGCGGTGCCGCCCCGGCGGGAATGCGCTGGCTGGGTGTCGACCTTGCCGACCTTGACGCCGCAGCCCGCATCGTGGCCGAGGCCGGGCCCTTCGACATCCTGATCAACAACGCCGCCCTGATCTTCAACCGGCCGTTCGAGGAGTTTTCGCTTGCCGAATTCGAGGACCAGCAGCGCATCAACGCCTCGGCCTGCTTTGCGCTGACCAAGGCCTGCGCGCCGGGAATGAAGGCACAGGGTTGGGGCCGGGTCATCAGCATGACCTCGGTCACGGTGAACGGCCAGTGGGACGGCTTCGTGCCCTATGTCGCCTCGAAGGCCGCGCTCATCGGGATGACCAAGGCGCTGGCGCGGGAACTCGGCCGGCACGGCATCACCGTCAACGCCATCGCCCCCGGCGCGGTCCGCTCCGAGGCAGAGGCCCGCGTCTTTGCCGACCGGCTGACCTCCTACCAGGACTGGATCCTGCAGAGCCAGTGCCTGAAGTCCCGGGTCGAGGCACAGGACGTGGCCGACCTCGCGCTGTTCCTGGCGTCCGACAAGGCGCGGATGATCACCGGTCAGAACCTGCATGTCGACGGGGGCTGGTAGGAATGGAGACGCTCCACTCCGCTCAGGCCGTCGCAGTGATCGACCCGGACCACGGTGCCGGGGTGGTCTCGCTGACCTGGGCCGACCGGGCGATCCTGTCCACTGCTGCGGGCCGCGTGCCCGACAGCCCCTTCGCGCAGGGCCTGAACATCCTTGCGCCCTTCTCCAACCGCATCTCGGGCGGCTTTCCCTGGGACGGGGTGCGCCACCCCGTTCCCGCCAACCTGCCCGGCGAGCCGCATGCCATCCACGGCGATGCCTTCCAGAAGGCCTGGACCATCGTGGCGCGTACTCCGGACCGGATCGACCTGACACTGACGGGCGCGACCGGACCCTTCCGCTACGGCGCCGCCCTGACCTATCGCCTGGCCCCGGACGGGCTGTCCATCGACCTCGTCCTGACCAACCAAGCCGACCGGACACTGCCCTATGGCGGCGGCTTCCACCCCTGGTTCCCGCGCGATGCAGACACGCGGCTGTCCTTCAACGCCACCGGCTGCTGGCCTGAAACCTCGGACCACCTGCCCGCCACCCGCACGCCGCAGGCCCTGCCCGAAGCACTCCGCTTTGACCAACCCTCGCCGCTTCCGGCCGGGTGGATCAACCTCGGCTTTTCCGGCTGGGACGGCATTGCTCGCGTCGAACAGGCCGACCACGAGATCACCCTGACCGCCCCCGGACTGGAAACGCTTCTGGTCTATTCCCCAGACGCCTCCGCGCCCTACCTTTGCGTCGAGCCGGTGAGCCACCCCGTCGATGCCCACAACCTGCCCGGCCAGCCCGGCCTTTGCCCCCTGGCCCCGGGCGCGGAGATGCACCTGACACTGCAAATGCGCTGGCGCACCCGATCCCCATCCGACCGACAAGAACCGGAGATGACCCGATGAACACCCTTGCACAAGCTCCGGCGATCCCGCGGGACTACAGCCTGACCGGACCCTCGTCCCGACAGGCCATCGAAATCGGCCTTGCCTCAGCCGAGTGGTACCACACCGAAATTCCGCGCAAGGTCATGAAGGACCTGATGCAGCGCCGGGACGGACCCGCCCTGCGCGACACGATCCTTTGGGTGCTGGGCCATGTCCTGATGGCCTGGGGCGGCATATATTTCTGGGGCACCTGGGCCTGCGTCCCGTTCTGGATCGCCTACGGCGTCCTCTACGGCTCGGCCTGCGACAGCCGCTGGCACGAATGCGGCCACGGCACGGCGTTCAAGACCGGATGGATGAACGACATCGTCTACCAGATCGCCTCGTTCCAGGTGATGCGCAACCCGGTCGCTTGGCGCTGGAGCCATGCACGCCACCACACCGACACCTACATCGTCGGGCGCGACCCCGAGATCGCCTTCATGCGCCCGCCTGCGGTGGTCAAGCTGATCCTGGCCTTCGTCGGCATCGAGGGTGCCTATTCCAGCCTCAAGGTACTCGTCCGACAGGCAACGGGAACGCTCAGCCCGGACGAACTGGACTACATTCCCGAAAGCGAACGCGGCAAGGCGATCTTCGCGGCGCGGGTCCATATCGCGATCTATGCCGCGACCATCGCGGCGGCGTTGGCCTGGCAGTCCTTCATCCCGCTGATGCTGATCGGCCTGCCCCGGCTTTACGGCTGCTGGCACATGGTGATGACCGGCCTCCTGCAGCACGGCGGCCTTGCGGACAACGTCATCGACCACCGGCTGAACAGCCGCACTGTCTACATGAACCCGATCAGCCGCTTCATCTACTGGAACATGAACTACCACATCGAACATCACATGTTCCCGATGGTGCCATACCACGCGCTGCCCCGCCTGCATGAACTGGTGAAGGCCGACTATCCGCCCCCCAGCCCCTCGATCTGGGCCGCCTATGTCGAGATGATCCGCGCCGTCCGGTGCCAGCTTGACGACCCCGAGTACTATGTCCGTCGCGACCTGCCCCCTACCGCAAAGCCATACCGCGACGAATTCCACAACGTCTTCCTCTCGCGCTAAGGAACCGCAATGCCGCGCCAGAAACCCACCATCGCCGACCTCCGCGCCCGTAAGGGTCAGGGCCAGCTGACCATGCTGCGCGTCATGACTTTGGACGAGGCCGCCGCAGCCGAACAGGCCGGGATCGACATCGTCTCGGTTCCGGCGGACCTCGTCACCCACCCGCGCTACCGCGAACTGGCGCCGACGCTGTTCTCGATGACCGGCCAGACCCATCTCGAGGCCGGGACGCGGGACGACTACCTCCGCTGGGCGTGCAGCGTGATGAACGCCGGGGCGGATGCGGTCTACTGCTCGGGCAGTCTGGCCACGGTTGAGTATGTCGCCCGCGAACATATCCCCGTCGTCGGGCACGTGGGTCTGGTCCCAAGCCGTGCCACCTGGACGGGCGGCTTCCGGGCGGTGGGCAAAAGTGCCGACGCCGCTCTGAAGCTTCTGGAGGAGGTCCGCGCCTACGAGGCCGCCGGTGCCTTCGCGGTCGAGATCGAGGTGGTCCCCGAGGAGGTGGCGACCGAAATCAGCCGTCGTGTCGGGCTTCTGCTATGGTCGATGGGCGCGGGCGCGGGCTGCGATGCACAATACCTCTTTGCCGAGGATATCCTGGGCACCAACCGCGGTCACATGCCGCGCCCCTCCAAGGTCTACCGCAACTTCGCCGCGGAATATGATCGACTGCAGGCCGAACGCGTCGCCGCTTTCCGCGAATACATCGCCGACGTCGCCAGCGGCAGCTACCCCGAGGACCGGCATCTGGTGAAGATGGCTCCTGCGGAGCTGGAAGCCTTCCGCCGCGCGCTGGCGCAGAGCGGCGCCTGATCGGGGTGACACAGATGACCGACTGGATACGCGCCTGCGCCACTGACGACATCGACCCCGAGGACCTGATCCGCTTCGACCACGGCGACCGGACCTTTGCGATCTACCACGCCCCGGACGGGCGGTTCTACGCCACCGCCGGCCGCTGTACGCATGAGAATGTCCACCTCTGCGACGGCCTTGTGATGGGGCATCTGATCGAATGCCCCAAGCACAACGGCCAGTTCGACTACCGGACGGGCGAGGCGAAGCGCGCCCCGGTCTGCGTGAACCTGCAGTGCTTCCCCGTGAAGGTCGAAGGGGACGACGTCTTCATCGGCCTTTGACGGGCGCCGGTCGCGCCAGCCGTTGCGCCCGGCTCAGCGCGCGTCGGCCAGGACCTGCTCGGCACCCTTCCAGCCCATCAGGATCGCGGGCGCATTGGTGTTGCCCGCGATGATGTTCGGGAAGGCGCTTGCGTCGATCACCCGCAAGCCACCCACACCATGTACCCTCAGGCCCGCATCCACGACCGAGGACGCGGCTTCCCGCCCCATCCGGCAGGTGCAGCTTGGGTGATAGACCGTCCCTGACCGTGCGCGAAAGTCGGCGATCAGCGCCTCGTCCGACACCACCTCCGGCCCCGGTCGCAGCTCTTCCTTGATCAGCCGCGCCAGCGTCGGCTGCGCCGCGATGCGCCGCAGGTATTTCACCGCAGCCAGCATCTCCTCGACGTCGTTGTTGGTCGAAAACGCGTTGGCCGTGATCACCGGGTGGTCCTCGGGCCGCGCTGTCCGCAGCCGGATATGCCCCCGGCTGGTCGGACGGCAATTCGACAGCCCGATGGACATTCCCGACCAGGGGTCAGGCGTCAGAAGGGGCCGTTCCCCCTCGCGCGGGATCAGGGTCGAGAAGGCCTGGAAATAGAGCTGCATGTTCGGCCGGTCGAGATCGGGACGCGTCCGGAAGAACCCGCCGCCGTGGTTGATCGACTTCGCCAGCGGCCCTCCGCCCCCGATGAAATACTGCAATCCCGCACGAATCTTGCCCCACCAGGGCCGCAGCTCGTCATTGTAGGTCGGCACCTTCATCGCCCAGGTGTAGTTGATCCCCTGATGGTCGCTCAGATGGTCTCCGACGTTCGGATTATCCCGCACCACAGGGATGCCGAGGCCCTGCAACAGCGCCCCCGGCCCGATCCCCGACAACTGCAGCAACTGCGGCGAGTTGATTGCGCCCCCCGCCAGAATCACCTCGGCCCGCGCGCGCAAGACCCGGGTCTCGCCGCCCCGCCGATACTCCACGCCCACCGCCCGGCCACCTTCGATCACCACACGCGTCACCAGCGCATGGGTGACCACCGACAGGTTCGCCCGCTTCATCGCAGGCCGCAGAAACGCCCGCGCGGTCGAGTTGCGGCGCGCGTTCCTGATCGTCATCTGGTAGACGCCCGCGCCTTCCTGCACCGCGCCATTGAAGTCCGGGTTCTCGGCCAGTCCCGCCTCGCCACAGGCGGCGACATAGCTTTCGACCAGCGGATGCAGCCCCGAGCGGTTCGCCGAAACGAACAACGGCCCGCCCTTGCCCCGAAACGCATCGCCGCCCGCCTCGTTGTCCTCGATCGCCCGGTAGGCCGCCAGACACTCCTCCCAGCCCCAGCCCGGATTGTCGCGGCCCCAATCCTCGTAATCGGCACGATGGCCCCGGATCCAGACCATCGCATTGATGCTGGAGGACCCGCCCAGAACCTTGCCCCGCGGCCAATGGTCTCGTGCGCCCGCAAGACCGGGATCGGGTTCGGTCTTGTAAAGCCAGTTCACCGCCGGATCGTAGAACAGCTTCCCGTACCCCAACGGCAGCTGGATATAGAACCGCCGGTCCGACCCCCCCGCCTCCAGCACCGTGACCTTGTGCTTGCCATTGGCCGTCAGCCGGTCCGCCAGCACACAGCCCGCCGAGCCCGCGCCCACGATGATGTAATCGGTTTCGTCCATGACAGCCCCCGGCAAAACGCTCGCGACCCTAGCGATGCAACCGGCCCGGAACCGTCCGGTTTGCGACACCGGATGTCGCGTCACCGCTCCTCGTTCGACTTCGTCTCCTCGTCGCAGGACCCAGCGAGGAGCGACGCAGTCGACGACGAGCGGCCCGTCAGCCCTCGACCTCGAAACTCGGTGCGTAGTCGACCGGAAAGTTGACCGACCGCGCAATGAAGCAGACCTCGTGGATGCGGTGATGAATCGCCTCGGCCGCCTGCAGGTCAGCCCCCGCCTTCACGATCACATGCGGCCGCAGCGTCACCTTGACGAACCGGCCCGCGCCCCCGCGCCCGACCTCGCCCACACCCACCGGGCTGTCCGAGTATCCGGTCACCACGATCCCTGCATCGCTGGCATAGTGCAGGTACCACAGCATGTGACAGGCCGAGAGCGCCGACAAGACCAGGTCCTCGGGGTTCATCTTTGCCGGATCGCCGCCCAGCAGCGGATCGTTCGAGCAGTGCACCGGGGCCTTCCCCGGCACCGCGATGTCCCAGGTCCGGTCATAGGCCTTGTAGTGCGAGGTCCCCTCGCCCCGGTTGCCGGTCCAGAGAACGCGTGTGGTATAGTCGTGGTTCGGCATCGGCGGCCTCCCTTCGCGGGAAGGCTAGCCCGATCCCCGACCGACTGCCAGACCGCTCAGCTTTCGACCATCCGTCCGACGACGATCAGCACCTGGTAATCCTGCTTCTCGCAGCCCTCGACCATCGGCATCTGCCGGCCGGGGTCCATCGGGAAGACGTTTGTCGGCGTCTTGTCCGGCGTGCAGGCCCCGCCCGTCTTCGCCGTGTAGACCGCCGCCCGACAGCGCAGGTGCGTGACGTCATAGATCGTCGCGCCATCGGCGAGGCTCCAGGCCTGATGCCCCTCGGTATCCGGAGCCGCCACCGTCAGGACCGAGGTCACCTCGCGTCCACCCGTCACCACGTACTGCCCCGCCGGCAGCGGAAAGCTCGGCGCCTCCATGATCAGCCCATGCTCCTCCAGCCACCATGAGGCCGGATCGAACTGCCACCCCGCCGGCGCCTTGCCCCCCCGCGCCATCAACTCGCCGAACTCCGTCGACCAGACGCCCCGAGGGCCGGGATCAACCTCCCAGAACCCCCAGGTCTCGGCATCATTGCCCGAGGTCGCCTTCGGGTCCCCAAGCGCCGCGATGTACTGCGTGTCACCGGGGACGAACGTGGCTTCGGCCAGCGCCATGCCGCCCGACAGGGCCAGCGTCGCAAGCGCAAGACCAATCCTTGCATGGCCCAAGCTCATCATGCGCTGCCTCCCTGAACCGTTCACTCATCAGGATAGCGCGGCTCACCGCCCCTTCCACACCGGATCACGCTTTTCTGCAAAGGCCTTCGCGCCCTCCAGCTGGTCCTCTGACGAATACAGCCGGTCGACAGTCGGCATCTGCCGCTTCGTCACCCGGTTCAGTGCGTCCTGGAAGCGCATGTTCTCCGCCTCGCGCACCACTTCCTTGATCGCCGCATAGACCAGCGGCGGCCCGCTCTCCAACAGCCGCGCCAGGTCCCAGGCCTTCGCCAGCAGGTCCTCTGGGGCGCAGACCTCCTTGATCAGCCCCCAGCGAAGCGCCTCTTCGGCATCGAACCAGCGGCCGGTCAGCAGAAGGTCCATCGCCACATGATAGGGAATGCGCTTCGGCAGCTTGATGCTGGCCGCATCCGCCACTGTCCCCGACCGGATCTCTGGCAGCGCGAAGGTCGCATTGGTCGAACACAGGATCAGGTCCGCCGACAGCGCCAGCTCCAGCCCCCCGCCGCAGCAGATGCCCTGCACGGCGGCGATGACCGGCTTGTTGAGGTTCGGAAGCTCCTGCAGCCCGCCGAAGCCCCCCACGCCATAGTCGCCATCCACGGCATCGCCCTCGGCCGCAGCCTTCAGGTCCCAGCCGGGGCAAAAGAACTTCTCCCCCGCCGCCCGCAGGATGCAGACCCGCAAGCTGTCGTCGTCCCGGAAGTCCCGGAACACCAGCCCCATCACCCGCGACGTCTTAAGGCTGATCGCATTGGCCTTCGGCGCGTCCAGAGTGACCTCCAGGATCGCCCCCTCGCGCCGGGTTTTCACCGGGCCTTCGGTCCGCATTTCCATCATGCTCTCCTCACCAATGCATCCACCGCCACGGCCCCCGTTTCGCGAACCATGACCGGGTTGATCTCGATTTCCTCAAAGCTCTCATCCGCCAGCATCAGCGCCCCCAGCCGCACCGCCATCGCTGCGACCGCGCGCATGTCCGCCTTCGGACGCCCCCGATAGCCGTCCAGCAAAGGCCAAAGCCGCAAGCCCTTCGCGGCCTCCAGCACCTGCGCCTCGGACACCGGCAGCACCAGCGTTACCGTATCGGCAAGCACTTCCGCCGTTACCCCGCCCATGCCCAGCGTCAGAGTTACCCCATAGACCGGATCGCGCCGCAGCCCCAACAGGACCTCCGCCACCGCGCCGGTCACCATCTCCTCGACCAGATAGCCCGAGGCCCCCGGCATCTCCGCCTGCCCGTCCAGCGAGGCCAAGCCCAGCCGCACCGCCCCGGCCTCGGTCTTGTGGGCAAACCCCAGACCCTTCAGCACATAAGGAGAGCCAAAGCGCACCTTCCCGGCCACTTCGGCAATCGACGCCCCCGTCACGGACCCCGGCACCGCGACCCCAGCGGCAGCCAAAAGCGCCTTCCCCTCCGCCTCGGTCAGCATCCGCGTCTCGCGGACCGGCAAAGCCGCCACCGGCCGCCACCCCGCCAAGCCCGGCCCCGTCTGCGCCGCCTTGATCGCGGCCAGCGCCGTCTCCAGCCCGAGCAGAGCGCAGACACCCTCCTCCATCATCACCTGCACCCGCCCCTCACCGAAGTTCTCGGCCATGGACGCAACCGGAAGGGCAATCTTCCCCGTCGCCTTCTGCGCATCCACGATCGCCCGGAACGCCGGGTCATAGCCCGAAGGGTCGCACCGATCCGCCCGCGGCGAGTCGATGATGTAGATCCCCGCGTCATAGGCCTCCAGCATCGCGCTGAACACTTCCGTGGTCTTGGGCCCGTCCCCCCAAATGAAAGTATGGTAATCCAAGGGGTTGGAGATCGTCGGGATCTCCCCCAGCACCGCGAAAAGCCGGTCATGCGTCGCTTGCGGCACCGGCGGGAAGTCGATCCCGTAGGGCGCTGCCAGGTCCGCCACCAGCCCAGCCTCACCCCCGGAACAGGACAGCGAACAGATGCGCGTGCCGATCTGCGGCCCGTGGACGTGGAAGATCTTGAGCGTCTCGATCAGTTCCGACGGCGTATCCACCTCCGCCACGCCGATCTGACGCAGGAAAGCACTTGATGCCGCACCCCCGCCTGCTAGCGAGGCGGTATGTGACGCCGCCGCCGTCCGGGAAAGTTCCGTCTTCCCCGACTTGATCGCCACCACCCCCTTGCCCAAACCCCTTGCCTTCTCGGCAAGGGCGGCAAAGGCGGGCGCATCGTCGATCCCCTCGATATACAGCCCCACCGCCGTCACCCGCGGATCGTCCAGCAGCGCCCCGGTCAACTCCGCGAGCCCCACCACGGCGGCATTGCCCAGACAGGCGACATAGGCCACCGGAAGTCCGCGCTGCTGCATGCCAAGGTTGATGACGATGTTCGACGACTGGCTGACCAGCGCGACGCCCTTGTCGACCGGCACCCCGCCATGCTGGTCAGGCCACAAGAGCGCCCCGTCCAGATAGTTGATCACGCCATAGCAGTTCGGCCCCAGGATCGGCATCTCCCCTGCCGCTGCCACCAGCCGGTCCTGCAACCCCGGCTCCCCCGCCTCGGTCCAGCCGCTGGCAAAGCAGATCGCGCCACCCGCGCCCATCGCCACCAGTTGCGCCACAACGTCGATGGTCGCAAAGCGGTTGACCCCGATGAACACCGCATCCGGAGCCTCCGGCAGGTCGGCAAGCGAGGCATAGGCCTTCAGACCCCCGATTTCGGCCTTGGTCGGATGCACCGGCCAGACCGGCCCCTTGAAGCCCATTTTCCGGCATTGCTCGATGACATTCAGCGCCCAACCGGCCCCCAGGACGGCAATGTGGCGCGGGCGAAGCAAACGGTCGAGACGGCTCATGCCCGGCCTCGCGCTGCTGCATCACGCGCCGGGGGCCAGCCCCCGGACCCCCGGGATATTTGGAGACGAAGAATGAGAACACCCCGCCCCGGAGACCGAAGCGAGGTGCCATTCCACGTCACGGTCATCGGCGTCCCCGCCTGTACCGTAGGGTCAGACTCGCGCAGTAACGTTAACGCGCGGTTACCGGAAACTGGAAAAGCCTGCATTCTTCGTCCCTAAATATCCTCGGGGTAGTCCATCGGTTTCGCCATCGGTTCGAGAAACCGATGGACTGGGGGGGCGAAGCGCCCCCGGTCCAACGCCTCATCCCCCGACCGCCCTCAGCAATTCCCGACTGATGATGTGCCGCTGGATCTCGCTCGTCCCCTCCCAGATCCGCTCCACCCGACTGTCGCGCCAGATCCGCTCCAAGGGCAGCTCGTCCATCAGCCCCATCCCGCCATGGATCTGGATCGCCTCGTCTGCGATATGGGCCAGCACCTCGGTCGCTTTCAGCTTGGCCATCGACATGTCGGCCTCGGTCACCGTGCCCTGGTCGTACTTCCACGCCGCCTCGCGGGTCAGCAGCTCCGCCGCCTTCAGTTCCATCGCCATGTCAGCCAGCTTGAAGCTGACCCCCTGGAACTTACCGATCGCTTGCCCGAACTGCTTGCGCTCCGCCGCATAGGCAATCGCCAGCACCAAAGCCCGCTCCGCCCGTCCCAGACAGGTGGAGGCCACCTGCAACCGGGTCGCCCCCAGCCAGGAGTTCGCGACCTCGAACCCCTTGTGCGGCTCGCCCAGCACGTTCGCCGCCGGAACCCGGCAGTCGTCGAACTCCAAGACCGCGTTCGTGTACCCGCGGTGCGAGACGTTCCGATACCCCTCGCGCACCGTGAACCCGGGCGTCCCCTTGTCCACGAAAAACGCCGTGATCAGCTTTTTCGGGCCGCGCGGGGTCTGCTCCTCACCGCTCGCCATGAAGCAGATCGCAAACCCCGCCAGGTCCGCGTGGCTGATGAAATGCTTCGTCCCGTTCAGCACCCAGTCCCCGCCCTCCTGCCGAGCCGACGCCTTCATCCCCCGCAAATCCGACCCCGCGCCGGGCTCGGTCATCGCCAGGCAATCCCAGGTTTCGCCACGGATACACGGCATCAGATACCGCTCGCGCTGATCCGCGTTCCCCGCCAGCAGGATGTTCGACGGCCGCGCCACGCAGGTCCAGTGCAGCGCATAGTTCGCCCGGCCCAGCTCCTTTTCGTACAGCAGCCACGACAGCGTATCGAGGCCCGCGCCCCCGACCTCCACCGGCATGTTCGCGGCATATAGCCCCGCCGCCATCGCCTTCGCCTGGATCTCCTTGATCAGCTCCAGCGGCAGCACGCCCGTCCGCTCGACCATCTGCTCGTGCGGATACAACTCCGCCTCCACGAAGGCCCGCGTCGTATCGACGATCATCTGCTGTTCTTCGGTCAGTCCGAAATCCATCTCATCCCCCTCACGGGTCCACGTTATAGGTCATGCCGTCCACCGCCAGCGCCTGGCCCGACACCATCCGCGCGCCGTCCGACGCGAGATAAACTGCCATGTCGGCCACATCTTCCGGGTCCGTCAGCCGCTTCATCGCCGTCCCAGACGCATAGCCCTGCCGCACCGCGTCCGGCGTCATCCCCTTGGCCGCCGCTTCCGCCTCGATCACCCGGTCAATCCTCGGCCCGTTCACGGACCCCGGGCAGATCGCATTGGCCCGGATGCCATACGGCCCCAACTCCATCGCCACGGTCTTCATCAGGCCGATCACCCCCCATTTCGCCGCCACATAAGGCGCGCGGAACGGCGTCCCGTACAAACCGCTGGTCGAGGAGATGAAGGTGATCACCCCCTTGCGGGCGGGTTTCATCAACCGCGCGGCACCCCGGGCACACAGCATCGCGCCGTCGAGGTTCACCCCCAGGCACTGGTGCCAGCCTTCCAGCGGCATCTCTTCAATGGCCGCCGTCGGCCCCTTGATCCCGGCGTTCGCGATGGCGACGTCCAGCCCGCCCCAGTCCCGCGCAACCTCGGCGAACAACAGCTCCATCGCCGCCTCGCTGGAGGCATCACAGACCGTCCCGCGCACACCGGCAGGCAGTGCCGCCACCGCGCCCGTGTCCACATCCGTCACCCAGACCCGATCCCCCAAGGCCGCGAAGGCCCTGGCCATGACGAGCCCGATCCCGTTCGCCCCGGCCGTGATCAGGACCCGGCGGCTCACCTCGATTGCCCGATGGCCCGGCCCGCCCCTCCGGGCAGCGGCAGCCCGGCGTGGGTATCCGCAATGGCCTTCAGGTTCCGCCAAACCTCAGCCGAGGCGGGAACCGTCTTCCCCGCCTTCATGTCGACGTGCAGGCACAGCTGCTCCACCGTCGCCACGCAAGTGTCGCCCTTCATCAGCCGCACAAAGGACCGGAACCGCTTCTCGTCCGCGCTGATGATCTGCAGCTCGCCCCGCAGCTGATCGCCCAGCTTCGCCTCGCCCAGATGCCGGATATGCGTCTCGGCCGAGTAATACGAGTGTCCAGCGGCCACGTAATCCATCCCCGCGCCGATGGTGCGCAGGAAGTTGTCGACCGTCTCGGAGTTGGCAAAGTAGTACCGGCTTTCCGTCATGTGGCCGTTGTAGTCGATCCAGCCCGGCAGGACCTGACCCTGCCACATGACCAGCGGTGCGGCCTTCGCCCCGCTGTCCAGCCCTTTCGCCATCTCGGCATTGAACACCGCCGCGCGGCGTTCGTCATGTTCGCGCAGCACCTTCCCCGCGCCCCAGTTCCGCTCTTTCAGCGACCGCAGGAAGCCCACGAGGTTGCGGTCGCGGATCCGCTCCAGCTCGCGGATGCCATACATCCCGGACTGCGCGTCGGACTGGTTCGCCACCAGATCGACCAGCTCTTCGTTGAACTCCGGCACGTCCATCAGCTTGGTCCAGGGCCATTTCAGCGCCGGGCCGAACTGCGCCATGAAGTGCCGCATCCCGGCCTCGCCGCCCGCAATCCGGTAGGTCTCGAACAGGCCCATCTGCCCCCAGCGCAGGCCAAAGCCCATGCGGATCGCCTCATCGATCTCCTCGGTCGTGGCGATGCCGTCCTTCAGCATCCACAGCGCTTCGCGCCAGACGGCTTCAAGGAAGCGGTTGCCGATGAAAGCGTCGATCTCATGCCGGATCACCAGCGGGAACATCCCGATGTCCTTCATGATCTGCACGGTCTTTTCGACCACTGCGGGAGGGTTCTTCTCAGACCCCGAGACCTCCGACAACGGCAGCAGGTAAACCGGATTGAACGGATGTGCTACAATGATGTTCTCCGGCGCGGGGCTGCCTTTCTGCAGGTCGCTCGCCTTGAAACCACTGGTCGAAGACCCGATCAGCACCCCCGGATTGGCCTGCTGCAACTGGGCATAGACTTTGTGCTTCAGCTCGATCCGCTCGGAGACGCTTTCCTGGACATATTCCGCGCCCTCCACGGCCTCGCCGATGGTGCCGTGGAAGGTCAGCTTCCCCTCGGGCGGCATCGGCACGTCGGACAGCGCAGGCAAAGCCGCCCGGGCATTCGCCATCACCGCCGCGATCTTCCGCTCGGCCTCGGGATCAGGGTCGAACACCCCCACGTCCCAGCCATTCAGAAGGAACCGCGCGGCCCAGCCGCCGCCGATGACCCCTCCGCCGATGATTGCCGCTTTCCTGTTCATCTGTCCGTCCCTGTCGTTTTTCATCTTCTCATCCCGCATCGGCCGGCTTGCGGTAGGTGCAGGCAAAACGCTTGTCGACGGGCGAGATCGGCCCCAGGCTGCCGCCGTCCATTTCGCAGCGCGCGATCTCGCCCGGCGTCTCGTCGATCACCCGCGCAAGGCACACCTCCGCGCGCTTGCCGCCGTCAAGCGGCGCCGGGCTGGTGCAGTCGATTTGCCCCAGCGACACCCCGGCAGGCGTGACCCAAAGCGGGTCCCTTGGCACGCAGGCGGCCAAAGACAGGCCAAGCCCAACCGCCAGTCCGATCCCCGCACTAGAGCGCGCCACGCGCATCAGGTCCCTTCCGTGCCCAAGGATCACTTCGCCAGTGGTGCCCGCTTCTCCAGCTTCAGCTTGGCCCGTACCTCTGCCGGAGTGATCACCCGCGCGCCAAGGTTTTCGACGATGGTCGCCGCACGTTCCACCAACTGGGCGTTGGTCGCCAGAACGCCCTTCTCCAGCCAGAGGTTGTCCTCCAGCCCCACCCGCACGTTGCCCCCGGCGATGGTGGCGGCGGCGACATAGGCCATCTCGTTCCGGCCCAGCGCAAAGGCGCTGAAATGCCAGCCTTGCGGCACGTTGTTCACCATCGCCATGAAAGTGTTGAGGTCGTCCGGGGCCCCCCACGGAACCCCCATGCACAGCTGCACCAGCACCGGGTCCGGGATCACGCCCTCGGAATGCAGCTGTTTGGCCAGCCACAGATGCCCGGTATCAAACGCCTCGATCTCGATCCGCACCCCCGCCGCCGTCATCCGCCGCGCCATATCGCGCAGCATGCCGGGGGTGTTGACCATCACGTAGTCGGCCTCGTTGAAGTTCATCGTGCCGCAGTCCAGCGTGCAGATCTCCGGGCGGCCCTCGACGATATGCGCCACCCGCTCCTCGGCCCCGCACATGTCCGAGATCGCGGCCATCTCGGTCATCTTCTCGGTGCCGTCGAAATACATGTCCCCGCCCATCCCGGCGGTCAGGTTCAACACCACGTCGGTATCCGAATCCCGAATCCGATCCGTCACCTCGCGGTAATACTCCAGCTTGCGCGACGGCTTCCCCGTCTCAGGATCGCGCACATGGCAATGCACCACCGCCGCCCCGGCCTTCGCCGCCGCAATGGCGCTGTCAGCGATCTGCTTGGGCGACCGCGGCACATGGGGCGAGCGGTCCTGCGTGCCGCCGGAACCGGTCACCGCGCAGGTGATGAAGACTTCCTTGTTCATGTTCAGCGGCATGGCGATCCCTCCAAAGGCTTTGCCCCACCATAGCCCGCTTGCCAGCCCACGCTTTGCGCTTTACGAAATCTGCATGACGGAAAATGCCATCTTTCAGCCCGCGCGCGATCCCCTGACCATCGCGCTCCTCGTCCTGCCTCAGGCGTCCATCCTGGAAGTCGCCTCTGCCCTCGACCCCCTCCGCAACGCGAACCGCCAGCTCGGACATGAGGCCTACCGCTGGCGCGTCGTCTCGCCCGACGGGACCCCTGTCCCCCTGACCTGCGGCATCGAGCTTCCCTCCTCCGGCCCCCTCTCCCACGCCACCGGCGCCGACGCCCTGATCGTCATCGCCGGCTACCGCCTCGCCGAGGTCGCCACCCGCCCCCTGATCCGCGACCTTCGCCGCATCGCGCCCCGCTTCCAGCTCGTGGGGGGCATCGACGCGGCCCCCTGGGTCCTCGCCCGCGCGGGCCTTCTCGACGGTCACCGCGCCACCGTGCATGGGGAAGACCTCGAGGACCTCGCCGCCGCCCACCCCGAGATCGACGTCGTCCCCGACCGCTTCGTGATCGACCGCAACCGCGTGACGATCTCGGGTGCGGCCCCGGCGCAGGACTTCATGCTCCACCTGATCCGCGCCCGCCACGGCGCGGCCCTCTCGCGGCAGGTCGCCGCCAGCTTCCTTGCCACGGTCCGCCACGGCCAAGAACCGCAGATCGCGCAAGGTCAGGACCCCGCGCTGGACCCGCGCGTCGCCCAGGCGCTGGCGCGGATGGAGGCCCGGATCGACGGCCCGGAACCCGCCTCGGCGACCGCAAAGGCCGTCGGCCTTTCTCCCCGCCGCCTGGAGGCCCTGTTCCGGACGGCCCTTGGCACCACGCCCGCCGCCCATGCGCTTGACCTGCGCCTGCAGGCTGCGCGCCGGATGCTGACCGACACCCGCCACCCCATCGCCGAGGTCGCACTCCGCACCGGCTTTTCCAGCCCCTCGACCCTCTCCCGCGCCTTCCGTGCCCGCTTCGGCCAGCCTCCAGGGGCGCTTCGACGCTAGGTCGCGTCCTGGTCGCGCACCCGCTCTTCCACGACCTTTCGGAGCGGCGCCAGCAGGGTCAGCGTCAGGAAGGTCACCACACTCAGGATCACCGCGATGTCCAACTGGCCATAGCCGACCGCCGCGCCGATGGCCCCCGTCGCCCAGAGGCTGGCAGCCGTCGCCGTCCCGGTCGCCCGATCCCCCTGCTTCAGGATCGCCCCACCGCCAATGAAACCGATCCCAGTCATCAGCCCCTCCAGGATGCGCGCCTGGCCATCGGAATCGATCCCCAGCACCTCGATGGCAATCATCACGAAGCCGCAGGCCGCCATTGCGACCAGAGGGAACGTGCGCACCCCGGCGCTGCGCTCCTCCTTCTCGCGGTTCCAGCCGATGGGCAGTGCAAGGAAATAAGCCACCGCCAGCGCCACCAGATGTGACAGCGCCTCCTCGGTGTTCCAGCTCTGAAACAGCTCCATCCCGCCCTCCTCAGGCCGCGTCCAACAGGCCCCGACCCTTCAGCAGCGCCTCCACCCCCGGCATCTTGCCGCGGAACTTCAGATACAGCGCCTCTGCCTCCTCGGACCCGCCCGCAGACAGGATGAAACGCTCCAGCCGCCCCGCAGTTTCCGGGTCGAAGGCATCGCCCGCCTCCTCGAAGGCCGCGAAGGCATCGGCGTCCATCACCTCGGACCACCTGTAGCTGTAGTAGCCCGCCGAATAGCCGTCGCCGCTGAACACATGCGCAAAATGGGGCGTCGCATGGCGCATCCGGATCGCCCGCGGCATCCCCAGACCTTCCAGCACCTCGGCCTGCTTCTGCATCGGGTCTGCAGGGGGGCTTCCGGTATGGAACTCCAGGTCCACGATCGCGCTGGCCACGAACTCCACCGTGGCAAAACCCTGGTCATAGGTCCCGGCATCCAGCAGCCGCTTCAGCATGTCGGCTGGCATCGGCGCGCCGGTCGCGTGATGCCGCGCATGGGCCTCCAGCACCGCCGGCACCTCCAGCCAATGCTCGTAAAGCTGGCTCGGCAACTCCACGAAGTCCCGCGCGACCGAGGTGCCGCTGATGAACCCATAGGTCACGTCCGACAGCATCTGGTGCAGCGCATGACCGAACTCGTGGAACAAGGTCCGCGCGTCGTCATAGGACAGCAGGCACGGGTCGCCCTTGGCAAAGTTGCAGACGTTCACGACGATGGGCCGCTGCTCGCCGCCAAGCTTGCGCTGCGACCGCATCGCCGAACACCATGCCCCCGACCGCTTTGACCCGCGCGCGAAGTAGTCGCCCAGGAACACCGCCACATGCTCGCCCTTGCGCGTGACCTCCCACCCCCGCACGTCCGGGTGATAGAACGGCCCCGCGATCTCCCGGAATTCCAGCCCGAAAAGCCGCGTCGAGCAATCGAACATCGCCCCCAGCATCGCGTCCAGCGACAGGTAGGGCTTCAGCGCGGCCTCATCCAGATCATGCTCGGCCTTGCGCCGCTTCTCGCTGTAGTAGCGCCAATCCCAGGGCTCCAGCGGCCCCGCAAACCCGTCCGCGCGCAGCATTCCTTCAAGAATGCCCTCATCCGCCAGCGCCTTGGCCCGCGCCGGCTCCCAGACCCGCATCAACAGATCGCGCACCGCATCCGGAGTTTTCGCCATCTCCGGCTCAAGCTTGAAGGCCGCGAAATCCGCATAGCCCAGAAGCTGCGCCCGCTCATGCCGCAGCGCAAGAATCTCGGCCGCAATGGCACGGTTGTCGGTCTCGCCCCCATTGGCACCCCGCGCGACCCAGGCCTCATAGGCCTTCTCCCGCAAAGACCGGTTGGGCGAAAACTGCAGGAACGGCACGATGAGGCTGCGGTTCAGCGTCACCACCGGACCCGTGCCCTTCTCGTTCCCCGCCGCGCGGGCGGCGTCCTGCACGAACCCCGGCAGCGCGGCCAGATCGGCCTCCGGCAAGTCCATCGACCAGGCCCGTTCATCCGCCAGCAGGTTCTGCGAAAACTGCGTCCCCAGCACCGCGAGCCGCGCCTTGACCGCCGTCAGCCGCTCTGCCGCCGCCCCTTCCAGCGCCGCACCCGACCGCACGAACATCCGGCGATACAGGTCCAGGACCCGCAGTTGCTCTGCCGTCAGCCCCAGGCCTTCACGTCCCTGCCAAAGCGCCTCGATCTTGGCGAAAAGCGCCTTGTTGTTGGTGACCTCGCTGGAAAAGGCCGACATCTTCGGCGCCAACTCCCGCATCAGCGCCTCCCGCGCCTCGCTGCTGTCGGCCCCCGCCAGATTGTAGAACACCCCCGACACCCGGTCGAGATCGCCCTCCGCCAGTTCCAGTGCCTCGATCACCCCGGCTAAATCCACCGCAGGCCCCTCGGCAATCGCCAGGATATTCGCCCGCGCCCGCGCCAGGGCCTCGTCGAACGCCGGCCCGAAATCCTCATCGCGGATCTCCGCAACGGGCGGCAGGCCGAACGGGGTATCCCATTTCTCCAAAAGCACGTTCATCGCTGATCTCCTTTTGCAGGAAGGCTAGGCCCGGCCAGAACCAAGGTCCACCCATGCCCTTTCACATTTGTCCAAATATCCTCTGGGGGTTTGGGGGGCGAAGCGCCCCCAACGACCGAGGAGGAGGCGCAAGCCCGACGACGAGACAAAAGCCTTGCGGCGCATGCCGCTCCGTTTAGCTGCCGTCCCGCCCCCGCGACCGCATCCGCGCCTCGAACCGCCGCAGCACGAGCGACAGCCCGATGGTCATCACCAGATACAGGAAAGCCGCCACGTTGTAGGTCTCGAAATACCGGAAGTTTCCCGCCGCCGTGACCTTGGCCAACTGCGCCACATCAGAAATCCCAAGGACCGCGACAAGCGAGCTGTCTTTCACCATTGCCACAAAATCATTGCCCAAGGGCGGCAGGATCAGGCGAAAGGCTTGTGGAAATCGAACATGCCGGAACCTCTGCCAGCCGTTCAGCCCAAGCGCTTGCGCCGCCTCGATCTGGCCCTTGTCCACCGCCTGCAGCCCCGCCCGGAAGATCTCGGCCAGGAAGGCCGAATAGGCCAGCATCAGCGCCAGCACCGCCCGCCACAACAGTGGCACATCGCGGGTCCGCATGATCTCGTCCCCGGCCAGCGCATTCACCCCGGCGACCACGCCCGGCACCAACACGAAGGCCACGTAGAGGAGCAGGACAATGATCGGCACCCCCCGCATCACCTCGATGTAAAGTCGCGCTGCCTGACGCAGGACCATGTGGCGCGACATGCCCATCACCGCCAGGCCAAGCCCGATGGCGCAGGCCCCCAGATAGGCCACCCCAGCCACCGCCAGCGTCACCACCAGCCCCTTGGACAGCACTGCCAGCGCCCCGGCATAGAACGGGTCCGCCAGCATTTTGTACAAAAGCCAAAGGCCGGTGACCGCAAGGATCACCAGCCACCAGGGAAAGTCCTTCTCGGGTTCGGCGTTGGGTGCCATCAGGTCGCCCCCGGATCAGACCCGGGGGCCGCCCCTCATTCGCCCATCTTGTACTCGACGAACCACTTCTGGTTCAGCGCATCCAGCGTGCCATCCGCCTTCATCGACGCAATCGCCGCGTTGATCGGCGCCACCAGCTCCGACCCCTTCGGGAAGATGAAGCCAAAGTCCTCCGACGCCAGCGGCTCGCCGATGATCTTCAGCCCGCCGTTCGACGCCGTCACATAGCCGTTCGCCGCCGTCGAATCCGACAGCGTCAGGTCCACATCGCCCGCCTTCAGCGCCTCAAGCCCCGCGCCAAACGTCTCGAACTTGATGACCCGAGGGTTCTCCTCGTTGCCGTCCAGGATATTGTAGATCGCCGCGTAGAACGGAGATGTCCCCGGCTGCGCCGACAC
Organism: Paracoccaceae bacterium; assembly: GCA_027484915.1. Classification (GTDB taxonomy): domain Bacteria; phylum Pseudomonadota; class Alphaproteobacteria; order Rhodobacterales; family Rhodobacteraceae; genus Tabrizicola. The sequence goes on along the minus strand of JAIXSA010000156.1, from coordinate 99,087 downwards.
CAGCAACTCCGGGTTCGCCGCGAACGACGCCGCATCGGCGAACCGCGCCTCATCCCCGCGCACGATCATCAGCATTTCCGACCGCATGTAGGGCTCGCTGAAATCGACCTTCTCCTTGCGCTCGTCCTTGATGGTGATCCCGGTCATCCCGATGTCATACTGGCCCTCGCTGACCGCCGGAATCATCGCGTCCCACGAGGTATTCTCGTACTTCACCGTGATGTTCAGCCGCTTGGCGATCTCGGCCATGGCGTCGTATTCCCAGCCGACAGCCGCGCCGTCCTTGTCCAGGAACTGCAGCGGCGGATAGGCATTCTCGGTCACCACCACGACTTCCTTCCCGCCAAGGTCCGGCAGGTCCTGCGCCATCGCAGGCAGGGTCAGGGCAGCAAGGCCAAGCAGGGCAGCAGCGGTCAGTTTCATCGGTCAGTCTCCAGGGCTGATTGATCAAATCACGACTATGCACATGCTGGTTTTCCGTTGCAAGGCGGCAGGCGACCTTCACCGCCCCGGCCCAGCACGCCCCCCCTTCCCCTGCCCGGAATTCCGGTCCACCTTTCCCCCAAAGGAAGGAGGCCCTATGGACCCCGCCACGCTCACCGCCACGGCCCTCGCCGCCCTGATCCGCTCCCGCCAGCTTTCGGCCGAGGAGGCGACGCGCGCCACACTCGCCCGGATTGACCGGCTGAACCCCGGCCTCAACGCCATCGTCCAGCGCCGCGACGACGACGCCCTCACTGAAGCCCGTGCCATCGACACCCGCATCGCCCAGGGCGAAGACCCCGGCCCCCTCGCCGGCGTCCCCGTCACCGTGAAGGTCAACATCGACCAGAAGGGTCACGCCACGACGAACGGCCTCCGCATCCAGCAGGGCCTCATCGCGACCGAGGACAGCCCGCCCGTCGCCAACCTTGCCCGTGCGGGCGCAATCATCGTCGGCCGCACCAACACCCCCGCCTTCAGCTTGCGCTGGTTCACCCGCAACTCCCTGCACGGCGCGACGCGAAACCCCGCCTTCCCCGCCCTCACGCCCGGCGGCTCCTCCGGCGGGGCCGCCTCGGCCGTCGCCGCAGGTCTCGGCCCCATCGGACACGGCACCGACATCGCCGGATCGATCCGCTACCCCGCCTACGCCTGCGGCATCCACGGCCTCCGCCCCGGACTTGGCCGCGTCCCCGCCTTCAACGCCACCGCAGGCGACCGGCTGATCGGCGGCCAGCTCATGGCCGTCTCCGGCCCCCTCGCCCGCTCCGCCGCCGACCTCCGCCTCGGCCTTAAGGCCCTCTCGCAGCCCGACCCGCGCGACCCCTGGCACACCGCCTACTCCGCCGCGCCCTACCCCAAACGCGCGGCCCTATCGCTCACCCCCGACGGCCTGCAAACCGACCCCGCGATCCAAGAGGCCCTCACCGAGGCCGCCAAGACCCTCGAATCCCAAGGCTGGGAAATCGGCACCCCGCCGATCCCCCCCTTCCGCGAAGCGATGGAGCTGCAACTCACCCTCTGGCTCTCCGAATTCGGCCTTGGCGGGACCGAGGCCATCGCCCGCGAAGCCGACCCCGACGCCACTTTCGTCCACCGCGAACTGACCAAACTCGCCCCGCCGCCCACGCTCGAAAGCTTCATGCGCGCACTCCAGTCCCGCGCCCGCCTCGCCCGCCTCTGGCGCGGTTTCTTCACCGACTGGCCGGTCCTTCTGACCCCCGTCTCAGGCGCCCTCCCCTTCCCCGATCACTACGACACCAGCAGCCCCGAGGCCTTCGCCAAAGTGATCGAGGCGCAAATGCCGCAGATCGCCCCACCGTTCATGGGCCTCCCCGGCCTCGCGGTCAGCACCACCCGCACCGCCACCCACCCCATCGGCATCCAGGCCCTCGCCGACCGCGGCCGAGAGGACATCCTCCTCGACGTAGCCGATCTCCTTTCCCCAGAGGTTCCCGCCGTATCGTAGGTCGGGGCGCGCCCCGACTCCCCGCCAACATCGTAGGGTGCGCTACAGCGCACCGCCCTTCCGCGACGCATCCGTCCGCCTCGTCCACAGCTGCAGCGCCAGGATCGGCACCGGCAAAAGCATGACAGCAAAGACAAAGCCCATAAACCCGACAGGTTGCGAACGACCTGCCACAGGCCTGCGCCGACACAGAAGCTGTTCCCGACCACCAGCAACAGCAGAAGCAGGCACACATGGGCCACATGCAGCGTCAGCAATGCGGCCGACAGGCCGAAGGTCCTGCGAAAGATCAGCTGCCACGCCGATCCGATCCACAGGGCCATAAAAACCCAGGGCAATACTGCCCCCAATGGCCCAAGCCAACCGATCATGCCGCACCGCCCATCCGAATGCGAAGCGATGTAGGAGACGTTTCCGTCCAGCCCCGATGCCCAATAGACATTCGCCAGCGTCACCGGCAGGGCCACCAACAGACTGACCACCCGCAATACCACCAAGCGTCCCTCCACGGATGCATTGACAGGTCACGATCGCGCCGCAGCGGTCAAGTCAGGGTCTGCTGCACGGGAACTGGTCACTCCCCCATCTGCGCCCAGCGCCTGTCGTGCCACGGCCCACGCGCGCCCCTACCATTTCATGTCCCCAAATATCCCCGCCGGAGGCATCTCGAGCCGGTTGCGCGCCCTTCGCGCGCAAAAGGCGAGACAAAGGGCTCGCGCGTCAGCGCTCAATTTCAAACCCGCCCCAACCCCCGCGCCACGCTTGCCCGTGAAGGCCCCCGAACCCCTCACCCAAATTCCTAACGCCAGGTAAACGCCCACACCCAACCCCTTGATTCCAAACGCCCCGAAAACCTGCCCACGCGTGGGCGCCCCTCAATGCGCACCCCCGCAGACCTCGCACTCCGCCCGCTTCTTCACCCCGATCACCCGTGTCTCCATATACAGCCCATCGTGGATCATCAGCCGCCCCGCCAGCCCCTCCCCGGCCCCCGTGACCCACTTCACCGCCTCCATCGCCATCATCGACCCGATGACCCCGGGCAGCGGAGCCGCCACCCCAGCCTCCGCACAGGTCGGAACCAGCCCCGGCGCGGGCTTGACCGGGAAAACGCAGGCATAGCACGGCCCCCCCTTCGCCGGATCGAACAGCGACACCTGCCCCTCCCACTGCGTGATCGCCCCCGAAATCAACGGCACGCCAGCCGCCACGCAGGCCCGGTTAACCAGATACCGGGTGTCGAAATCGTCGGTCCCGTCCAGCACCAGATCATACTCCCGGACCAGATCGACCGCGATCTCCTCGGTCAGCCGCCGATGATAGGGCCGCACCTCGATGAACGGGTTCAACGCCCGCATCGCAGCTTCCGCCGAGAAGACTTTCGGCATGCCGATCCGCCCGTCGGTGTGGATCACTTGCCGCTGGAGGTTCGACCCTTCGACCACGTCATGGTCGATCACACCGATGGTCCCCACCCCGGACGCAGCCAGATACAGCAGGACCGGAGAGCCAAGCCCCCCCGCCCCCACCACCAGCACCTTCGCCCCCTTCAGCCGCTTCTGCCCCGGTCCCCCGATCTCGCGCAGGATGATGTGGCGGGCATAGCGGTCCAGTTCGGCGTCGCGAAAGGTGCCCGTCACAGGGGCAGCTTCCGGCTCCACTGCCTTGCGACGCCGCACCGCCCGCAGTACCTCACGGTAGCCGAGGACTACCACCGCCAGCAGACCGAACACCGCCCAGCCCCGGAAGTCTCCCCCAACCACCCGAGCGAAGGGGTTTTCGACCTGGATCGGCAGATGGGCGATCATCAGCACCATCCACCATCCCGCCGCCAGCCACAGCCAGCGTCCGCCCCAGTCGCGCCAGCGGCCCAGCGCCCAAAGGCCGACAAAGCCCAAGAGGCCAATCATGACCGGAACCCGGTCGACCCGAACCCGCCGGTCCCACGCTCTGTCTCGTCCAGGCCATCGACAACCGCGAACCCCACCTGCACCACCGGAGCCACCACGACCTGCGCCACCCGGTCGCCATGGCGGATCGTGTAGGGCTCGGTCCCAAGGTTGATCAGCGAAACCCCCAGCGGCCCCCGGTAGTCACTGTCGATGGTCCCAGGCGTATTCGGCAGCGTGATCCCGTGCTTCGATGCCAGTCCCGACCTGGGCCGAACCTGCATCTCGTAGCCCTCGGGAATTGCCACCCTGATCCCCGTCGGACAGATCGCCCGCCCCATCGGCGCCAGCGTCAATCCGGCCTCCCGCGCCTCAAGGGGAAAATTCGCGCACAGGTCCGCCCCCGCCGCCCCCGCCGTCTGGTACGCAGGCAACGGCAAGCTCCGGTCGGCCCAATCCTCCCACAGCACCTGCACAACCGGCCCCATTGCCTCGCCTTTCATCTTTGTCCAAATATCCCCGCCGGAGGCTCCGACCTCAGCCGTCAGCGCAAAGCCTCGGCAATCCGCGCCGCCAGCTTCCGCGCGACCTCGTCCTTGCCCATCCGCGGCCATGCTTCGGCCCCCGCCTCGGATATCAGCACCACCGCGTTCTCGCGGCCGCCCATGATCCCCGTTGCCGGGGATACATCATTGGCCACGATCCAGTCGCAGCCCTTGCGCGCCCGCTTGGCCGTCGCATGGGCCACCACATCCGTGGTCTCGGCGGCAAAGCCCACCACAAGCTTGGGCCGCTTGGGGCCCTGCGAAACACTGGCCAGAATGTCCGAGTTCTCGGCAAACTCCAGCGCCGGGGCCTTGCCCGAGCCGTCCTTCTTCATCTTCTGCACCGAGGCATTGGCCACCCGCCAATCCGCGACCGCCGCCGCCATCACCGCCGCGTCCGCAGGCAGTGCCGCCTCGACCGCCGCCGCCATTTCCCGCGCGGTTTCCACCCGCACGACCCCGACGCCAGCCGGAGGAGGCACCGCTGCCGGTCCGGTGACGAACGTCACCCGAGCGCCAAGATCGCGCAGCGCGGCCGCGAGTGCCGTCCCCTGTGCGCCCGACGAGCGGTTGGCGATGTACCTGACCGGGTCAATCGGTTCATGCGTCGGCCCCGACGTCACCAGCACGTGCTTTCCCGCCAACGGCCCACCGCCCAGCGCCGCCAAGATCGCCTGAACAATCGCCGCAGGCTCGGCCATCCGCCCCGGCCCGTATTCCCCGCAGGCCATCTCGCCCTCGTCGGGACCAACGAAAAGCACCCCGTCGCCACGCAGCACCGCAAGGTTCCGCTGCGTCGCCGCGTGTTCCCACATCCGCACGTTCATCGCAGGAGCCACCAGCACCCGCTTGTCCGTCGCCAGAAGGAGCGTCGAGGCAAGGTCATCCGCCCGACCAGTCGCCATCTTTGCTATCAGGTCCGCCGTCGCGGGTGCCACGACCAGCAGGTCGGCCGACCGAGACAACTCGATATGCCCCATCTCGGCTTCGGAGGTCAGGTCGAACAGCGCTTCGTGCACCTTCGACTTCGCCAGCGCCCCGACCGACAGCGGCGTCACGAACTCTGTCCCCGCCCGGGTCAGGACCGGGGTCACCGACCCGCCCGCCTTCTGGATCAGCCGGATCAGTTCCAAGGCCTTGTAGGCCGCGATACCGCCGCCGATGATCAGAAGTATCCGCTTTCCAGCCAGCATCGACAGGTCTCCAATGGCCTGCACAAGGTGTAGGGGCGGGGCGCGGCAAACTCAAGCGCGCGGGGCGATCCGCTCGATCTCCTCGGCCACCAGCGCCTGCAACCGCCAAAGGCCAGCATCGCGGATGCCCCGCCCTTCAAGCTGGGTGACGGTGTTCAGCAGATACTCCGCCCCTGTTCCCCAGTGGCCGCAGGCACGGGCCAGCACCCGCGCAACCTCTGCCGGTGCCAGCCGCCCCGCGTAGTAGGGCGAGGCGCGATTCATCACGAACCCCAGTGCCCGGACCGGTCCCCCCGCCGTCGTCACGGTCAGCCAGCGCGGCATGGAGTTGATCGGTTTCACCGTGAATTCCCGGCGAAAGAGCCGGTCCAGTTGGGCGACCGGGTCTTCCGGCGGCAGCTCCAGCACCACGCCACGGCACTGTCCGCCGCGGTCCAGCGCCATCATCAGACCGGGCTGGTCCAAAGTCCCTCGAAACCGGTGCATCCGCAGGCAGAACGACCGATGCCACCCCCGCGCAACGGCAGGCCGCTCGGCCCGGTGTTCGATCTCGGGTTTCCAGATCAGCGAGCCATAGGCGAAAAGCTGGATCGGGGCACCCGGTGTCGGATGGTCACCCAGGATACGCTCCACCCAGCCCGCATAATCCGCGTCGGTCTGCTGCTGCACACCCGGCGCCGGACCGGCGTCCGCCATGACCCTATGAACGCGCGCGACATGCTCGGCAGTCAGTTTCGGACCGGACATCAGGGCCTCCCTCGGGCGCGGATGTTCCGCCCGGGACCCCAGTCAGGTCAAGCCGGACAACGAAGCAAGTGGGCGGCGCGCGTCATACTGGCGTAGAATTTCCCACCTGAGTCGGCGCCAAGCGCGCCGGCTACCCTAGTCGATTGCGACGCAAGGTGCTCTGCTTTCCAGGCGACCTCAGACGAGGAAGTGGCGCACTTCGCGCGACTGGCCTTCCAGGCTTTTGCGCATCTTGGCGAAGGCCGCGGCTTCCAGTTGGCGCACGCGCTCTTTGGAAAGGCCCAGTTCCTCGCCCAATGATTCCAGAGTGCGGCCCTCTTCCTTCAGCTTGCGTTCGGCCACGATGTAGCGCTCGCGCGCATTCAGGCCCTGCATCGCCTTGACCAGCCAACCCCGCAGCCGTTCTCCGTCGTGCGCGCCCTCGACCGCTTCGGCGGCCTGCACACCATCATCCTCCAGCGCGTCGATCCATTCACGCCCGTCCTCGTCCGAGGACTGGGTGGCATTCAGCGAGTAGTCGCTGCCGGACAGCCGGCCTTCCATCATTTCGACATCTGCCACCGGCACTCCGACCTCGGCCGCAACCATCTGGCGCAACTGGTGCTGGTCCAGCATCTCGCCGCGCTGGGACGCTTCCCGCTCCAGCTTGGCCTGGACCCGGCGCAGGTTGAAGAACAGCGCCTTCTGGCTGGAGGTCGACCCCGTGCGCACCATCGACCAGTTGCGCATCACGTAATCCTGGATCGACGCCTTGATCCACCAGACCGCATAGGTCGAAAACCGGACGCCCCGTTCCGGATCGAACTTGTCGGCGGCCTTCATCAGCCCCAGGCTGGCTTCCTGGATCAGGTCGTTCATCGGCGCGCCATAGCGCCGGAATTTCGACGCCATACTGATCGCCAGCCGCATGTAGGCTGTGATCAGCCTGTGCAGGGCCCGCTCGTCCCGGTGATCCCGCCACGCACGAGCCAGGCGCAGTTCGGTTTCCGCATCAAGAAGTTCGGCCTTCATCGCTTGGCGCGACACGCCGAGATCGGTATATCCGTCTAAAGCCATGACCACCTCCAGATCGTCGTGCCGCGGTTCTTCCGCCTGTTCTTGTCCCTTCTACGAGGCAATCCCGTGACCGGATCACTCCCGCCCCTCACTTTGGTCGTCGGCGGCGCGCGGTCGGGCAAATCCGCCTTCGCCGAGCGCCTGATCACCGCCTCGGCCCGCCCGCGCCGCTACATCGCCACTGCCGAAGCCTGGGACGACGAAATGCGCGACCGCATCGCCCGGCACCGCGAAGACCGTGGCGCAGCCTGGACCACGGTCGAAGCTCCGCTGGACCTTGCCGCTGCCCTCGCCCAGGCCCATCGGGACGAAGCCATCCTTGTCGATTGCGCCACGCTCTGGCTGACGAACCACCTGCTCGCCGACCATGACCTTGTTGCCGAAAGCGCCAGGCTGGTTGCCGCACTGGCCGCCTGCCCGGCCCCGGTCGTCATCGTAAGTAACGAGACAGGGTGGGGTATTGTTCCGGACAATGCGCTGGCCCGCCGCTTCCGCGATGAACAGGGCCGCCTGAACCAGCGCCTTGCCGCCGAGGCCGCGCTGGTCGTCACCGTTATCGCCGGGCTGCCGATGGTGCTGAAGGGTCAGCTGCCATGACCCGCTACTGGCTTGTCCGCCACGGACCCACCCATGCCAAGGCGATGATCGGCTGGACCGACCTGCCTGCCGACCTGTCCGACACCGCGGCGCTGCGTCGGCTCTCGGCACATCTGCCACCGGATGCGCCGGTGATCTCCTCCGACCTCACCCGCGCCGTCGCCACCGCTGACGCCCTGGGCCCCCGCCCGCGCCTGCCCCACGAGCCCGCCCTGCGCGAGCTTCACTTCGGTCGGTGGGAAGAGCGCGGCTTCGCCGACGTCGAGGCCGAGGACCCCACCCTGATCCGCGCTTTCTGGGAGACACCCGGCGACGTTCGCCCCCCCGGTGGCGAAAGCTGGAACGACCTGACCACACGCACCTGGGCCGCGCTTGACCGGTTGCACGGACAGGCCCGCGACCTGATCGTCGTCGCCCATTTCGGCCCGATCCTCGCTGCCCTGCAACGCGCCGGGGGCATGACCGCCATCGAGGTCTTTGCTCACAAGATCGACAACCTCTCGGTCACCTGTCTGACCCTCGTCCCGCCCGACGTGCAGTCCGTCAATCACCGCCCGTGATGACGCCCCGCACAATTCGTCGTTTCCCTTCCCGGCCCGCTTCCGCTTCATTGGGGCAAAAGGACACAACCCATGACCTATGACCTCGTGATCGGCGACCGCGCCTATTCCAGCTGGAGCCTGCGCGGCTGGCTTCTCTTCGACGCTTTCGGCATCCCCGTGCGGACGATCTCCGCGCGGCTTTACACCGATGAACTCGCCAATGTCCTCAAGGACTTCTTTCCAGCCAGGACCGCGCCCACTATGCGCACGCCCGAAGGTTCCGTGGTCCCCGAGACGATCGCCATTGCCGAGGAACTGGCCAGCCGCCACCCAGACGCCGGGATCTGGCCGACCGACCCCCATGCCCGCGCCACGGCCCGCGTTCTTGCCGCCGAGATGCATGCGGGCTTCACCGCACTGCGCAACTACTGCCCGATGAACCTCCGGGTCAGTTACACCGATTGCCAGCCGCCCGACGAGGTCCTGGCCGATCTCCGCCGCCTGGAAACCCTCTGGTCCTGGGCGCGCGCGACGACGCACTCCACCACGCCTTGGCTTTGCGGCGCCTACTCAGCCGCGGACGCCTTCTTTGCCCCTGTCGCCACCCGCATTGCCACCTACAACCTGCCCGTCAACGCCGAGGCGATGGTCTACGTCAATGCCCATCTCGCCCACCCCAGCTTCCGCCGCTGGCGGGCAATGGGCATGAACGACGGCGCGGATCAGGAGTTCTACCGTCGCGATTACCCCCGCCGCGACTGGCCCGGTCCGGTGCCCCTGCCCGCCAGACCGGTAGACTGCGCGGATACCGTGAACGCCACCTGCCCCTACTCCGGCAAGCCCGTCACCCACGCGCTGGAGCTTTATGGCCACCGCTTCGGCTTCTGCAACGCCTTCTGCCGCGACAAGACCGTGGCCGACGCCGAGGCCTGGCCGAAGTTCATGTCGCTTTACCATTCGTAAACCATTCCGCCCTACCCGTTAACCAAGGTGAATCGGGTGGGGCGCATGGGCCGGTCGACACGCAACATTCTATGTCCACAAATATCCCCGCCGGAGGCACAGGCCGAGCGGTCCTGCGTCCTTCACGCAGGACCGCGAGACAAAAGCCTCGCGCGGAACGCGCTCGATTCGAAAACCGCCCCCACCCGTAGGATAGCGGCATGACCGCCCGCGCCTACACCGTCGCCTTCGAAGGGGTCGATGCCCGCCTGGTCGAGGTGCAATGCGCCGTTTCCCCCGGCTCGCCGTCCTTCACCCTTGTAGGTCTCCCCGACAAGGCCGTGTCCGAGGCCCGGGAACGGGTCCGGGCCGCGCTCCAGGCGCTCTCCATCGCGCTGCCCGCAAAGCGGATCACCGTCAACCTCTCGCCCGCCGACCTTCCCAAGGAAGGTTCGCACTTCGACCTGCCCATTGCAGTCGCCCTTCTTGCCGCGCTCGAGATCATTCCGCGCGAGGACGTCGAAAGCACTGTCGCCCTGGGCGAGTTGTCGCTTGACGGCCGCCTTGTCCCCGTTGCCGGTGCGCTGCCGGCCGCGATGGCCGCCGCTGTGGAAGATCGCACCCTGCTTTGCCCCAGGGCCTGTGGGGCCGAGGCCGCCTGGGTGGGCGCCACGCAAGTCCTTGCCGCCGCCTCATTGGAAGAGGTGCTGCACCACTACACCGGCCGCACGCCGATCCTGCCGGCCGAGGCTGGCGAAGTCACCGGCACACGCAACCCCCGCAACTTCCGGGAGGTGAAGGGCCAGGAACGTGCCAAGCGCGCGCTGGAAATCGCAGCCGCCGGGCGGCATCATCTCTTCATGGTCGGCACGCCGGGCTCGGGCAAATCCATGCTCGCCGCGCGCCTTCCCGGCATCCTGCCGCCGCTCTCGGCACCCGAGGCGCTGGAAACCTCGATGATCCATTCGCTCGCGGGCCTCCTTACGGAAGGCGGCATCTCCCGCGACCGACCCTTCCGCGAGCCGCACCACACCGCATCGATGGCCGCCATCGTCGGGGGCGGCAAGGGCGCCAAACCGGGCGAGATCAGCCTTGCCCACAACGGCGTCCTCTTCCTCGACGAATTCCCCGAATTTCCCCGCACCGTTCTCGACACCCTCCGCCAGCCGATCGAGACCGGCACCGTCATGGTGGCCCGGGCCAACGCCCATATCCGCTATCCTTGCCGGTTCCTGCTGATCGCCGCTGCCAACCCCTGCAAGTGCGGCTACCTCTCCGACCCCGCCCGCGCCTGCGGCCGCGCGCCCATCTGCGGCGAGGACTACCTTGGCCGCATCTCCGGCCCGCTGATGGACCGGTTCGACCTTCGCGTCGAAGTCCCGCCCGTCGCCTTCGCCGACCTCGACCTGCCGGCCTCCGGCGAAAGCTCCTCGACCATCGCGGCCCGCGTCGCCGCCGCTCGCATGCGTCAGGCCGCCCGCTTTGCCGAAGCCCCCGACCTGCGCGTCAACGCCGACCTCGAAGGCGGCGCGCTGGAAGAGCACGCCACCCCCGACACCGAAGGCAAGGACCTCATCTCCCGCGTGGCCGAGCGTATGGGCCTCTCTGCACGCGGCTACCACCGCGTCCTCCGCGTCGCGCGCACCATTGCCGACCTCGACGAAAGCCCGACCGTGCGCAAACCCCATATCGCCGAAGCGATCAGCTTCCGTCTGTCCTCCGCAGTGGGTGGCCTTTAGCGCGTCCCACAACCCGCCTCCTCGTGCGCCTTCGGCGTCTCGTCGGTCCAGTGCCGACGGCCAGCGAGGAGCGACGAAGTCGACGACGAGCGGTCCCTTGGAAAGCCGCTCACGCGATCAGCATCTCGATCCCGCGCGCCCGGAAGGCATTCGCGTCGGCCTCGGAGATTCCGCTGTCGGTCACGAAGGAGTGGATCATCTCCAGCGATCCCAGCCGGGTGAAGCTGGACTTGTTGATCTTGGTGCTGTCGGCAACCAGATAGACGCGCGAGGCCGCCTTGATCATCGCTTCCTTCAGTTGCAGGTCGGCGAAGGACGGATAGGTCAGCCCCGCATCCAGCGCGACCCCGGCCGTGGCGAGAAACAGCTTGCCGGCAAAGATGTTGCGGAAGTACTCCACCGACTTGTCGCCTGACAGAGACAGCGTCGGCGCCTTGAACTGCCCGCCCGGCATGTGCACCGCGTTCCCCGGCACCGCGCCAAGGATGATCGCGATGTTCAGCGCGTTGGTGATCACGGTCAGGTTCTTTCGCGACACCAGCCTCAGCGCGATTTCCGTGGTCGTCGTGCCCGCGTCCAGAATGATCGTCTCGCCATCCTTCACCAGGTCCGCCGCCAGCGCACCGATCCGGCGCTTTTCCTCCATGTTCTCCTGGTGATGCAGCGTCATCGTGCCCACTTGGGTCGGCACCGTGTTCAGAAATGCCCCGCCATGCTCACGGGTGATTTGGCCTTCCTGCTCCAGCCGCTCCAGATCCTGCCGGATTGTCGCCTCGCTGACCTGAAAGGCAATTGCCAGATCGCGCACCCGGGCCGAGCCCTCCTCCTGAATCCAGTCCAGAATGCGGCGGCGACGGGGTTCGGACAGAAGACCGGGGGAAGGCTCAGGCATTCGGCACCTACATCGATGATCCGCAGTCTAACGATTGCGATTTCCTTTGCAAACGAAAGCAAACAGCATTAATCAAAAATTATCGCAAGGGAGGAATGCATGTCGGCACTGTTCAAACGCAAGATCAGCCTTGGCGTCGTCATCGGCAGCCGCGCCTTCTTCAGCCCCGCGCCCTGCAAGGCCGCGCGCGACGACGTTCTGGCGCAGCTTTCGAAGCTGAACATTGACGCGGTGATCCTGCCCTTCGAGGCCACTGCCAACGGTGCCGTGCAGTCCATCGCCGACGCCGACCTTTACGCCGCCCACTTCAAGGCGAACGGCGACAAGATCGACGGGCTGGTGATCTGCCTTCCGAACTTCGGGGACGAGATAGCGGTGGCCGAACTCGTCAACCGTGCCCGGCTGAACGTGCCGATCCTCCTTCAGGCGTCGAACGACGAAGTCGCCAAAGTCTCCGTCTCCGAACGCCGCGACGCCTTCTGCGGCAAGATCAGCGTCACCAACAACTTCTGGCAATACGGCGTCCCGTTCACCGAGACGACCAACCACACCTGCGACACCTGGGGCGAGGAGTTCGGCCGCGACCTGGACCGCTTTGCCCGGGTCTGCCGCACCGTCAGGGGCCTGCGCAACGCCCGCCTCGGTTCAATCGGCGCGCGCACGGGCGCGTTCCAGACCATGCGCTACAGCGAGAAACTGCTGCAAGCCGCTGGCGTCACCGTCGTGACGGTGGACCTCAGCGAGATGATGGGAGCCGCTTCCGCCATCCAGAACGACGACCCTGCCCTCCTGACCACGCTGGAGAAGGTGAAGACCTACGGCAAGATCCCGGCCCATATCCAGCCCGCCCAGATCGAGAAGCAGGCCCGCTGGACCCTCGCCGTCAACCGCTGGATCGAAGAAAACGGCTGCGACGCCAGCGCAATCCAGTGCTGGCGCAGCTTGCAGGACAACTTCGGCTGCGCCACCTGCCTGACCATGTCGATGATGGGCGAAGACCTCATGCCCTCGGCCTGCGAGGTCGACATAATGGGCGCGCTGTCCATGTACGCCCTCGCGCTCGCCTCCGGCGCGCCGCCCGCGATCCTCGACTGGAACAACAACTACGCCTACGAGGAAGACCTCTGCGTCTGCACCCATTGCGGCAACTATCCCAAGTCCTTCATCGGCGACACGCCCGAAGTGGGCGAGCTGGACGTGCTGGGCGAAACCATCGGCCGGTCGAAATGCTTTGGCGCGGTGAAGGGTAAGGTCAAACCCGGCCCGATGACCTATTTCCGCCTTTCGACCGACGACCGACGCGGCACGGTGAAATGCTATCTGGGCGAGGGCGAGTTCACCGACCACCCCTTCGCGATGGACGGCGGCATCGCCACCACCCGCGTGCAGGGCCTGCGGAAACTCCTGAAATTCGTAACCCAGAACGGATTCGAACACCACGTCGCGATGGTCCGCGGCCACCACGCCGATGTGGTGAACGAGGCGGTGACCCGCTACCTCGGCTGGCCGATCTACCACCACGGCGGCGAGCCAGAGCCGCAGCTTTACATGCCGAACAGGTTCTGACCGATGCTGATGAACGACAAGGTCCCGCTGATCCGCGAAAAGGCGCTCTGGATGCGCCGGACCGCCTTCACGATGGTACACCGCGCGCAGCTGGGCCATCCAGGCGGCGACTTTTCGGCGATGGACATCCTGGCGACACTCTACTTCGGCGTTCTGAACTTCGATGCAAAACGCCCTGACTGGCCGGACCGTGACCGTTTCGTCATGTCCAAGGGCCACGCGACCGGGGCGCTCTACTCCGCCCTCTGCGCGGCGGGCTACTTCCCCGAGGACTGGCTGCAGACCTACATGCAGCCAAAGTCCCTCCTCAACGGTCACCCGAACCGGAACTACCTGCCGGGGGTCGAGACCAACACCGGCCCCCTCGGCCACGGTTTCCCTGTCGCCACCGGCATCGCCATCGCGGGCCAACTCACCGGCGCCACCTACCGCACCTTCGTCCTGACCGGCGATGGCGAACAGCAGGAAGGCTCCAATTGGGAGGCCGCGATGGTCGCTGGCCACCGCAAGCTTTCGCACCTGACCCTGATCATCGACCGCAATCGCCTGCAGCAGGGCGCGGGGACTGAGGAAACCTCGGGCCTTGACCCCTTGGACGACAAGTACCGCGCCTTCGGCTTTGATGTCGTGGAAGTCGATGGCCACGACCACGCCGCCCTCCTCGCCGTGCTTGGCGCGGCTCCGGCCAGCAAACCGCGCTGCGTTATCGCCAATACCACCAAGGGAAAGGGCGTCTCGTTCATGGAAAACGTCGCCTCCTGGCACCACGGCGTCCCGAACGCCGCGCAGTACGACCAAGCGATGAAGGAACTGGTCTGATGGCAACCGTCACCCCCACCGCCGCCGGTCTCCAGGACTGCCGGAACGCCTGGGTCGCCACGCTGGAGCAACTGGCCGAGGCCGACCCCCGCATCGTCGCCGTCGTCAACGACTCGGTCGGATCTTCCAAGCTGAACAGCTTCCAGAAGAAGTTCGCCGACCGCCTGATCAACGTCGGCATCGCCGAACAGGTGATGGTCGGTGTCGGCGCGGGTCTGGCGAACGGCGGCCGCATCCCCTTTGTCTCCGCCGCCTCCTGCTTCATCACCGGGCGCGCGCTTGAACAGGTTAAGGCCGACCTCGCCTATGCCAACTTCAACGTGAAACTCGTCGGCCAGTCCTCCGGGGTTGCCTACGGAGAACTCGGCGCGACCCACCACTCCATCGAGGATTTCGCCTGGCTGCGGCCGCTGACGAACCTTACCGTGATCGTCCCCGCCGATGCATGGGAAACCGCGGAAGCGGTGAAGTGGGCGGCGCAGCACGACGGGCCGGTCTACCTTCGCCTGTCCCGGATGCCCGTTCCGGACCTCGACATCCCAAACCGCACCTTCCGCCCCGGCAAGGCCGAGGTGGTGCGCGAGGGGAGCGACATCGCCATCATCGCCTGCGGCACCACCGTCCACCTCGCCGCAGATGCCGCCGAAGTGCTACAAGCCGAAGGCATCCACGCCCGTGTCCTGAACTTCTCGACCATCAACCCATTGGATGAAGCTGCTCTGCACCGGGCCGCCGCGACCGGCGCGATCGTGACGGTCGAGGAAGCCTCGATCCGCGGCGGCCTCGGCGGCGCGGTGGCAGAGTTCACGTCGGCGAACCAACCCGTCCCGGTCGAACGCGTCGGCTTTCCCGGCTTCCTGCCCACCGGGTCGACGGACTGGCTCTTCCAGGAATACGGCCTTTCCCCCGAGGGCATCGCCGCCGCCGCCCACCGCGCGCTGAAACGGAAAGCCTGACCGATGCGTGTCCTTGCCATCGACCAGGGCACCACGAACACCAAGGCGCTGTTGATCGACCAGACCGGCAGCATCCTCGCCCGGGCCTCGTCACCCCTGACCACCAGCTATCCCCACCCGGGTTGGGCCGAGCAATCCGCGTCCGACGTCTGGGCCTCGGTCCAGCAGGTCATCGCAACGATTGTCGGGCAAGCAGGCACGCCCGACGCCATCGCCATCGCCAACCAGCGCGAAACGCTTGTCCTGTGGGACAGCGCCACCAGCCAGCCCATCTGTCCCGCCCCGATCTGGCAGTGTCGCCGCACCGCCGAGGACTGCGCGGCCCTCATCGCCGCCGGCCACGATCCCGCCGTCGTCACCGCCACGGGCCTTGGGATCAATCCGCTCTTCCCTGCATCGAAGCTTGCCTGGGTGCTGCGGAACGTTCCTTCCGCCGCTGCACTGCATGCGGAAGGCCGGCTTCGCGCGGGGACGGTGGATGCGTGGCTTCTCTGGAACCTGACCGGCGGGGCAAGCTTCGCCACCGACCACTCCAACGCCAGCCGGACCCAGCTGTTCGACACCCGCAGCCTGACCTTCTCTGCCGACCTTGGCGCTATCTTCGGCGCGCCGGTCGACTGCCTGCCAGATCCGCTCCCGTCCGACAGCCGGTTCGGCACCACCGCCGCAGGTGCCACAGCCCTGCCCGGCGGCGTGCCGATCCAGGCCATGATGGGCGACAGCCATGCCGCCCTCTACGGCCACGGCATCCGCGCGCCGGGGGCGGTGAAGGCGACCTACGGGACCGGGTCGTCCTTGATGACGCTTACCCCCGCCCGCACCGCGTCTCGGCACGGGTTGTCCGGGACCATCGCCTGGACCGACCGGAACGGGACCGCCCACGCACTGGAGGGGAACATCACCGTCTCGGCGCAGGCGGCGGCGTTCATGGCGGGGCTTCTGGGTGTGGGGGATGCGGCGGCGCTGTCGGACCTGGCCCAGACGGTGCCAGATGCGGGAGGGGTGACCTTCGTCCCGGCGCTGGCGGGGCTTGGGGCACCACACTGGAACGACGCGGCGCGGGGGAGCGTCGCGGGGATGACCCACGGGACCCGCCCCGCCCACCTCGCCCGCGCAACCTTCGAGGCGATTGCCCACCAGATCGCGGACGTCCTTCAGGCGATGGAGGCGGATATCGGGCAGCCCCTGGCCGAGTTGAGAGCGGATGGGGGGGCGTCGGGAAACGGGTTCCTGATGCAGCTGCAGGCCGACCTGATCGGGCGGCCGGTGCTTGTCTCGGGCATCGAGGAGATCGGGGTCTTCGGGGTAGCGGCGATGGCGATGGCGGGGATGGGGGTCACCCTGGCCCTGCCGGAGGACGGCGTTTCACTGGTCCCCCGGATGGAGGCCGCGACCCGAACCGACCTGCGGGCCCGCTGGGCAGCGGCGGTGCGGCAGGCGATGGGCTGACCGGGGCAAGTGGAAGACCTGCCCACGCGTGGACAGTCTTGCAGACCTTTCTTTTCAATGACTTGCCTGCAGGCGTTCAGTGTTTGTTAACACTTCCCGCGCCAGGTTCGTTCGGAAAGAGATGCGCCTTCTCGGGGTCGAAATCCAGGTTCATCTGCGCCCCGATGTCGAAGACCGCGTCATGCGACAGGGCCGCGATCAGCGGGTTGCCGTCCTTCAAGGTCACCTCGACCACCGTCTCGGCCCCCAGGCGTTCGGTCAAGGCCACGGCCCCATGCAGCTTGCCCGCGCCCTGCGCCACCGCAAGATACTGCGGCCGCAGGCCCAGGATCGCCTCGTCGCCGACCTTGAAAGACGCCCGCTTGCCCGACACTTCCACCGGGTCCAATGCGGCATTGGAGACCAGCACCTTGCCGCCGTTCACCCCTTGGACCTTCACCTTGATGAAGTTCATCGACGGCGCCCCAAGGAAGCCCGCGACGAACAGGTTCGCCGGGTCGTGATAAAGGTCCATCGGCGCGCCGATCTGCATGACCATCCCGTCCTTCAGGACCACGATCTTGTCGGCCAGCGTCATCGCCTCGACCTGGTCGTGGGTGACATAGATCATCGTCGCGCCCAACTGCTGGTGGAGCTTGCCGATCTCCATCCGCATGTCCATGCGCAGGGCGGCATCGAGGTTGGACAGGGGTTCATCGAACAGGAACACCTGCGGCTTCCGCACGATGGCCCGCCCGATGGCGACGCGCTGGCGCTGGCCGCCGGAAAGCTGGCTGGGCCGGCGGTCCAGAAGATGTTCCATCTGCAGGATGCGCGCAGCCTCGGCCACCTTGGCGTCCTTTTCCTCTTTCGAGGCACCCGAGATGGTCAGACCGAAGGCCACGTTCTCGCGCACCGTCATGTGCGGGAAGATCGCGTAGGACTGGAACACCATCGCCACGCCACGCTGCGCGGGGGGCAGTTCGTTGACCACCGTCTCGCCGATCTTGAGTTCGCCCGAGGAGATGTCCTCCAACCCCGCGATCATCCGCAGCAGCGTGGATTTCCCGCAGCCGGAGGGACCGACGAAGACGCAGAACTCGCCATCGTCGATGTCGATGTCGACCCCCTTGATCACATGGGTCTGGCCGTAGCTTTTCTTGACGTCTCGTAGGGAAATCCGGGCCATGAGCTACTCCGCCACCTGTGCGAGGGGTTGAACGTGCAAAAGACCGTCGCGGTCGATCACGACCGGCTCGGGGTCCATGACATAGCCGCCGAAGGTCGCCTTGCCGCTGTCGGCAAAGCCCAGGATCGCCAGACCCTGCGGGCCGTCGACGATGCGAGCGGCATAGCGGCGGCAGGGCTCGGCCCCGTCGAGGAAGGGACCCGGCGCGATCCGCCAGGGTCCGCGCGGGTGGTCGGCGATCAGGTAGTGGGTGCCGGTCACCGGGGTCTCCGGGTTGTCACGGCGGTATTGGTCGGACCAGTGATGCGACGAAGTGCAGAAGAGGCAGTACCAGTGCTGCCCAACCTGGAAGACCTGCGGGACCTCCAGCTGGCCAAAGCCGCCGTGGAAGACCGGGGGTTGCAGGGTCCAGGTGACAAGGTCAGGGGAGGTCGCAAAGCCGATGGCCCCGCCGGCGTTCGGTTCGGGCACGCCGGGCACGCGGGCGGTGAAGTACATCAGCCAGCCCTTGCCGTCGGGGTCCTTCATCACCCAGGGGTCGCGCATGGCCCGGTCGTGCCAGTGGCCGATGGCGTGGTCCTTCTCATAGCAGTCGGCGTTCGGCCCGGTCATGTCCAGCGCCAACCCGTCGCCGACACGGGTCCAGTTGTGCAGGTCCTTCGAGGTCGCATGGCCGATGCGCTGGTAGAGCGACTGTTCGGACTTCTGGGTGCCGGTGTAGAACAGATGCCACAGCCCGTCGTCGCCCTTCAGGACCGACCCGGTCCAGGTCGTGCTGTCGTCCCAAGCCGCGCCATTCCGCTGCGGCTCGAAGGTCGTGCCCATGTCGGTCCAGTTGGTCAGGTCCTTGGACACCGCGTGTCGCTGGGTCGCGTTCAGGTGCCGCGCATCGGGGTCGATCAGCGACTTCGGGGCCTGCAGGAAATACCCGTGCCAGATGTCGCCATCCTGGACATACCAGCTGTCCCAGAACCAGAGGTCTTTGTGTTTGAACGACATATCGGTCTCCGTTAACCCTTCACGCCGGTCGAGGCGATCGACGCGATGAAGGCTTTCTGCAGGTAAAGGTAGAAGGCGAGGACGGGGACGGTGATCAGGCTCAGGTAGGCCATGACCTCGCCCCAGGCGACGTTGAGCTGGAAGAAGTATTGCAGGCCGACCATGACGGGGCGGTAGCCTTCTTCCTGCGTGACCATCAGCGGCCAGAGGTACTGGTTGTACATCACCAGGAACTTCAGGATCGCGGCGGTGGCGAAGATCGGCCCCGACAGCGGCATGACGATCTTGCGGTAGATCTGCCACCAGGAGGCGCCCTCGACCCGTGCGGCCTCGATCAGCTCGCCCGGCAGGTCCTTGAAGTACTGCACGAAGAGGAAGACCGTCAGGCCGTCGGCGATGAAAGGCACGATTTGGACGTGGTAACTGTTGAGCCAGCCCCAGGATAGGCCATCGAAGCCGACCCAAGGCAAGTGCGCGACCATCATCAGAAGCGGGATGGCGATGGTCTCGAACGGCAGGATCAGCGTAGCCAGGAGAAGGGCCAGCAGCGTGTCGCGGCCCTTCCAGTTCACGAAGACGAAGGCGAAGCCGGCCGCCGAACACAGGAGGAGCGACAGCGCAACCGTCACCCCGGTCACCAGGACCGAGTTGAAGACGAAGGTCGCGACGGGGGCGCGCTGGAAGGCCTCGTAATAGTTCGTGAGGCTGATGTCGCCGACGGGAAGGAAGGCGCGCAGGTTGCTGGAATCTTCCAGAAGCTGCTGGTCGGGCTTCAGGCTCGACATCAGCATGAAGACCAGTGGGAAGACGAAAATGATGGCGATCAGGACCAGGACGGCGTAGCGCGTCACCAGCCGAAGGCCGCGGTTGTCGGCAGCGATCATGGCCATCAGGTCTTCTCCCGCGTGAGCCAGCGTTGGATGAGCGATATGGACAGGACGATGACGAAGAGGATGACCGAGATGGCCGAGCCGGTGGAGATGTCCTGCTTGCCGTAGCCGCGCTCGATGGCCTGGAAGACGATGGTCTGGGTGCTGTCCAGCGGGCCGCCGTTCGTCATCACGTCGATCTGGCTGAACAGGCCGAACGCCTGCATGGTGATGACGATCAGGATAAGGACGGCGGTGTTCCGCAGGCCCGGCCAGGTGATGTAGCGGAAGACCTGCCACTTCGACGCGCCTTCGATGGCGGCGGCCTCATAGAGGGTCGGGCTGATGGTCTGCAGGCCGGAAAGCCAGATGACCATGTGGAAGCCCACGGCCTGCCAGATCGACATGGCGATGATGGACCCCAGCGCGGTGGAGGGGGTGCCGAGCCAGTCTATGGGCGGGATCAGTCCGAAGCTGATGGCGCCCAAAAGGTTGTTCAGCAGGCCCGACTGGCCGTCGTAGATGAGCCGCCACAGAAGCGAGACCACGACGATCGAGACGACGACGGGCATGAAGTAGATGGCTCGGAAGACGTTGATGCCCTTGAGCCGCTGGTTGATCAGAAGGGCAAGGCCCAGCGCCAGGCCCGCCTGCACGGGGGCGACGATCAGCACGAAGATGAAGGTGTTGACGACGGCCTTCATGAAGACGACGTCTCGGGCGAGGACAAAGGTTTTTGAATCGCCGCCCAGCGAGAAGCTGAACCATTCCCGCATCCCGGCAAGGTCCGGACGGTCGGGGTTGTTGCGCGTCAGCGCGCGGAGCGAGGGGTATTCCGGTTCGCCGTCCTTCATCACGATGGCCCCGCTGTCGTCGCGGACGGGGTCCAGCGTCACGGTGGCCACGCCCAGAAGCTGGCGGTAGTTGGCCATGCCCACAAACTCGGTCGCGTTGGGGCTGACCAGGCGCTGGGTGGTGAACGAGAAGTAGAAGGCCAGGAAGAAGGGCAGGATCACGAAACTGGCGATCAGAAGGACCGCGGGTCCCGCCATCAGCCAGCCCGTCCGGTTGGACACGGTGAACTTCGACGCCATGATCGCCTCGCTGAGGGGAAAGGGCTGGCGGCGGTGACCGCCAGCCAAGGCTCTGGGGAGAGCACGGCCCCGAGGTCAGACCCCGGGGCCATACGGGCCTTAGTGGCCGTAGCCGCCGTTCTTCTCGATGTCGGCGTTGATCTCGTCGACAGCCGCGTCCAGCGTGGCCGCAACTTCAGCGCCGTTGGCGATGTCGGCCAGCGCCTTTTCGAAGACCTTGGCCTGCACCACGTAGCCCGGGGTCACCGGACGGACGAGCGCCATTTTCGACGAGTATTCACCGAACACCGCGAGCGGGCCGCCAGCCTTGTAGTTGTCCACCATCTCGGAGGCCGAAGGGGTCGCCGGGATCAGGCCGATGCCGTTCGAGAAGGCGGCCAGGTACTTGTCCTGCAGCGCGAACTCGATGAAGGCCGCTGCCCCTTCCGGGTGCTTCGAGGTGGCCGAGACGCCGAACTGCCAGCTTGCGCCACCGATCTTCGGACCCGCGCCGAAATCCGGCGGCGGCAGGAAGACGGTGTCCTCGAAGGCGGCCAGAGCACCAAGCGCGGCCCAGTTGCCGTTCCACGAGAAGGCATACTTGCCCGCCGCGAAACCGCTGTCGCGGTCAGCCGGGTCCTGCGTCGCTTGGGCGTAGCCGCCCGTGAAGAGGCCCTGCCACCATTCGCCGAAGGCCAGTGCCGCCTCGCCGTTCAGGGCACCTTCCGCGGTCTTGTAGGTCGTCCGGTCGACGATGTCGCCGCCGAAGGACTGCAGGAAGGGCGAGAAGGCGTAGGGGTACCATTCGCCGGTCCAGGCCATGCCGAGGTCAAGCGGATATTCCCACTTGCCCGCCGCCTTGGCCGCATCGAGGGCCGCCATGAACTCGTCCTTGGTCCAGGGCGCATCGACCGTCGGCTTGCGCAGGCCCAGCTCGTCCAGGGTCGACTGACGGGTCACCAGCGCGACGGCGGCATCCCAGAGGCCGATGGAGTAGAGCTGGCCGTTCCAGACGCCCTTGGTGCCGGGCAGGAAGTTGGCGATCTTGCTTTCGTCGATCTTCAGCGGCTGCATGTAGCCAGCCCATGCCCAGTTCGGCATGTTCGGCCCGTCGACGTCCAGGATGTCGGGCAGGTTGCCTGCCAGCGCGCCCGCGACGACCGAGTCGTTGTAGGCCGCCTGCGGGAAGCTTTGCAGTTCGACCTTCCAGTCGGCCTGGCTGCCGTTGAAGTCGGTGATCAGCTCGTTGATGAGCTTCAGTTCCACTTCGTTGCCCGCGCCATGATACCACATGGTCAGCGTTTCCTGAGCTTGGGCCATCGAGGCCCAGCCCAGGATCGCAGCCGAAGCCGCGATGGAGAGTATCTTCATTGTTTTTCCTCCCTGAGGGTTTTGAAACTGATCACGTTTTCGGGGCGCAGCTCGGTGACCGAGCCACGCCAGTACACAGGGCCGGCCACCAGGACCGGGCTGTGGTCATCCCGGCCTTCGCCGGAAATCAGTTGCATCAGACGCTCGCCCGCGCGGGCGCCGATTGCGTTGTAGGGCAGATCCACCGTCGTCAGCGGCGGATAGAGCGTTTCGGCAATGGCGCGATAGTTGTCGAAGCCTGCCACGCTGACCTCGTCCGGCATCTTGCGGCCCATGCTGCGCAGGATGCCGTAGACCATCATCGCCATCTGGTCGTTGCCGCAGCACAGGACCGTGGGCGGCTGGTCCAGGTGCAGCATCCGGTCGATGGTGTCCCACAGAAGCTGCGGGCCGATTTCCACCTGGTCGAAATCGACATGCTGCAGAAGCGCCGGATCGAAGGGCAGCCCCGCCTCCTCCAGCGCCTCGCGGTAGCCTTGCGGGCGCAGGCGGCCTGCCGCCATGTCGGGGCGCAAGGACAGATAGGCGATCCGGCGGTGTCCCGCAGAGATCAACCGCCGGACAAGATCGCGTTGCAGCCGCCGGTCATCCGGCACGACGGCGGGCGTCCCTCGGGCGTCGAAGCAATTCGCCAACACCAGCGGCGTGTCGTCCGGCAGGACCGGCAGGTTCACTTCCTGGTGGTATTCCGCGACATAGATCAGCCCTTCCACCCGGTGCGACAGGAAGGTGTCGATCAGATGGGGCACCCGGTCGTTGCGCCCCGCCGTGTCGGCGATCATCACCGTCATGCCCGAGGATTCCAGCGCCCGCTGGATGCCCTGCACGATATAGAGGTCGGGCAAGCCCTGTTGGGTCGACGGCTGGTTCTTTGTGGAAATCGCGCCAGTGATCAGCCCGATGATCCCGGACTTCTGCGCCCGCATCATCCGGGCTGCATTGGACCGCACATAGCCAAGGTCGCGCATGGCCGCCTCGACCGCCTCGCGGGTCTTTTCGCCCACGGGACCGTCCGAGTTCAGCACCCGACTGACCGTTTTCGGCGAGACACCGGCACGGCGCGCGACATCATAGATCGTCGACATGCCCCCTCCCCCGAAAGCTTGCGACCCACCGCGTCGATGACATCGGTGTCATGACATCGATGTCATGACTGGACAGATTCTGTCAAGGCCCTCTGTTTCCCTTGCGTCGCATGGCATGATCCCCTTCTGCGCCGCTGAACACCGTCCTGGCCTGTGCACAAGGTCCGGAAAGCTGGGCTTGGATTTGTCCGGGCTTCATCTAAGCTCACCGTATCCAGCCCTTCCCGGGACTATTCGCGGATGAATTGCAACGCGCCTTTGATCAACCGCCGGATTTTGCGGCTGCATGCGGAGAACGCAGCCTTCGTCGCGTCGCAGGTGCGGCTTGGACAGGATGGTCCGAACTTCCGCCTTGTCGAGCTGTTCGATCTGGAATCCCGGCTGGGCGGGCATCTCGATGCGCTGGTCATGGGCCGCGAGGCGGGGGTGGAACTGGCGCTGGAGACCTTGGCCATCGCAGCCGAATTCGGCGAGGTCTTCACCGCCTTCCACGTCTGCCTGCATGCCCGCCCCGATCTGCCCCTGGCCGACATCGCCCCGCCCGAGGCCCTGATCTGGGATCAGGTCGAAGCACTTGGCGCGGCGGCAGCCTGGTGCGCGCCCGAACGGATGGCAGCCCGGATGCGCGACTGGATCACCGGCCTTGACCCGATGGCCACCTGGATCGCGCTAGAGGTCTGCGGGCTGCGCCGGGTGGACCCCAAGGGACATCTGAAGCCGATGCTCACGCACCGTGACCCTCGCGTGGCGGCGCGCGCGATGCAACTGGCGGGGGAACTTGGCCGCGCGGACCTGGTGCCCGACCTTGTCCGCCTCTGTGAAAACCCAGAGCCTAGCCTGCGCTTCCAGGCAGCCTGGGCGGCGGCCCTGCTGGGCGACCGCCGCGCCGCCCCGGCGATCCTGGGTACATTCATCACCCCGGCCACTCCGGCGCCCGAGGCGCGGATGGTGGCCGAGCTTCTGCCGCTGATCCTGGACGACCGCGCCTGCCGCGCCGCCATCGCACGCCTGATGTCCGACCGGCAGACCGAACGCTGGGGGGTCCTGGCGACCGGGGCCCTGGGGGCGGCGGACACGCTGGACTGGCTTTTGCGCCAGATGGCCGAGCCGGTCCTGTCGCGCATCGCGGGGGCAGCCTTCTGCCGGATCACCGGGGCGCGGCTTTCGGCCGAATCCCTTGAGCTGGCGGAATTCCCCGAGGACCCCGAGGACCCGGTGGTCGCCGCCTGCCGGCAGGAAAGCTTCATCGAGGCCAAGCTTTACTGGCCAGATCCCGACAAGCTCTTGCATTGGCTGGCCCCCAGGCGGTCCCGTTTGGTCGCCGGGACGCGCCATCTGCTCGGCCTGCCGGCCTGGACCTTCCAGCCGCCGATCGAGGCGGCAGCGGACTATCAGCTTGACCAGCGCGCCGTGGCGCTGGAACTGGCCACCCGCGCGCCCGACGCCCCGCTGGCGAACTGGCGCGGCGCGGTCGTGCCCCAACCCAGGGGGTTCACCCGCACATGGTAGGCCGGACGCAAGCGTGGGGCCAGGCATGAGGCTGGAGAACACCACGCCCTTTCCGGCGAACTTCACCCTTGCGCTGGACAAGCAGGGGCACGAGCAGATCGTCCTTGTCCTGCGGGCGACGTTCACCCTGTCGCCCGACCGCGCCGCGCCGACACTTGTCGCCCCCGTGCAGCATCCCCTGATCGAGGCCGACGTCTTCGGCTCCGACCCCGCCTGGGACGCCCCGGTGTTCGAGACCGACTTCGCCCATATCCGCCCCCGCTGCGACGTCCTGGCCCACGCCCGCGCCCATGCCCCCAGGGGCGAGCCCGCGACCAGCGTGGATGTGGGCATCCGGCTGGGGGCCTGGGCCAAGAAGTTCACCGCCCACGGCAGCCGCATCTGGCTGCGCGGCGCGGCGGGCCACACGCCTTCGGAAAAGCGGCCGTTCCTTGTGCAGGACATCGGCTATGACCACGCCTATGGCGGCATCGACCCCGAAGCCGACACGCCCGCGCTGGCCAAGACCTACCAGGAAAACCCCGTGGGCCTTGGCTACTACCCCAACTCGGTCAACCGCGAGGGGAAGGCGCTGGCCCAGACTTCGGAATTCGGCAGTGACGCGGTGTCGCCGGATGGCGGCTTTCTCCCGATGGCCTTCGGTCCCCTCGGCCGCACATGGCTTCCCCGGCGACAGTATGCCGGGACCTATGACGAGGTCTGGCTCGACAACCGCGTGCCGCTTCTGCCGATGGACTTCGACGACCGCTACTTCCAGGCCTCGGCGCCGGACCAGCAGATCCCCTATCCCGTGGGGGGCGAGCCGGTTGAGCTTGTCAACCTCTCGCCCGAAGGCCGCCTCTCGGGCCAGATCCCCCGCACCCAGATCGTCGTGACCTTCGAGCGCAAGTCGGGCCGCATCACCCAGCGCATCGCCAACCTCGACACCGTCCTCTTCCTGCCCGAGGCCCGCGAGATGTGCCTGACCTGGCGCACCCGCATCACGGCCGAGCGCGACCTCTTCGAATTCGCCCGTGCCATCATCGTCGAGCGCCCGATGGATGGCGCAACGCACTGGCCGGGCGGCATCAAGGGGGGCCCGAATGTCTGAGAAGGGCATCGCCCCCGGCCTGTCGGTCATCGGCTATGGCATCTGGTCCGCGCTTGGCCACGACGGCCCCTCGACCATCGCCGGCGTCCGCGGTCAGATCATCGGGTCCGAGGTCGGCAACCTCTGGGACCCGACCGCAGGGGCGAACCTGGGCTGCTTCCGCGTCGCCGCGCACCAATGGTGGGAAGGCCCCACATTCCTCCCCGACCTCGCCACGCCGCCTATCGAGGAATGTCTGGCCCAGGTCGCCCACCTGCCCCCCGCCCTCCGCCGCGCGGCGGCCGAGATCCCGATCCTCGTCACCGTCGCACCAAAGGACCGCCCCGGCCGCCCCGCCGACCTGGAGACCCTTGTCCTCGACGGCCTCGCCCGCAAGCTTGGCCGCCCCCTTCCCCCCGGCTCCGGCGTCATCGGCGGCGGGCGCACCGGACTGCCCCATCTTCTTGCCACCGCAGCGCGCCAGGCAGACCGCTACCCCGTGCAGATCATCGTCGGCGTCGAAAGCCTGCTCCGCCAAGTGATCGTCGAGCACTACATCGCAAAGAACCGCCTGCTTTGCGGCACCAACACCTCCGGCTTCACGGTGGGCGAGGCCGCCTCCGCGATCCTCGTCGCCCGCACCGGAACCGCGCAGGGACCAGAGCTTGCGATCACCGGCATCGGTACCGGGCTTGAGCCCAGCCGCGACGGCGGCTCGCGCGAACAGGCGGTGACGGGCGAGGGCCTGACCCAGGCGATCCGCGCCGCGCTGGCGGTGACGGGCGTTTCGTTCTATGATTTCCCTGCATTGATCGGTGACCTGAACGGCGAGCATTTCAAGTTCAAGGAGCAGATGATGGCCCAGATGCGCCTTGACCGCGCCCCTCCCGAAGGCCGCTCCCGCCGTCCGCGCGGCTATGTCGAGCACTGGAACCTGATCGAATACGCCGGAGAGATCGGCGCCGCCCTGATGCCCGCCCAACTCGCCTGGGCCTTCGAGATGGGCCGCGCGGGCCTTCTGCCGCAAAACCGCGCCCTGTGCTTCGCCGGCGAAGACGACGGCCGCCGCGTGGCCCTGACAGCGGAGATGCGGGCATGAGCGTGTTTGCAAACGGGCTGGAGGTTTCAGGGAAAGCGACCCCGAACAAGACCATCGCCGCGATGCCTGACGTCTGCATGTCGCCGCCACCGCCGCCTGCTGGGCCGGTTCCGATCCCCTATCCCCTGACCGGGATGGCGTCGGATACGACCGACGGCTGTACGAGTGTGTTCGTCAAGGGGAAGGAGGCGGGGAAAAAGAACGCCTCGAAATACTCAAAGACTACTGGCGACGAACCCGCAACGAACAGCTTCGGGGCAGGCGTGGTCAGTCACAAGATCACCGGTCCGCTAAAGTTCGCGGCATATTCTTTCGATGTAATCTTCGAAGGTGGCGGGGCCGAGCGGTTTACCGACCTGACCACGCAGAACCACATGAACATGGACAATGCATCGGTTGGCATGAGTGCTGCACAAGCTGCCGTCGGTGCCGGGTCTCCTGAATCGCAGTGCAAAAAGCTGGAGCAGGCAAACAAGGAAGTTCGGGAAGACATTCAACGCAACTCACGTAGGACCAGCCTGTCCAAGAAATCGCGAGCCAAGTACAAGGAAGCCGCAGGAGCTGCCACGATCACGCATGGCGTCTTCACGCCAACGGGGGGAACCTCCCGCGTCGTCCGCGCCTGTTCGCGAGTGTTCCTATGCCGAAGGTACAAGATGTCGCAAGGGATGAAACTGAACAAGCCGAAACCTGGTGCGCGCAAGACCAAGGAAAGCAAAGCGTGCGGTGGAAATGTACATGTCTACGAGGAAGTCCGGAACAACAAGCAAGGAGGAGCCCACCCGACCCATACCGAATCGAGGATCATCGAAGAGATATTCAAGGCGAAGAACCCGCCGACTGGGGGCACTCTAGTCCTTGCGATCAACTGGAATTCGGCCGAGCCCGGGCAAGAGAAAGATGCCTGTCCGCATTGCAAGGCGCTACTTTGTGCGGTCGACAAGAAAAGCAACAAGGGCAAAGGCTGTCTTGACATCAAGATTTGTCACGGAAGTCCACCGGAACAGAAATCCCTCAAGGACCTGAAGTGGTGCAACTAAAATGCTGATCTCGCGACCAGATTTCATTCCGGACACGATCACGGACGGCGGACAGAATTTCGAATGGTTGGGAAAGCGCGCACATGTCGGCCCGGTCGAGACTCGGACGAAGCTGTTGGACAGCTTTGCGGGAATAACATCTTGTGGCAGCTTTCGCATAGCTTCGGGTCTGCTGATCTGGACCAGCCATCGCTTTCAGAACCTGCTGGACGTCAGTTCAACTCTCCAATTGGTGGATACGTCGCTTGCGTTCATGTTCGATCCGCTATGCGTCGACCTTGAAGCCCTGATGGAAGAACCCGTGCCAGATCAGCCTCCGGTTGCATCAGCCTTTCAACTGCTGAGATGGTATGGCGCCGGGTCAATCTATCCTGGGCGTTGGTACCGAAATGCGAATGCGCCGCGACGTGATCTTTATCACTTCGCTTGCATCCTACGGCATCTCCTGGATCGAAAATCCGCAAAGTCCTTCGATGCTTGGATTTTCCGCTTGACGGACCGATTGCACGAGCTTGCCCCGAAGCCCCCGCTAGACGAAAGCCTACTTCCAGATGACCCCACTCCTGAGCAGATACAGGCCTTCGTAGCGCCGCACTGGGGCCTGCCGGTTCCGTTTGCGGCGCTGTCAGGCGATATTCAATCAAACGAAATGCTGCCGATGGCAAAGGCGGAGGCAGCCGCAATAGATTGGTCGGCAAATCCCTACGTCCGGAGGAATCCAGACGTTCAGAAGCCGTACGGCGAGTTCGGGCGATGACGTTCGACCAAGTGCTATCGCAAGCTCCGAATCTTGCACATCTCGATTTTGAATGGGACGAGTGGAAGATCCCGGACGCGTACCAGGACTATTCCACTGGCTACGAAGAAACGTTGGATACCCTTTCCGACGCAGCAAATCTGGCATTGGCCATCGCTTTGGGAGAATGGCTTGTTGCCGCTATGCGCGTGTTCGATCTTGAACATGAAGCCGAAGACGCGGTCGTCGCCTGCTGGGCCGTGTTTTCGGAAACGCATTTTCCAATTTACACCGAGTCCAACGACGACGAATGGGCCGGGCCGCACCGTCAAATGCTGGCGATGACATTCACGATGCTGAACGATGCCATCTTTTGCCTGCACGAATCAAATGTTGTCGGGATGAGAACGGATTGGCTGCTTATGTACTGCCAGATGGTTTTTCGTGGCGAAGCAGTCTTTTTTCAGTGGCTGGACCTCGCCATTGATGTCTTACGGCAAGTGATGCCAACCGTTACTCCGGACTATGAACGCGGCGCACTGGACCCGAGGCTTGTCTATACTCCGTCGATTTCGCGACGCTTTATGGATCTTGACCGCATATACGATGCAGCTCTCGAACGCGCTGACGCAAATGCATATGCAGTAACGAAGCTCAGAGAAAATCCGTTCGTAGAAGTTGGCTGATCCAAACGTAGTCATCCGGTCGCTCCTTCTTCGGCGCTTTCGCGGATGATGAGCCGCTGCCATGCCTCCGCTCTGCAAGTGCAATCGTTAACAATCTGTCACCGCCCACACCCAACCCCTTGATTTCCCTCACCCCAAAGTCCGCGCCGCGCGTGGCGCGCCGCAGCTCAATTCAACTGAACCGACGCTCCCTGCACCCGGTTCGGGCCGTCCGACCGGCTCAGGACCTGGGTCCCCCGGATCGTGACCCTCCCGTCCGCCGTCAGGTGGATGCTCGCCTTCCCGCAGCGGAGCGTGACCTCGCGGCGGGCCTCGAGGACCAACTTCTCCCCGTCCGCCTCGACCTCCGGGACCAGCGGCTGGATCAGGCCCAGCACCAGCGGCTCCTCTCCCATCATCGCCACCGCCACCAGCCGTCCGACCGCCCCAGCGGACAGCGGCACCAGCGAGCGGGCCAGGAGCGGGACCTCGCCAAGGGCAGGGATCAGCACCTGCGGGCGGCTGTCGGGGCCGAAGCCGATGATCTCGGCCCGATGAACGCCCTGCAGGCCCAGGAAGGTTCCATCGTGCATTTCAGTGCTCCCTATTCGAAGGCATAGGCGAACCCGGCGTCCGAGCCGGTCACGGTGACCCGGGTAAGTTCCGCGCCCTCAAGTTTTCGGTTCAGCACCTGGCGGGACAGTTCGGGCAGAAGTGTGTTGGTGAGGATCGCGTCGATCATCCGGCCCCCGCTTTCGATTTCGGTGCAGCGGGCCTTGATCGTGTCCATGACCCCTTCACCGATCACCAGTTCCGCGCCATGCCCCGCCTCTAGCCGCCGGGCGATGCCGCGCAGCTTGTGGCCGGCGATGGCTTCGATCATCTGGTCGGAGAGCGGGTAGTAGGGGATCGTGACCACCCGGCCCAGCAGCGCCGCTGGGAACACTTTGAGGAGCGGCGCGCGGAGGGAAGCGGTAAGTTCTTCAAGGTCGGCGCCGGACTTGCCGTCCTCGGTCATCGCCATGATCTCTTCGGATCCGACGTTGGAGGTCAGAAGGATCAGGGTGTTCTTGAAGTCGATCCGGCGGCCTTCGCTGTCGTCCATCATCCCCTTGTCGAACACCTGGAAGAAGATCTCGTGCACATCGGGGTGCGCCTTTTCGACCTCGTCCAAGAGGATTACCGAATAGGGGCGGCGGCGGACGGCTTCGGTCAGGATGCCGCCCTTGCCGTAACCGACATAGCCGGGCGGCGCGCCTTTCAGCGTGCTGACGGTGTGGGCCTCCTGAAACTCGGACATGTTGATCGAGATCAGGTTCTGCTCGCCGCCGTAGAGGGTTTCGGCCAGCGCCAGCGCGGTTTCGGTCTTGCCTACGCCCGAGGGGCCGCAGAGCATGAAGACGCCGATGGGTTTTTCCGGCGCGCCGAGGCCCGCGTAGCTGGTCTGGATGCGGTTGGCGATCATGCCCATCGCATGGTCCTGTCCCACCACCCGCTCCGACAGGGTCCCGGCGAGTTGCAGGGCGCGCTCGGTCTGGCTGGCCAGCATCCGCCCCATCGGGATGCCAGTCCAGTCCTGGACGATGGCACCGACGGCAAGTCGGTCTACGGCGGGCAGGATCAGCGGGCGCTCGCCCTGCGCCTCGGCGAGCGTGGCCATTCGGGCGCGGAGAGTCGTCAGCATCTCGGCCCGGGCTTCGGGAGTCAGGGCTTCGGGCTCGGCCGTTTCTTCGGCCGCTTCGGGCGGAGTTTCGCCCGTCACGCCGGTTTCGTCCACCGGCTGACCGGCGCCGCGCAGGGTGGCGCGGAGGGCGAGGACTTCCTCGACCAGAGCCTTCTCGGCGTCCCAGCGGGTCTTTGCGGCCTCCAGCTCGGTGGTGGCTTTCGCCAAGGCGGCCTCGACGTCGGCCTTGCGCTCTCCCACGTCGATCCCGATGGCTTCCTCGCGCCCGATGATCCCCTGCTCGACCTCCAGGGAGGACAACCGACGTTCGATGTCCTCCACCTCGGCCGGGGTTGCGTGCTGGGATACCGCAACCCGCGCGCAGGCGGTGTCGAGGAGGCTGATCGCCTTGTCGGGCAGTTGGCGCGAGGGGATGTAGCGGTGCGACAGCGTGACCGCCGCCTCGATCGCTTCGTCCAGGATTTCGACCTTGTGGTGCTTTTCCAGAACGCCCGCCACGCCGCGCAGCATCCTCACGGCGGCCTCCTCGGACGGTTCCTCGACCTTGACCACCTGGAAGCGGCGGGTGAGGGCGGGGTCCTTCTCGATATGCTCCTTGTATTCGGCCCAGGTCGTCGCGGCCACGGTCCGCAACTCGCCCCGCGCCAGTGCCGGTTTCAAGAGGTTCGCGGCATCGCCTGTGCCAGCGGCCCCCCCTGCACCGATCAGGGTATGCGCCTCGTCAATGAATAGGATGATCGGCTTGTCCGAGGACTGCACCTCGTCGATCACCTGCTTCAGGCGCTTCTCGAATTCGCCTTTCACGGACGCGCCCGCCTGCATCAGGCCGACGTCCAGCATGTGAAGTTCGACCGCCTTCAGTTGCGGTGGCACGTCGCCACGGGCCAGGCGCAGCGCGAAGCCTTCCACCACGGCGGTTTTGCCCACCCCGGCCTCACCCGTCAGGATCGGGTTGTTCTGACGGCGACGCATCAGGATGTCGATGATCTGGCGGATCTCGGGATCGCGACCGATCACCGGGTCGATTT
Source organism: Paracoccaceae bacterium (assembly GCA_027484915.1). Classification (GTDB taxonomy): domain Bacteria; phylum Pseudomonadota; class Alphaproteobacteria; order Rhodobacterales; family Rhodobacteraceae; genus Tabrizicola. Next base: position 66,809 of record JAIXSA010000156.1, on the reverse strand, counting down.
TCCCCGCCCGCGCGCGTTCCGTCAGGTTGGTCGCATACTGGCCAAGGGCCGACTTCCCGCCCGGCGCCTGCTTCGCCTTCGGTGCCTCACCCTCGGGCTTGGCACCCTCGACCGACTCGGCCAATAGATCACCCAGCTGCCCCGCCATCGACGCCGGATCGATCTTGTCGAACTCGAGGCTGATCTTGAACAGGAGGCCCTCCAGCACAGGGACCTTCAAGGCACCCAGTAGGATATAGGCCGACCGCACCGTATCGTCGCCAAACTCCAGGCTGCCGAAGGTCCAGCCTTCCTGGATCGCGCGGAAGATGTGGTCCGAGAATTCCTCGACCGAGCCCGCGCCGTGTGGCAGCGCGTCGACCGCGCGGGTGATGTCGGCCGAGAGCTTAGAGGCATCGACCCCGGCCGAGGCACAGAGGATCTCGAAATCCGACCGGGCGCTTTGCGACAGCGCCTCGATGAAATGGACCAGCTCGACATAGGGGTTGCCGCGGGTCTTTGCGGTTTGCGCCGCCGCCGAAAACGCCTTCAGGCAGACCGGATTGAGCTTGCCGACCAGCTCTTTCCGCTTGATCGTCTCGCTGCCGCCACGTGGGGCCATAATCCTTCCCCTCAATCGATTGTAATATGCTTGCTCATCAGAGCGGAAAGACGCAGGCTTTCCGCAAGGTTAATCTATCCCGGAATTTTTCACATGGCGACTGTTTTGGTGTTCGTCGCAGGTACCGAAACCCCGACCCCCCGAGGCGCGGCATGATTGGTCCGCTGCCAGGCGACATCTTCCGACAGGGCCAGGTGCTGAACCACACCTACGAGATCGAGGGTGTGCTGGGCCGCGGCGGCACGGGCGAGGTCTACCGGGCACGCAACCAGATTTCCGGGCGGATCGTCGCGATCAAGGCGCTGAACGCGCAGTTTTCCGGGAATGACGATTACATCCAGCTGATGCGGCGCGAAGAGCAGATGCGCGACGTCGTGAACGACGCCGTGGTACGCTATTCGGAATGCTCGCGGACCGATCAGGGGCATGTGTTCCTGGTGATGGACTTCATCGATGGGCCGTCGATGAACGACATCATGATGCGTCGTCGGATGGACGCCCGCGAGCTGATGATCATTGCGCACCGTGTGGCCGAGGGGTTGGTTGCGGCCCATGCGCGCGGGATCGTGCACCGCGACCTGTCGCCCGACAACGTCGTCCTGCGAGACGGGGCGCCGGAGAAGGCGACGATCATCGACTTCGGCATCGCCAAGGATACCTCGGCCGGGGCCAAGACCATCGTCGGCAACGAATTCGCGGGGAAATACGAATACGCGGCACCCGAGCAGCTGGAAGGGCGGGCCGAGAAGCGGTCGGACCTTTATGCGCTCGGGGCGACGCTTCTGGCGGCCTATCGCGGGCAGGTGCCGTTCGGCGGGTCGACGCCGGGAGAGATCGTGCGCCGCAAGCAGACGAAGCTGGACACCGAAGGCGTGCCCGAGCCGCTGAAAGGCCTGATCGACTGGCTGACGGCCCCCGCCCTGGCCGAACGTGCGCCCAGCGCCGAGGCGGTGGTGGACCGTCTGGCACAGGCGTTGAAGCCGGTCTCGACCCGGGGTGGACGGCAGGCTTCGCCGCCGGGCGGGGCGGCGCGCAAGGGACGGGGCGGGATGCTGGCGCTGCTGGTGGTGCTGCTCGTCGGCCTCATGGGCGGTGGGGCCTGGTATTCCGGGCTTCTGGGTGGATTGACCACTCCGCCCTTGCCGGTTGCGGCACCCTACCGGCTGGCGGCAAGCCTTGGGCCGCAAGGTGCCGCACTGTCGGCCAACGCCCCGGACGAGCCAGCTGCGGCCCTGCTGCGCCAGGCCTTCGCGGGGGTGGCCGGAACCCCGGCGCCCGAGGGCTCCATCACCCTGGCGACGGGGGTGCCGGATCCGCTTTGGGTCAGCCATGTGGCGACCGGTCTTGGCCTGATGCAAGGCTTGACCGAATGGGAGATCGAGGTTGCGGACACCGCCGTCCGGGTTACCGGGCTGGCTGACAGCCGGGATCTGGCGGCAGAGAAGACGACCGCGATCTCGGACTGGGCGCGGCACGCGGGACTGGCTGCGCGGGTGGACATCGTGCTGGGCCCGCGGCTGCTTCCGGTCGCAGCGGTGGAAGGGATGATCGAGCCTTTCGCCACTTGCGGCCCGCTTGGACCTGAAGCGCCCCCCGCCAGCGGCTATGCCATCGGCGACACTGTCGTCGTGACCGGAGCGCTGGAGAGCGAGGCGGCGCGTGACAAGCTGCAGGGCAGCCTGGAATCCGGGATCGGCGACCGGAAGGTAAGGATCGACGCCACGATCCTGAACTCTGACCTCTGCGCGATCCGCAAGGTCCTGCCGCCGCTTGACTCGGATGACCTGTCGATCTGGCTGGGCGACGGGGCCACCGGCGACGTCAACCTGTCCGGCATCTATCATGCGGGCGAAAACCCGATTGCCGAAGTGCTGGCCCCGGCCGACCTGACGGGCCTGTCGCTTTGGGTCGTCGTCGTCGACAACACCGGGTCGGTCTACAACCTGGTGCCCAACATCCAGCAGGAAACCCACGACATCGCCGAGGTGGGCGAGGTGGTGAACGGCCAGCGCCGCATCCGGGTGCTGTTCTCGGTCGAGGACCTGCGCGCGAAGCGCGGCTTTCTTGGGACCGTGGTCAGCGAGGAAAGCTTCGGCAAGTCCGAGGTCATCGCCTTCCTGTCGAAGACGTCCCTTTTCGGCATTCGCCGACCAAAGGACGAGTCCGTCGCTTCCTTCGCCGAGGCCCTTGCGGAAATCTTGCGCGATGAACCCGGGAACATCGTGTCAATCGCCTCGAGGGTCATCGATGCAAGACCTTGACTTTAAGTGAGGTGGTGCAAGACTTGCCCGCGTAGATTGTGCATTTGGCGTTTCGCAGAAGGTTTTGGACACATATGGACCTTGAACCGTTTCTGGTTCCGTTGGGCGAAGGGAATGCCTCGGGGCTGGAACTTCGCAACGATCCCCGCTTCCACGGGATCGAGCGGGTTCTTGAGCCTGCCGCGCGGGCGGTCCGGCTGGAGAATGTGCGCAGCGGCGGCATCGGCAGTGTTAACATCGACTGGTCGGCAGTGCTGGAGCAGGCGGCAGAACTGGCCGCCACCGGGCGCGACATCCGGCTTCTGGTCATCGTCGTCCGCAGTCTGTCCAATGCCGAGGGGTTCAGCGGACTGGCCAGCGGCCTTGGCCTGCTGACGGCGACGGTCGAACAGTACTGGGACAGCGCCCACCCCACCCTGCGCGAAAGCCCCTCGCCGCGCGAAGCGGCAACCCGGCGCATCAACTCGCTTTTCCAGCTGGAGAATTCCGACAACGGTCTGCTTTGCGACCTGGAGTTTACGGTTGTCCTCAATCCCCGTGGCATCGGGCCGATCACCGGCGCGGACCTCTGTGCCGGAGGGCTGACGCGCAACCAGGCGCAGTCCGAATTGCCCAGCGGGCTGGGCGAGCGCGAGGTGGCTGAACACCTGGCCCGGCACGAGGCGCAACAGAACCGGGCGACCACAGCCTGCCGTGCCCAGGCCGCCGAGCGGCCCGACGACCTGGCGGCCCTGATCCAGGGCATCGAGGCCGCACGGACGGCGCTTGGCCAGCTGGAAGCCGCGCTGAATGCGCGCGTCATGGAAAACGGCGTCGGCGTCCGCTTCAAGGAGCTGGACAAGGTTCTGGCGCGCATGCTCAGCCCCCTGGCCGCCGCCCGGGGCCAGCAGTCGTCCACCGACCAAGTCTCAACCCAGGGGACTGCCATGACCGAAACGGTCTTGCCCGCACCCGCCCTGAACGGCGCCCATCCGGCCCCGGCGCAGGGCGGCATTCCCGGTTCGGTCAACTCGCGCCGGGATGTCGAGCGCTGTCTCGACATGATCATCGATTTTTACGAACGCACCGAACCCTCCAGCCCGATCCCGCATCTGGCGCGGCGGATGCGGAAGATGGTGCCGATGAACTTCCTGCAGCTGATGGAAGAGATCGCCCCGAGCGGGATGAAGGAATTCAAGAACGTCGCCGGCGTCGACGACAAGAAATCGGCCTCGCAATAGGCCCCAGGACGATCAGGAGAGGTCTGAGACATGGCAAGTGAAAGCAAGGCAAAGGTGATCGAACGCAACCGCGCCCCGCGCGTGCAGATCGCCTATGACGTCGAACACTACGGCAGCCCGACCACCATCGAACTTCCCTTCGTGATGGGGGTGATGGCCGACCTCGCCGGCAAGTCCGAAACGAAAGAGGCGATGAAGCCGGTCAACGACCGCACCTTCGTCGACGTCGACGCGGGCCGCTTCGGCAAGTTCATGGAGGCCCTCGCCCCCCGCGTGAAGGCACGGGTGCCGAACCGCCTGCCGTCCAAGGACGGCGCGGCCGACGAGGAGATGTTCGTCGACCTCACGTTCAAGAGCATGTCCGACTTCACCCCCGACAAGGTGGCCGAACAGGTCCCCGCGTTGGCCGAGTTGCTGAAGATGCGACGCCAGCTTGAGGAACTGCTTGGCTACATGGATGGCAAGGTGAACGCGGAAAAGCGGATCGCCCAGCTTCTGCAGAACGAGCCCCTGCTGCAGCAGGTCGCCGAAGAAGCCATGAAGAAGGAGGGCTGAGGAATGGCCGAACAGGAAAAGCAGGGCTCTGCCACCGCCGCCGAAGCCCAGGCCGTCGATCTTGGCGAATTCAGCGACCTTCTTGAAAAGGATTTTCGCGTCAAGGAAGACGAAAGCCAGAAGCTGCACGCGCTGGTGCAGAACCTGGCGCTGGCCGCGACCGACCGGTCGGGCACAGCGACCATCTCGGGCAATGCGGTCAAATCGATCAAGAACCTGATTGCCGGGATCGACAGCCTGCTGACCACCCAGATGAACGAGATCATGCACGCCCCCGAAGTGCGCGAGATCGAAGGCACCTGGCGCGGGCTGCACTACCTGGTCAACAACACCGAGACCGACCAGAAGCTGAAGATCCGGGTGATGAACATCACCAAGGACCAGCTGGCCGACACGCTGGAGGATTTCGAGGGCCAGATGTGGGACCAGTCCCCCATCTTCAAGCGGCTGTACACCGACGAATACTCGATGTTCGGCGGCGAGCCGTTCGGGGCCATCGTAGGGGCCTACGAGTTCAGCCACCACCCGCGCGACGTGGGCCTTCTGCGCAACATGTCGGGCATCTGCGCCAGCGCGCACGCGCCCTTCATCGCGGCGGCTTCGCCCAAGCTGTTCCGCATGGAAAGCTGGCAGGAACTGCCGAACCCGCAGGATCTGCAGCAGATCGTGTCCTCGCCCGACTATGCAAGCTGGCAATCTCTGCGTGAAAGCGAAGACGCCCGCTACATCGGGCTGACGATGCCGCGTGTTCTGGCGCGTCTGCCCTATGGTGCGGCGACGATCCCGGTGAAAGGCTTCGCCTTCGAGGAAGAGATCGACGGCAAGCATGACCACTACGTCTGGATGAACGCGGCCTTCGCGATGGGCGTGAACATCAATCGCAGTCACAAGCTGTATGGCTGGGGCACCCAGATCCGGGGCGTGGAATCGGGCGGCGCGGTGGTCAACCTGCCGGTGCACAGCTTCCCGACGGACGACGGGTCCATCTCGATGAAGTGCCCGACGGAGATTGCCATCGACGACCGGCGAGAGGCGGAACTGGCCAAGCTTGGGTTCATGCCGATCCTGCACCGCAAGAACACCGACATCGCCGCCTTCATCGGGGCGCACAGCCTGCAGGACGACGAAGCCCGTGCCGGACGCCTGGTCGACCCGGATGCCCAATCGAACGAACGGCTGTCGGCCAACCTGCCCTACCTCTTCCCGGTCAGCCGCTTTGCGCACTACCTGAAGGCCATCGCGCGCGACAAGGTCGGGACCTACAAGGAACGCGGCGACATGCAGAAATGGCTGTCGGAGTGGATCAACCGCTACGTCCTGGCCAATCCGGAAATGGCAGACGACAAGTCCAAGGCGAAGCGACCGCTTGCAAAGGCGGAAGTTCAGGTCGACTCGGTCGAGGGTCGGCCCGGCTATTACGCGGCGCGGTTCTATCTGCGGCCGCATTACCAACTTGAGGGGATCAACGCCAGCCTTCGCCTGGTGTCCGAGCTTCCCTCGGTGAAGAACGGATGAATTTTAGACCCACAGTACATCAATCCTAAAGGAGTTAAGCTATGGCAGCCGGAATTTTCATCGACCTCGGCAACGGCATCAAGGGCGAGAGCACTCAGATCGGTTTCGAGGACCATATCGCCGCCTCTTCGCTGCAGTGGGGTGTCGGCCGCGCCGTCGGCGCCTTCACCAGCGGCATCCGCGAAACCAGCCGTCCCAACTTTTCGGAGCTTTCCTTCTCGAAGACAGTGGACATCTCGACCAACGACATCCTCGTCGGGATGGCGAAGGGCAAGTCGCTTGCCACGGTGATGATCTCGTTCGTGCGCGACAACGGCGAGGATGGGTTCACCTACCTGACCTACGAACTGTCCGATGTCTTCATCTCGGGCTACTCGGTGGCGTCCGGCGGCGAGACGCCGATGGAAACCGTCAGCCTGAACTATGCCAAGATCAAGGCGGTCTACAAAAAGCTCGCCTCGGACCATTCCGACGCCGGCGAGAACGAATTCGAATACGACCTCAAGGCCCAGGCCTGACACCCGCGAACGCCGGAAGGATAGGGCAACGCAGCGATGTCTGATCCGACCCAGGCACCCCAGTCACGACGCGAGGCGGTCCAACCCAGCCTGTGGGACCGCCTCGTCGACGATCTGCCCGGGATTGTCTCGGAGACCAACCGCCAGCGCGCCGATCTTGCGACGCGGATCGGGTCCGAAAAGCTGCAAACGGTGCTTTCGGGTGGCGCGCGCACCGTACAGTCAGACCCCGATCTGGACGCAGAGACCCGGCGCGACCTGCATCTTTTCCTGACCCAGATGGCCCGCCGCGCCTTTCTGGAGGAGCGCGGCATCGTCGTCAGCGCCTCGGTCCTGCGCGAGGCGGTGCGCCGCGACATCGAGGCGCTTTTCAACGTCGAGCGCTTCGAATCCGGCCTGCAACTGTCGGACCTAGAACGCAAGGGCTTCGAAACGCCCGAGGAACTGATCGCCAATTTTCCGCATGTCCGGCGGTCGGTGATCAACTATGGCGTCCCGTCCTTTTCCGGGCGCAGCATCACCGACTTTGACCTTGCCGCACTTGCCCGAGAGTTGCGCGAAGTCATCGCCGTCTTCGAGCCGCGCCTCAAGCGCGACAGCATCCGCGTGAAGGTCGCGCCGGGCGACCGGGCCGGGATGAAGATCGAGGTCGATGCGATGCTCATGCTCTCGCCAGTGCCGGAACGGCTGCGGCTGTCGACGATGGTCGACCTCGACAACGGACGCGCCACCACGGCGGTGGAGGACGCGTGATGGATCGCAACTTCCTAAGCTACTACGAAGATGAACTGGCCCATATCCGCGAGCTTGCGACCGAATTCGCGGCGCTGCACCCGACGGTGGCCCGCAACCTGTCGCTGGATTCGGTTCCTTGTCCCGACCCCTATGTCGAGAGGCTGCTGGAAGGTGTCGCCTACCTTGCCGCCCGGACCCGGCTGAAGGTCGACGCGGAGAGCAGCCGCTATGTCCGCAACCTTCTGGACGAGCTCTACCCTGACCTTGTCTGCCCCGCCCCCGCCATGACGATGGCTGTCCTCCACCCCGGCCCGCAGGTGCAGACCATGCTGGACGGCCATACCGTCGTGCGCGGCACCCGTTCGGTCGCCGCCTACCGCGAGGGGATCGCCACCCGTGCGACCTATACGACAGCGCAGGACGTGACGCTGTGGGCCATCGCGCTGGAGAAGGTCGACTACCTGCAGGACAAGGGCGCGATGAACGCCGCGGGCCTTGACCGGGCGGACGCCGAGGCGGCGATCCGCTTCACCCTGGCCCGTGTCGGGCCGGGAAGCCTGGCAGAGTTGTCGCTGGACCGGCTTGACCTGTGGTTCGTGGGCGGCAGTCGTGGCGGTGCGATCTTCGACGGGCTTTTCGGCCACGGTGCTGCAGCCATCGCGCGGGCGGTCAAGGGCAAATCCCACCCGCTTGTCGGCCCCTCGCTGGTCGGGATCACGGACCGCGAGGGTCTTTTGCCCCGCGTCCGACCCTCGTTCGAGGGCTACCGCCTGATGCGGGAATACTTCCTGATGCCGGACCGCTTCCACTTCCTGCGGCTGGACTGCCTGAATCCCGCGCTGCGCAGTTGCACCACGGGCCCCTGCGAGGTCGTCGTCTACCTAGACGTCGCACGGCCTGAGCTGTCCGACATCGCCGCCAAGGACTTTCGCCTTTTCGTCACGCCGCTGGTCAACCTCTTCGAAAAAGAGTGCAACGTGATCGAGATCGACGGCCGCTCGGCCGCCCATGTCGTCCACGCCGACCGCACCCGCCCGCGGGACTTTGAAATCTACCGGCTGACGAATGTAGAGGACGCCGACAGCGATGGCCCGGACGCGAAGGTCGAGCCGCTGTATTCCGTGGGCCAGCACCGCGGATCGGGCCTGGTCTACACCACCGAACGCCGCGCGCGGCGCCCCGGTGAGGATGAAATCCGGCGCGGCCAGACCCGCACCAGTTACACGGGTGACGACCTTTTCCTGTCGATAGCACGGCCCGCGGACGTGACGGTGACCAAGGCGATCCGGCGGCTGGACATCCGCGCGCTGTGCACCAACCGGGACCTGCCGATCCTCGACGACAGCCCGAAGCTTTCGCTGGAGACCGGAGACCCCGTCGGCCGGATCGAGCTGATCGCCCCGTTCCGTCGCCCCCGCTCCTCGGTCGCCTCGGCGCTGCCGAATGTGGTTTCCGGCGGGGAAAGCCAACTGGATGACCTGGCCTGGCGGCTGGTGGCGCAGCTGTCGCTGAACCACCTGTCGCTTGCAGAACCGGGACAGGACGCCGAACCGCTGCGCGCCATGCTGGACCTTTATGCGGGACGCGGCGACCCTGCGCTTTCGCGCCACGCCCGGTCGATCACCCGCGTCCGGTCACGTCAGGTGGTCGAGCGGCTGGGCATCCCCGGCCCGATCTGCTTTGGCCACGGGGTCGAGATCACCCTGGACGTCGAGGAAAACACCCTGGCCGGGGGCTCGACCCTGCTTTTGTCGGCCCTGCTCAACCAGCTCTTCGCCCGCCACGCCGCGATCAATTCCTTCGTTCGCACGAAAACCCATCTCATGCAAAGACAGGAGGACGTGTCGTGGCCGATGACGCCGGGCAACCGCGCCCTGATCTGACCGGAGACGTGCCCGCGCCGGAAAGCATGGGCTTTTTCGAGCTGCTGCGCCGGCTTGAGCGCGACCAGATGCGCTTTGGCCGGTCGGGCGGACCGTCTCGGGAACCCGCGCGCCTGGGCCAGCGGGCCCGGCTGACCTTCGGGACACGCGACGTGGCAGGCTTCCATCCCGGAGCCCCGCCGAAGGTGGATGTCGAGGTTCTGGGCCTTCTGGGCCCCGAGGGCGCGATGCCGCTGCACCTGACCCGCTGGGTTCTTGGCCGCCTGTCCGACCGCTGGTTCACCGAGGGCAGCGATGCGGCTTCGGACACCACATTCCTTGATTTCTGCAATCTCTTGCAGCACCGGATGATGGCGCTTTACTGGCGGGCCTGGGGCGATGCGCGACCCGAGGTGCAGATCGAACACGGCGCGGCAGGCCGGGTGCAGGCGCTGGTGGAAGCGCTGGCGGGTGTCGCCCTGCCGGGAACGAAGCCAAAGGTCCCCGATGCTCAGACGCGGCTGAAACAGCGCCATGCCACGGCGCTTGGCCGTCAGGTCCACAGTGTCGAACGCCTGACCGCCTATCTTGGCGACCTGCTGGAGGCCCCGGTCAGCCTTGTCGAATTCCTGGGCACATGGACCGAGATCCCGCCCCGCCTGCAATCCCGCCTGGGCAGGCAGCACGCCCAGCTTGGCCGGTCCGCCGTCGTCGGGGCCCGCAGCTTCCAGCGCCAGACCCTTGTCGAGCTGCGGGTCGGCCCTCTGCCCCTTGCGCGCTTCACCGAGTTCCTTGCCGACCCCGCCTTGACCGACCGCCTTCGCCATGCGCTTCGGCATGCGATGGGCCGCGAGACAGAGTTCAACCTGCGCCTTGTACTGGCGCGTGAGGCCATCCCCGACGCGCGCCTTGGCCAGTGCCAGCTTGGCCGCACCACGTGGCTTTCGCCCAAGCGCGACAAGGACGCCGACGACCTGCGCTTGACCCGTGTCGCCGCAGTGGAGGCCGCATGACCCTGCGCTTGACCATCGAGCACAGCCCGCACCCCCAGGACCGCCGCGAGATGCGCCATCCGGGGGGCGAGTTCAGCATCGGTCGCGGGGCGGAGTGTTCCTGGCAGATCAATGACCCCGACATGTACGTCTCGCGCAAGCATTGCGTGATCACCGGAGAGGCCGGGCAGTTCATCGTGACCGATGCCAGCCGGGGGGGCCTTTTCATCGACGGGAAGGATCAGCCGCTTGGTCCCGGCAACGCCGCCCGGCTGGAACCCGGGATGCGCCTGCGGCTTGGAGACACGGTGATCCGGGTCGAGATCGAAACCTCCGTCGCCGTGGCGGCACCGCGGACGCAAGGACCGGCGCAGCGGCAGATGACGCATGACGATTTCTTCTCGGCGCCGGTCACGCCGCCCCCGCCGGTTCAGCGCCCTGAGGGCCTGCCGCAGCCCTTCGACACGGGTCCCACCGACCTACGCCGCTATGATGCGACACCGGATCGCGCGCCACCACCGCCGCTTTTCGACGATCCCTTCACGCTTGATCGTTCCGTGGCCGCACGCCCCGCCGGCAGTGTGCCAGAGCCCATAGCGCCACGTGGCAATGACTTCGGCTTTGGGTCGTTCTTCGACGAACCTGCCAAGCCTCGTGCACCCGAACCTCCTTCGGTGCAGCCCGCAACGGCCCCGCCCGCCGGCGACTGGTGGGCCATGCCGCCCCCTGTCGCCGCACCCGACCCCCTGCCACCCGCGCCCGAGCCACCCGCACCGGAACGCCTGCGGCCGATCCCGGAGCCCCCGGTTGCGCCCCCCGTCATCGACGAGGAGAACCGGACCCGTCAGCGCGGCGAACCGCCTCCCGCCCCCCCGCTGCCGCAAGCACCCGCCACATCCGACGCTGCCCTGCGCGAGGCCTTCTTTCGGGGCATGGGCCTCGATCCCGGTGCCACGCCCGACGCCGAGGCCGAGATGGAGGCCCTTGGCCAGCGCTTTCGCCTTCTTGTCGAGGGGCTGATGCTCATGCTGCGCACCCGGGCCAAGGAAAAGCAGAACGCCCGCGTGGCGCAGACGGTGATCAGCAACACGGACGTCAACCCGCTCAAGTTCCTTGCCACCACGAACGAGGCCATTGCGGCCCTCGTCACGCCGAAGGGACCCGGCTACCTGGATCCCGACACCGCGATAAACGCGGCGTTCCGCGATCTGGCCGACCATCAGGTCCGGTCCTGGGTCGGGGTTCAGTCCGCGCTGCGCCGGATGATCGACCGCTTCGATCCGGCGGCGGTGGAGAAGGATCTGGAAGACCTTGGCATGCTGGAGAGCCTCCTCTCCGGCGGGCGCAACGCCAAGCTCTGGAAGGCTTACACCGACCGCTACAAGGACCTCGCTCGGGCAGCCGAGGACCGGTTCCTGGGCGAAGTCGGGGCGGATTTCCGCGACGCATATGAAGGCAACAGGGAGAAGACCGATGACAAATGACATTCCACGCCGTGCCTTTCTGATCGGGAGCGGTGCGCTCCTCCTTGTCGCCTGCGCCCCTGCGGGGCCGGGTGCGGTGACCATCGTCGCGCAAGGGACGGCGGGGATGAACCCCGGTCCCGACGGCGCCGACCGGCCCTTGACCCTGCAGGTCCTGCAATTGCGCGGCTCGGGCGCCTTCGACGGTGCCGACTTCTTCGGGTTGCAGAACGCCGCGGCCACGCTGGGCGGCGATCTGGTGAAGGCCGATACCATCACGCTTGCCCCTGGCGGAAAGGCAACAAAGACCGTGGCGCTGGAGGCGACGACCGCGATGATCGCCGTCGTCGCGGGCTTCCGCGACCCGACGGGCAAACAGTTCCGCGCGAAGTCTGCAGTATCGCCCACGGACTCGGTGACGTTCGCGCTTGACGTGACCGCCAGCGGGATCAAGCTGACCCCGATGTGACCCCTTTGGGTGCCAGGAACAGGACGCAAGAATGAGTGACAAGAACAAGGTCGTCTGGTCCGAAGGGCTGTTCCTGCGCACCCAGCACCTGCAGCAGCAGGACCGCTATACCGAAGGCCTGGTGCGCGGCGCGCTTCAGGCCGCGCCCATGCAGGCCTGGGGCTTCCGCTCCCTGACCCTGGACAAGCCCGCGCTGGACGCGGGCCGGGTCGCCATCGCCTCCGCCTCCGGCATCTTCCCGGACGGCACCCCCTTCGCGATCCCCGACACCATGTCCGCCCCCGCCCCCGTCCCGATCAAGTCCGACATGTCCGGTCACGTGTCGCTGGCGGTCCCCATCGAACGCCCCGGCACTGCCACCATCGACCCGGCCCATGCCGACCCCGCGGGGTCGCGCTATCGTGGGGTGATCCAGACTGTCCGCGATGCGATCCGGGGCGGTGCGGAACCCGAAGAGCTGGAGGTCGCCCGCTTGGCCGCGCGCCTGATCCTTCCAGGCGAAGACGCGGCGGGCTATGTGGCCCTGCCCGTCGCCAAGGTCGAGGGGCTGCGTGCCGACGGGTCCGTCGCGATCTCGGAAGGTGCGCTGACCCCGGCCCTTTGCCTGTCCGCCAACCCATGGTACTCCGGCCTTGCGCAAGAGGTCGTCACCGGCCTAGACCGCATCGCCGAGGCGCATGGCAAGCTTGTGCTTGGCGGCGCGGGCCGGTCGATCGAGAACCTCCTCCTCCTCGAACTTGCCAACACCGCCCGCCCCCGCGTCGCGCACATGCTGGCACAGAACCTGCACCACCCGTCCGAATTCTTCATGGAACTCGCAGGGCTGGCGGGCCGGATGGCGACCTATGGCTCCTCCTCCCGCCGCCTGTCGGACCTGCCCGCCTATGACCATCTTGACCCGCAACCCGCTTTTGCGGCGCTGGCCGACACGCTGCGGTCGCTGATGCTGTCGCTCCGGCACGTCGAACCGAAGTCCCGCGCCCTGCAGGTGGCCCGCCACGCCCAGAACATCTGGAAAGTCCGGATCGACAATCCGGACCTTCTGAAGACCAGCCGCATCGTGCTGCGCATCGGGTCTGAAATGTCGGACGAAAGCCTGCGCCGCATCTTCGTCAGCCAAGCCACCGTGGGCGCAGCCGACGCCTTCGAAAAATTGTGGAAATCCCGCCTGCCCGGCATTCCGCTGAAACCCCTCCACTCCCAGCCGCGCGAGATACCTTACGATGGAGAGCGCCTCTGCCTGGAGCTTGACCAGAAGTCCGAACATTTCGCCCAGCTGACCGACGCGCCCGGCTTTGTCATCGGCGTGTCGGGTGCCTTGGAGCGCGAACCCGAAATCGACTGCTACGCCGTGAACCGATGAGCGACCCGGACGATCCCTTCGGCCTGTCGAACGACGCCGGACGCACCCGCATCCGGCCGGTGAAGTCCGGTACTCCGGCCACCACGCCGCAGCCGCCAACCTTCGAGGCGGAACGGCCCGCGCCGCCCCCGCAGCAGCCCTATGGCGGACAAGCCTATGGCGGCCAGCAATACGGCCAGGGCTACAACCAACCCTTCGGCACCCCTCCGGACACCGGCCAGCGCGCCCCGAAACCGCGCCTCACCCGCGCGCATCCGAACCCGCTGATCGTCGCCTTCTCCTCTCTCCTTGAACTTGCCCCGGAACTGGAACGCGCGATGCCACCGGCCAATGCCGAAGCACTTCGGCTGCGTCTGCAGGAGAATCTGATCGACGCGCGTGACTCGGCCGTGGGCATGGGCGTCCCGATGACCCGCGCAAACCAGGCCGCCTGGTTCGTCGCCGCACTGGTCGATGACATCGCGCTCAACACCCCCTGGGGCGGCCATTCCAGCTGGCCCCGCCAACCCCTCGTCGTGGGCCTTTCCGGAGAGGTCGACGCCGGAACCAAGTTCTTCGACCGGCTGGAAGAGCTTCTGCGCTACCCCAACCGCGACCCCGAGATCCTGGAACTGGGCTTCCACTGCCTGAACCTTGGCTTCCGGGGGAAATACCGGGTCGAGGGCCGCACCGGCGACGCAGCCCTCCTCGCCATGCGGTCCGCCATCGCCCGCGCCATCCGCAACCCCGAGGCCGAGGCTGCCCCACTCTCCCCGCACTGGAAGGGCGTCGTCGCGCCAGACGAAAAGCCCCGGTTTGCCGTCCCCCTATGGACCATTGGGCTGGCCGCCGTTGCCGTCATCACCGCGATCTATGTCGGCTTGGGCATCCAGCTGTCGAACAAGGCCACCCAGCTTTACGCGCTCGCACGCCTTCTTCCGCCCCCCGAACGGGCCGAAATCTTCCGCCCTGTCCGCACCAACGCCGAACCCGCAGCGCCCGAGATCGAGATCAAGCCGGTGGTGATCGAACTCGTCCCTTCGTGCCTGGCCAAGGCGCCGCAAGACACCGCCGCCGCACTCAGCGGGAAGGATGACGTGGGCCTTGCCTTCATGACCTTGCGCGGGTCGAACCCCGAGGTCTTCCGCAGTGCCAAGGCCGACATCAACGAAGTTTACGGCCCCCTCGTGACCGCGCTGGCTGCGTGCATTACCGAAAACATCGACGTCATCGGCAAGGTCACCATCATCGGTCACACCGACAGCGTACCCGTCCAGGCCTCGAACCCCTTCGCCTCAAACCAGGGCCTCTCTGAGGCCCGCGCCAAGACCATCGCCGACCTTCTGACCGCCGCGGGGGTGCCGCCGGAACTGCTGGCGTCGGAAGGCCGCGCAGACAGCGAGCCCGTGGGCGACAACAAGACCAAGCAGGGCCGCGCCGAAAACCGCCGCATCGAGATCAAGATCGAGAAGAAGCTCTAGATGAAAGTGCTCAAGGCCATCTTCCGTTTCCTCTTCTCGCGCCGTCTCTGGACCTTCATCGGCGTCGTCCTTCTTTGCACGCTGATCTGGTTCTTCGGCCCCCTCGTCTCGGTCGGGGCGATGGTCCCGCTGGAAGACGATCTCGTCCGGATGATCGTCATCGCCGTCATCCTGGTTCTCTGGCTTTTCTCCCTTCTCCTCGCGCAGCTTCGCGCCGCGAAGAAGAACCAGCTGTTCGTGACCGAACTCGCCCAGCCGGAACGCCCCAAGGTCTCGCTTCCGGGAGAGGCCAACGTCGCCGAGATCAACACCAAGTTCGCCTCTGTCCTGACCGAGATGAAACGGTCCAAGCTCGGCGGGAAGAAATTCCTGCGCGACATGCCGTGGTATGTGATCATCGGCCCCCCCGGCAGCGGCAAGACCACCGCTTTGCGCCAGTCGGGCCTGCACTTCCCCATCGACCTGTCGGATGACCTGAAGGGCGTCGGCGGCACCCGCAACTGCGACTGGTTTTTCACCGAGGACGCCGTCCTCGTCGACACCGCGGGCCGCTACGTCCAGCAGCAAAGCGACCCGGAAATCGACTCGGCCGAATGGCTGGGCTTCCTCGACATGCTGAAGAAGCACCGGGGCAAACGCGCACTGAACGGGGTGATCCTGACCCTCAGCCTCAAGGAACTCCTCGCCGGCGAAGCCTCCGTCCGCGAACACGGCCGCGAGATCCGCAAGCGCCTCGCCGAACTCCGCGAACGCCTGCAGATCCAGCTGCCGGTCTACCTGATGCTCACCAAGGTCGACCTCGTCCCCGGGTTTGAGGCCTTCTTCGGCACCCTCCCCACCAAGGACCGCGAGCAGGTCTGGGGCGCCACTCTCCCCACTGACGCCCGCATCGACCGCACCACCATCGAACGCGAGATCAAGGCGCTTCTGGCAAACCTCGAAACCCGTCTCACCACCCGCATGGCCGAGGATGTGCCGCTTGACCAACGGGCCGAGGTCTTCCGCTTCCCCTCGCAAGTCGAACGCCTGGAAGCCCCGCTCAAGCTTCTGATCGACACCGTCTTCGGCGAAAGCCGGTATGAGGAAAGCCCCTGGCTGCGCGGCTTCTACCTGACTTCGGCCACCCAGGAAGGATCGCCCATCGACCGGCTGGTCGGCGAACTAGCCGGTTCCTTCGGCCTGAACGCCGACGCCGCCCCCCGCCGCGCCTTCGGCGAAAAGCGCTCCTACTTCCTGCGCAACATGCTGACCGACCTCATCTTCCCCGAGGCCGGTCTTGGCACCTTCGACGCCGCCGCCGAAGAGCGCCGCAAATGGATCTGGCGCGGCTCCATCGCCGGGGCCTCGCTTGTCACCCTCATCGCCGGTCTCGTGTTCCTCTTCAGCTTCCTGCGCTACTCTGGCGGCATTGACGACCAGGAACGTCTGCTGGCCGATCTCTCCGGCCGCCTGGCCAATGTCGCCGCCCGGCAAGCCCCGACCGACCCGCTCGATCTCGAACTCGCCCTTGAAGGCGTGACTGAGGTGGAGGCAGCCGCGACCGAAGTCCAGACGTCACCCCTCACCTACATCGGCCCGACCGCCCGCTCCGAACTGGCTGAAGCACAGCGCATCGCCTATGACCGCTCCTTGCGCAACATCCTGGAACCCCGGATGGTCGCCATGCTGGAAGCCACGATGTGGCGCCAGATCCGGGACCCGGAATACCTCCTGGGCGCGCTGAAGGTCTATTACATGATGACCGGCCTTGCGCCTTACGACCGCCAATTCGCGGCGCAGTGGTGGCAGGACCAGCTTCCCCTGAACGCCCCCACTGACCCCTTCCCGACCGAAGCCGCGCTGGAACACCAGCTTGCCGCCATCGACCGCATGGGGTCCGAGGAACAGAAGATCGCCCCCGACCAGGACCTCGTCCAGCAGGCCCTGCAGTCGATCTGCACCATCCCCTTGGCCGCCCGCGCCTACAGCGCGCTCATATCCGATCCCACCGTCACCGCCCTGCCGGAGTGGATCCCGGCCGAAAAGGCAGGCCCCAACGCCACCCGCGTCCTGACCCGCATCTCGGAAAAGACCCTCCGCGTCGGCCTTCCGGGTGCCTTCACCTACGACGGCTTCCACAACACTGTCCTGCCCCTGATCCCCGAAGTCGCCGCCACCGCCGCGCTGGACCAGCAGGTCTTCGCCGGCGGCTGCGCCGAAAGCTCCGACGCCTCGGTCGCCTCGCTGGAGGCCGATATCCTCAAGCTCTACCAGGATGATTTCATCGCCCAGTGGAACGGCTTCCTGCGCGACATCCGCCTTGCCCCGATCACCGACCTGCCCACAGCCACGGCCAACATGAAGGACCTCGCCAGCCCCGACAGCACGCTCCGCCGCCTCGTCCGCGCCGTGGTGGACGAGGTCGACCTGACCCGTGTCATCCCCGAGGAAGAGAACGCGGCAGCGGACGGCGTCGTCAAGAAGGCAACCGCCAAGCTGGGCAAGGTGGGCAAACTGCTCAAGGCGGGCAGCAAGCTTGCCACTTCGACCGGCGGCATCGAAGGGCCGCCTCCCGGCACCGACATCGCGCTGCACTTCGCGCCCCTGAAGGCCGCCATCGAGGAGGTCGACGGCCTGCCGCCCCTGCTTGACGACGTCGGCCTGCAGCTGGACGGACTTGCAAAGGAACTGGCCAGCGCGATGAATTCGCCCGACCCCGAGGCAACCCTCCTCGCCCGTGGCGGTCTGGGAGAGCTGACCGGCGCTGTCGCCAACGCGGCAAAGACGCTGCCTGACCCGCTGGACGATTGGGTCGCGGGCATTGCGGGCGATACCATCGCCGTGACCCGCGACGCGGTGATCGCCCAACTGAACGACCGCTGGCGCGCCGATGTCTACGACTTCTGCGTCAAGGCCACGGAAGGTCGCTACCCGTTCGACGAAGCCTCGGCCATCGACGTCAACGTCGCCGACTTCCGCGAACTGTTCGCCCCCGGTGCGCGGATCGACAAGTTCGTGACCGACAACCTCCTGCCCTACATCGACACTACGGTGAAACCCTGGGCCTGGCGCGCCGACTTCGGCCTTGACGGCGCGCTCCTCGCCCCGTTCGAGCGCGCGCGGTCGATCCGTGACGGGCTTTTCCCCGGCGGCACTGGCCCCGTCATGGCCTTTACGCTGGAAGCCAAGGACCTGACGCCCAACGCGGCCAGCGTCACCCTGAACGTAGACGGGCAGGTGCTGACCTATCTCAACGCCGCCACCCGCCCGATGCCGATGACCTGGCCCGGCCCGGACGGCACCAATCTCATCTCGCTCTCGTTCCAGCCAGCCGATGGCACGGGCGAGGTCCTGACGTCGGAAACCGGCTCCTGGGCCTGGCTGCGGCTGATCCGCAAAGGCAGCCTCTCGGGAACCTCGCTGCCCGAGGTGTTCAACCTCAGCCTTGGTCTTTCGGGCTTCTCGGCGGCCTTCGAGTTGCGTGCCGCCTCGGTCGACAACCCCTTCGACCTGAAGATGTTCGGCAACTTCAAATGCCCGACGAAGTTCTGACCGAAGGCGAGGACCGGAGGCCCGTGGCAGCGATCTTCGGAAAGCTTCCCGCCACGGGCGATTTCGTCTGGCGCGGGCTGCCTGAAGCCTTCCGCAAGCACTGGGACTTCTGGCTGACCCGCCACATCGCCCATCTCCAGCGCCACGGCCAATCCTTCCCGCCCGGCGGCCTGCGCTTCCGCCTGCCCTCGGGCGGCCGACTTGCCGCAGGGGTGATCGTTCCCAGCCGCGACAAGGCAGGGAGGCACTTTCCTCTCTCTCTCCTCTTGCTGGCCGACGGCGACCTCACGCCGCTGCAAATCGACCCCTGGTGCGACACCGCCCTGGCGCTAGAGCCCGAGACCTTGGCCGCGGATGATCTGTGGCACGCCCTCGACGCGCTGCCGTCCCCAATACCCACTGGCGCGGCCACTGGCCCGATGCAGCTCTGGACCCCCGGCCAAGAAGCGATCGCAACCGACCCCGCTACGCCCGAAGCCGCACTCAAGCAGCTCCTGGGCTCTGACTAAGCCTTTCACATTTGCCCAAATATCCCCGCCGGAGGCACGCGGAGGGGTTTTGTGTCCTTCACACAAAACCGCGACAGGAAAGGTCTTCGCGCCTGTCAAGGCGCTCAATATGAAAGCCGCCCGATCCCGCGTCAGTTCTGGTTGATCTTCGCGCCCTTGATCGTGACATTGCCATCCGCCTTGGCATTGATCTTGCCCGATCCGGTCAGGCTGATGTCCTTGCCCTTGATGGTGATCGTTCCGTCCTTCTTCATCGTGATCTGCGCGTCGCCGCATTTCAGGGTGATCTCGTCTGTCACGTCCAGGACGAACTTCTTCCCGACCTTGATCCCCATGTCCTTGCCGACGTTGATCATCTCGGCATTGGCGATGTCCGTGGCCCGGCCTTTGCCGATCTTGAGCGCCACATCGCCCGAAACCGTCTCGGTCTGGTTCCCGCCCACCGTCATGGACTCGTCGGCCCCCACCGAGATCGAGCGGTTCGACCCGATGGTCCAGCTGTCGTCCGAGCCGACCGAGTGTGTCTCCGACGCGCCGACCGTCACGCTGCGCGAGGCACCGATGGTGTTGTCCTGCGCCGCGCCTACCGTCCGCGTCTCGGACGCACCCACACTGTCCACCCGCGCGGCCCCCACCGTGATCGTCTGCGCCACTGCCACGGTCTGCGTGTGGTTCAGCCCGATCGTCTCGCTGGAGTTCGACCCGATGCTGATCGTCTCGTTCGACCCCACCGACAACACCCGGTCGACCCCTACCGTCTCGGTGTCGTTGTTGCCTATGCTGGTGGTCTGGTCGTGGCCCACCGTGACCGACTTGTCGTTGCCCACCGTCTCGATCCGGTCGTGGCCGATGTCCTGCTTGGCGTCGTGGCCCACATCCTCGGCGAAGTCGTTGCCGATGGTACGGGTCTCGTTGTTCTTGATCAGTTCGTTGTGGTCCTTCTCGGCCTGGAAGTAGACCTCTTCCGACCCCTTCTTGTCCTCGAACCGCATCTCGTTCCAGCCGCCGCCGCCGGGGGACGAATTCGACTTCCAGCCCGATTGCGTGGCGCTTCCCGGCAGCCCATAGGGCGGCATCTGCGCGGCGTTGTAGACGCGGCCGGTGATGATCGGCGCGTCGGGATCGCCCTCCAGAAAATCTACGATCACCTCCTGCCCGATGCGGGGGATCTGGATGAACCCCCAGCCCGACCCCGCCCAGACCGAGCTGACGCGAACAAAGCAGCTGGAGTTTTCGTCCTTCCCACCCAGCCGGTCCCAATGGAACTGGACCTTCACCCGGGCATATTCGTCGGTGAAGATCTCTTCGCCCGATGGCCCGACCACCACCGCCGTCTGCGGCCCCGACATCAGCGGCTTCGGCGTGCGGCGTTCCGGACGGAAGGCAAGGCTCAGAGGCTGCAGCGTCAGGCGGACCTCGAACCCCTCTTCGCCCTGCGGGTTCTGGCCCGAGCGGTAAAGCGCGTCCCACATCTCGTAGTCCGACCGCAGCACAAGGTATTTGACGTTGTCAGCCTCGCGGTCGAACTCCTCAAGCTGGAAGCTGACGCCGGACCACAGCCCCCGCACCGTCCCCTTGGCCTCGACCCGCACATGCGGGGCCTGGGCTTCCTCCAGTCGGATCGCCGCCAGGGGCTCGCCCGCGCCAACCTCGATGTAGTCGCCAGGATAGTGGTAAAGCTCGCCCTTCGCCGCCTCGTGCGACTTGGGCGCTTCGGACTTGGTCATCAGGTCCGTCGCCGGTTTCTTGAAGTCGTAGTCGGTGTGGACATAGCCCCCCGACCGGACCGACGCCCGCGGCAGGAAGGTCGAGATGACGTCGGTCTCGTTCACCACTGTCCCCGGTGCGCCGCGGAACTTCACGGTATCAAAGCCCTCGGCGTCCTTCACGCTGGCATTGGCGTCGGAGAGGACCAGAGTGTGCTCCTCCTCGGCATGGTCGAAATGGTAGAAGATGCCCTCGTGCTCCATCAGCCGTTGCACGAAGTCGAGGTCGCTTTCGCGGTACTGCACGCAATAGTCACGCGGCGGATAGGACTTCTTCAGCCGCTTCTCGACCTTCACATGGGCATGCGGTTTGAACACCTCTTCGATGATTTCGACCACGCTCTTCTTCTGGAAAATGCGGTTGTCGCTGCGGTGGGTCAGGAACCATAGCCAGGGCCGCAGCACCGCCCGGTAATGGGCATAGTCGTCGCGCAGCTCCAAAAAGGCGAACTCGGCCACGATGCCGTGGAAGTGGCGCTTTGCACTGTCGGTGCGCAGGGTGATCGTCAGCGGGGTGCCCAGCAGGTCCTCGGCCTTGACGTTGATGTCCTTGCTGATCAGCCCGACATCGTAGCGGAAGCACTGGCTGATCTCGTCGAAGCCGTCCATCCGCGAAAACAGCAGCGTATCGCCAAGCGCCGTGCTGACCGAGATGTTGCGACCATCAGCCATGCTGATCTCTCCTGTCCGAAAGCTTTGTCAAATCGCGTCACGTGGCAAATGCGCGGTCAGTCTAGCTGAAAATCGGGTGCCGTGTGGCGAAAAGCGTTCACAGCGCGGTCGGGCAAGCCAGACCCTTGAGAAGCGGCCAGCGCGACAGAGGGTTGGCTTCGGCCGGGAACTGAACTTCCATGAAAAGCCGCGCCCCGCCGGACCTCAGGTCGACGAGAAAGCGCTTGCCCCCGTCGCGTTCGCGCAGCCGGACCCCGTCCAGAATGCGGAAGAAGCCCCATTCGCCGGGCTCGGCCAGGGTCGCATTGCCCTCGGCCGTGCTGAAACGCACCTCGCCACCCGTTGCGGGGGACGGGCCGGGCCAGGTCAGGGTCAACGGCTCGACCGTGGTCTCGACCGGCCCGCCTTGCCCGCCGATGGCCACGAAGGCCTTGCCACGCTCGGCCAGTGCAGCAAGGGTCAACTGGCTGGACTGCCCCGCGAAACCCGCCGCAATGGCCTGGGTCCGTTGCAGGAATTCCGCGCCCTTCGGATCAAGTCCGGCGAAGCGTGCGTCCGGCTTCCAGCGCCAGGGCGTCGTCGAGGTGTCGATATAGGGCTCGGCCCGAGTGCGGAAGAACCGGTCGATCGCCCCTCCCGGCCCCAGCAGGGCCGCGACCTCGGCAACGGAGGCCTCTCCACCGGCAGCGAAGGGATAGCGGTCCGTCGTCACCTCCTTGCACAAGGAAAGCACCTCGGTCTGCCAGGCCTTGGTAAGGGGGTTCGACAGGGGGTCGGCCTGTGCCGCGCTGCTCTGGGCCAGAACGTCCTCGACGATCTGCACCACCATCGGCGGGGCGGTGCGCAGCGCGGCCAGCGTCGCCCCGCGCGATTGCGCCGACATCAGACGCTGCAGCCCGCGAGGCTCGTCCCGGTCCATCGCGCCCAGCGCCACATTCAGGCCGGCGAAGAGGTCCGCGATGTCGTCCATCCGACCGTCATCGGAATACTGGATCAGCGCCGCGAAATCCGACGCGATGCGCAGCTGCAGCGCGTGGGGCCGGGAACGGTCCAGCCCTCCGACCTGCATCCAGACTTCGGGCAATAGCGCCGCCAGCGGCGAATCCGGTGCGGCCAACCGGCCCGAGACCAGAACCGCCTGCTCAGGATCGCCAAAGGGGCGCACCTGGACATCGCCGAGGAAGGCCTTCCACCGCGCCAAAGTCTCGCGTTGCAGAAGGTCCAGCACCTGATCGGGTGCATCATTGGGGCCGGGCTGAACCGCATCAAACAACCGCGCGGCCTCGCTGCGCGCGGTCTGCACGGCCAGCCCCGCGCCCACCTGACGCGCATAGTCCCAGCCGCCTTGCGTGTAGAGACCGGGAAGCGGCACCTCGATCCCGACACCCGACCGGCGCTGCAGCACGACCGAAAGCCCCGGCACGGCCGTTTCCGGAGCCCAGGGTGCCAATTCAGCCGCCCCGGAGGAGCGTTTCAGTTCCAGATAGGCGCGCTCGGGTTCTGGGGCCTCGGCCGCAAAGACGCGGGCCTGGGCCAGAAGTTCTGCGTCCAGCGGCGGCAGCGGGGCCTCGGGTGGGCGCAGACGGGCAAGATGGGGAAGCAGGGGTTGCAGGTCAGGCATCGCCCCGGCACGGTCGCCCAGCCAGCCAGCAAGGTAGGCAGGGGACCAGTCCGCCTGTCCCGACAGGACCGACCAGGCCCGCAGCGTGTCGTAAAGCGGCAGGCTTTCACCCTCGGCGGCCAAGGCGGCATCGACCGCCCGTGCCAAGGCCCCCGGCAGGTGCTTCTGGACCGCCGCGTCATAGACCGCATCGGCCCGCGCGGCGGCGTCAAAGCCCAGGACCCCGGCAAAAAGACGGATCGGCGCCTTTTCTGCCGCCCGCGCCACCCTGTCCGAGGCTGCGCCAAGCCGGGTCAGCCGCTGCGGCAGGTCAGGCAGCACCGCGTCCCGGTCCAGTCCGATGTCCAGTGCCTCGGCCTCGAAAAGCCGGGTCAGGTCGCGGTGAAAGCGCCATTCGACAAAGCCAGCCCAGCCTGCGACCAAGAGGACGAAGGCCAGGATTAGGACCAGAGTGATCCCCGTCCAGCCCGCTGCATCATTGCGGTCAAAGGTGGTCCGGCTCCCCTCCACCACCGCCAGCCGCCGCTCCATGAACTGCTGCACGCCTGCGAAATCCGGCCCCGCCTCGCCCGCCTTGCGAATGAACTCGCGCACGGTGGCCGCCGAGATGTCACGGCCGTCGAAGATCAGCCGATGCGCCCCCGCCCCCCACTGGGCCACATCCACCGCCCGGTTCTTGCGCGCCGTATGGTCCAGAAGCAAGCCCAGCGCATAGCGGGCGGGCTGGATGGACGAGGGCGGCACCCCCGCCCGTTCCAGATCCGCGTCGAAGCGGTCCAGCGCCTCGGCCGCGCGCTGGACCAGCACTTGCGCTTCCACGCCGCGGACGGACGCCAGTTGGCCAACCATCCGCAGGACCGGGGCTGCCGCGGCCTCGTAGACCTCCGGGTCCGATCGCCGCGCGCCGCGTTTCGGCGGCAGCACGGTCCGGGGGCTGTTCGGATCGGAACTCATTGCGACGGGATCAGCCCCTCGTCGACCCATTTCTGCAGCGTCTCTTCGCCGACCTCGAAATGCATCCCGTCCTCGCGGTTGTAGCCACCGCCCCAGTACCAGCCTTCTTCGTTGAAATGCTCGGCCAGGATCACCAGGCCGATCTGCATCGTCCCGTCCGCAAAGGGGTCAAGCTCGCCCTGCAGCGTTATGTCGATGGCGGTCCCGAACGAGTGGTTCGAGACCGAGCTGTTCGATCCCCGGATCAGCCGCACGCACAAGGCCCCTGCCGTGCCCAGCTTGGCGGCGATGTCGGGCTCGTCCGCTTGCAGCTTGGCCACGATCCGCTCCAGACTGTCCAGCGCCGGCTTCAGCATCGTGGCCTTGATCGGGCCGACCTGGCGGGTCTCGACCAGATCCTTCAGCCGTGGATTGGTGATGCCCCGGCAATCGGTGCCCAGGTCCTCACGCGGGCGGCCCAGAAGCGCGAGCATCGTCTTGTTGCGCGGCTGGGTGATGCCCTTGTTGAACCGGTCGCGCGCCGCCCGCATCTGTTCGGTCAGCGCCTCGGTCTCGGGCTGGTGCTGCGCATCCTCGCCCGCTGTAAGCCCCTCGGCGTCCACCACCGGAGCCTCGACCGTCGAAGGCGCAACCGGTGCACGATTGGCCAGAAGGCTCATGTCGTCCCGCAGCCGCGCAAGGTCTGCCTTCAGCGTGGCAATCTCTGCCTCAAGCCGCGCCCGCTGCGCCGACTCGGCGTCGAAGGCCTCTTCCAGCCGGGTCAGCCGCAGGTCGGCACCGCTGTCGGCGGATTCCAGAAGTGTCGTGACCATCGCAAAGGCCACGGCGGCGATGATCACGCCGATGGCGACGATGATGGGGGCGATAAGGTTGTTCGATTGCATTCAACCCTCGCGGATATGCACGGCGATGGCCGAGACGTTGTCGGGTGCGCCGCTGTCCAGTGCTTCGCGCACCAGTTTCTGACAGGCCTCCTCGGGGCTTTGCGCATCGCGCAGAAGGGCCTCTACAGTCTGCTCGTAGACGCAGCGCGTCAGTCCGTCACTGCACAGTAGAAGCCGGTCGCCGACAGCCAATGGCACGCTGACCTGATCAACCTCAAGCACCGCCCCGCCCCCAACGGCGCGGGTGATGACATGTGACTCGGGGTGACTCTCAGCCTCGGCCGGGGACAACTCGCCGCGGTCAATCATCTCTTGCACCACGGAATGGTCGCGCGTCAGCGGGCGAAGCCGACCGCCCCGCAAGAGGTAGGCCCGGCTGTCACCCACCCAAGCCACATGCGCCACAGCCCCCGAGATCAGCACCGCGACCACCGTGGCCCCCATCCGTCCCATGCCAGGGCTGCGCTGGCGCTGCACGACCAGATCATTCGCCTGCTGCAGCCGCGCGACCAGTGCCGGCCCGGGATCGACGCCGTCCGGGATCTGCGCCAGGCAGTCGATCACGATCTCGGACGCGACATCGCCATTGCCATAGCCCCCCATCCCGTCGGCCACCGCCCACAGCACCCCCGTCGGATCGGTCAGGATCGAATCCTCGTTGCGCTCGCGCACCATGCCGCGGTTGGTCAGCCCGGA
Source organism: Paracoccaceae bacterium (assembly GCA_027484915.1). Taxonomy (GTDB): domain Bacteria; phylum Pseudomonadota; class Alphaproteobacteria; order Rhodobacterales; family Rhodobacteraceae; genus Tabrizicola. The sequence continues at coordinate 41,162 of JAIXSA010000156.1, read as the reverse complement.
CCCCACGGCCACCGGCAACCGATTGGCCTGACCAGGAACGACGGTGATCGGGGTGTTCATTGCGCCTCCACACCAGAAGGGAGGCCGGTAAAACGTCTGCGCGAACAGTTCAGCATCGCCAAGCCCGCCCAAAGGTGTGAATTGAATGCAAGGGCATCATAGCCTAGACTTTACCCAGCTATAAATCCGTTTTTTGGAAGGTGCTTCGACGATGCATAAGTTGCTGACCAGCCTCGCGGTCTGTGCCGCGCTGATGCCCTCCGCCAGCCCGGCCCAGGACCTGTCCGAAGAAGAATTGTTGCAGTTGTTCCTGGCCCAGCGCGACGCCTACAAGGCAGCCGTCGAAGGCAATACCGCTTTGACCCGCGGGCTGACGCTGATCACTGCCGACGATGTCGAGATTGCCACCGAAGTCACCAAAGAGGTCGCCACTGGGGAGACCGCAGCCGAACCCGTCGCGACCGAGGTTGCCGCTGACAGCCCAACCGAAACCGTGACGCCGCCGACCGAGACGGTGGTTTCCAGCAACGAGACCGCGACATTGGTCAAGATGCCCGAGGGCATGGGCGTCAACATCCGCATCGAGTTCGCCTTCGACAGCGCAGCGCTTGACGATGCGCAGAAGCCGAAGCTGCAGAAGCTGTGCAACGTGATGCGGGCTGCCGACATCCAGCTCTTCCGGATCATCGGCCATACCGATGCGTCGGGGTCGGACGACTACAACGAACGGCTCTCGCGCCTGCGGGCCGAGGAAGTGCAGCGCTTCTTCGTCAACGACTGCGGCATTGCGGCCAGCCGGCTGGAAGCCGTCGGCCTTGGCGAAAGGTTCCTGCTTGAGGACTATGATCCCGACTCGGACCAGAACCGGCGGGTGGAATTCCAGGCTCTGAGCTGAAACGGGGGAAGCCGGGTCGTGCCGTAAAGCCAGCGGTGGGCTTCGAGGTTTGGTCGGTTGGTCCGCACCTGGGAAGAAAAGGACCCCACCCGAAGGTGGGGTCAAGGCGGCGTGTGACCACAGAGGCTGCGGGAGAAAGGGCATTGCCCCCGCAGATACCCTGATCGCTGGTCAGGCGATGAGGGGGCAGCCTGGCGATGAACCGCCAGGATGTTGGGTGTTCCGCAGCAAGTCACGCTGCGGGATTTGTGGATTTCTCGTTTCCAGGGACGGCCCGACCGAACGACAGATCAGCGCCCACAATCCCGTGCCCTCGGCAGAGCAGCAGCCTTCGATCCCGTTTTGTGCGTCGGCCCTGCCGCCAATGATCAACCCGGGCCATGCTGTCCCATGCGGAGCTGGGACGGACAACAGATGATGGCTTGAGGGCATCTGTCTGATCTTGCCTGTGAATTCTAACTCTGACTTCTAGGTTTCGATTCTAGCCGCCCTCATGAAGTGGTTCGTCATGCCACTTGGGCATTTCTACTCTCTATCGACCGGGATGATTGATTTCGACGCGCGCTGCATGCGCTTAGTATAGTCGATCTGTCTCAACTGATTGCTGTCAGGGCTGCCGGATCCAAAGCGCGAAGCAGGGACTGGCAGGTCATGTCAGGGGGAAAGTCCAATAGAGCCTGCCCGTTCACTTGGCAGTGGCGCGGCACGTTGCCTCGACGAAAGCGCGGCAACCGGACGGAAAACCGACCCGACCAGAGCGGGCAGTGCTAGGCAAGCTGGCAAAGGCACCCACCGGGAATTCGGGGGCGAACACCATGCCGCGCTGCTGTGCTTCATGATTGCGGGGATGCGCGAAAGGGCGCACCGGCCTAAAGCAGTCCGTCCGCCCTGCCCATGATCACGGCATGAGTCCGGTTCCTGGCTCCGAGCTTCCGGCAGATCGCGCGGACATGCATCTTGACGGTGGACTCGCTCATCTGCAGGCGGAAGGCGATCTCCTTGTTGGCCAGGCCTTCCCCCAAATGGCGCAGAACCGACGATTCAAGTTGGGTCATGCGCGGCTCACCGGGTTGCACGGTTTCGGCCGCCTGTCCGTAGGTGAGATTTCCAGGGATGAAGGTCTGGCCCACGGCCACAAGCCGTATCGCGCTGGTCAAGGCACGCAGCGGCAAAGTCTTTGGAATGAAGCCGCGCGCGCCGGCCTGCACCGCCTTTTCTACGAAGCCCGCCGACACGGATCCCGAAAACAGCACAACCGCGCCGTCGCCGTTGACCCGGACCACCTTCGCCACGTCAGTGATCCCGGTGAGTCCGGGCAGAACGACATCCAGCAGCACGACATCGAAACCGCCGGACTCCTCGATCAGGGAAAGTGCACCTGCCAGATCTCCGCAAACGGTCACGGAAAACCCGCCATCGGCCGTGAGGAAGGTCTTCACAAGCTCGACAATCAGACTGTGATCGTCGACGAGCAGCACGCTTATGGCGGCAGTCTCTTTCTGCACCGGTCGTCTAACCTTTCTTTAGTGCGCACACCCGCCGACTGGGTCTTCCCGCAGCTGCAGTACGCGATGATTCGCAAGCATAATGCGAGGTAACAACGAAATCGTGTGTGCGTAAGCTCATCGTGCGACATCCAATATGTCTAAAGATATCATGATTTGCCCAGATGGTCGATATATGGTGCCTATTTGATGCAACTTTCAGGATAACGAAATGCAATCTGTGATTGTAATGCCGCGCCTTACGCTCAGTATGGCAACCTTTGTGTTGTTCGTCTCGGCACCATTTGCGGCTTTGGCGCAGGACCCGTCGGAAATCCTTCTCGAGCTTCAGCCGAAGGACGGTCCCGCCGTCGAACTGACGCGAGAGGAGCTTGAGGCCTTGCCGCAGGTCGAGTTCGAGACCGCCACTAACTGGACCGAGGGATCAGCGCGCTACAGCGGGCCGCGACTTAGCGAGGTATTGGCCCTGGCCGGGCTGTCGGGCGTACCGGTCCAGGCGACGGCTGCAAACGACTACATGGTGACGATAACGCCCGATCTCATAGGCCCCGATTATCCGATCATTGCCGTCCGGATCGACGGAGAACCCTTCGACAAGCGTGAACTCGGGCCGTTGTGGATCATCTATCCCTATGATTCCTCGGCAGACTACCGCTCCGAGAACGTCTTTGCTGCCAGCATCTGGCAACTTGTCAGCCTCGCGTACAGCAAGGATTGATCTGTGGAGATGTACCGGCTGAACGAGCAGACGGGCCCGATCCGCTACGTGGCCCATCCTCGCATCCTGCTTTCTGTGGTGATCGTGATCATCCTGTTGATGCTACCCATTCTTGTTACCCGGGCAGTCCAGATGAGCGAACACATGCAGACCGCCCGCCTGGACGTGACCGATGACCAGACGTGGGTGATTGCGCAACTCGAGGTAGATTATCTCAAGTTGGCATTGGCAGTCAGTAGGCTTGGGTCCGTGGGGTCGGATTCCGTTTCTGGCGTAATGCTTCTGAAACTGCCCCAAGACGTCCTGGATCGGTTCGATATCTTCTATTCCCGGGTGGGAACCGTCTCCAACAGGATCAAGGGCTGGTCAGAGGATTCGGATCGCTGGGACAAGAGCCTGCAGATTCTGGACAGGCTCAACCACCGCAGGAATGCCCTAGCCGCGATGATGGACCGGTCAGGGACGCCCGGCGGAGAGATCTGGCTTGACGTCCTTGAAGCTAGCATGGCCGATATCGCGACGGATGTGCGCGAACTTAGCGTCACGACCTTGACCAACCTTTCCAGCCAGGCAACCGAGCGGCGTCTGAACCACATCGCTGAACAAAGGACGCTTCTGGTTCAGAGCGTGACAATGGTCGTCGTGATGGGGGCGATCAGCCTGGTGGTCCTGGTCCTATACCGCCAAGTCGGCCTCCGGGCGGCGGCTGAACGGCGGCTGAGCGAGAACCTATACCGCGTCTTCAATGCCAAGCCCGACGCAATCCTGATCACCGACAGCAATCGTGCGATCGTTTGGCAGAACACGGCGGCTGCCACACTGCTTGGCGAAAACGAAAGCCAGGGGCCAGGCCCGCATACACTGGACTACTACTTTCCGGGTCTCCAGCGCCGGGCCCGCAAGGGCAGCGCGCATACCTTGGAATGCGGCGAACAGCGTGGTCGGTCGGGCACGTTCCGGGACATCATCCGTCGCGCTGACCGCGGACTCGTCGCTGCCGAGGTTACCCGAATTCCGATGATGGCCGAGAGCGGAGACACCACGACCGCTCTCTTCGTGCGAGACATCTCCGAAACGCAGCGCGCCTTGCGGGCGCTGCGCAGGGAACGGCGCCTGGCTGAAACCGAAGCGGCGCGCTATCAACGCTTTCTGGCCGTGATGAGCCACGAAATCCGCTCGCCTTTGCATGCGATCATGGCCTCGCTGGACCTTGCGCGGCAACGGCCCGAGGCTGCGGCACTGGCCGATCTTCACGCCATCGCGATGGACGCGGCCCGGATTGCCCTGCAGGAAGCAGACGCCGTACTGGAAAACGGCCGGGCAGAGCACGAAATGGATGCTGCCGAACCCGGCGTGTTCATGCCAAGCAAGATCCTTGCCGCCCTGGCCGAAATGAACGGACCGACGGCCTTGAACGCGGGTACGAGGCTTGCCGTCGAAATCGGACCGGGCGCCGATAGTCCCATCCTGGGACTGCGCGCATGTTTCTGGCACGCGGTCGCAAACCTGCTGGCCAATGCGGTCAAGTTCACCAGGGACGGAACGATCAAGCTCCGGCTCAGCCGGATAGACGATGTGCTGCGGGTGGAAGTAGCAGACACCGGACCCGGCATCCCATCGGAATTGCAGCAGGTGATCTTCCGCGACCACTACACTCGCAACCCAGTGTCCAATGCCGCAGGCAAGGGGGCAGGATTGGGCCTCGGTCTCTTCGTCGAGGCCGTCCAGGCAATGTCGGGGCAACATGGTCTGGAAAGCGTCGTTGGAAAGGGCAGTACCTTCTGGTTCAGCTTTCCCGCCCCGGCGGTTGAACAAACCACGATGACCGAACCCCAAGCTCTTCCCGTTTTCGGCGAGCTTCCATCGCACCTGAAAGTTCTGGTCGTGGACGACTCCCATGTGAACCGCACACTGATCCAGCAGATGTTCTCCTCTCTCGGTCTCAAGGCCGATGTCGCCGAATCCGGTATCGAAGCGGTGAAGATGGCACAGGCTTTCAGTTATGACCTCATCCTCATGGACCTCTCGATGCCGAACATGGATGGCTTCGCCGCGGCCGCTGAAATTCGGCGGGAAGGCACCTCGAAGTGGGCGGTCATCGTGGCATTGACTGCAAATGTGCTTGCACGGCAGGTCGTCGACAAGGCCGGTTCAGACTTTGATGGCTTCCTGCTCAAGCCTCTGCGCCTTGAAGAGCTGCGCAGTTGGCTCACGGGAGCCCTGCACCACGCCCCAACGTCACCAGGTGATCTGCCGCCCGTCATTGATCGCCGCGCCGCCCAGGACCTGCTGGACACGCTTCCAAGGGCGATAATCGAGGCGCTTCTGAAGGCCTTTTTCGACGAGATTGAAGACCTTGAGGAACAGCTGGACTCCGGCAATCTGGACGACGGGTTGTCGGCCAAGTTTCACAAGGTAGCCGGCTCGGCCGGCATGCTGGGGGCAGGAAGACTGCGAGAGTTGTCTCTCGAGGGGGAAACGGTTTCCAGGTCCACAAAACAAGGCCCCAGTCCGGCTTTCCTTGTGATCTGGCGACAGACAGTCGCAGATACTTCACGTGACTGGGGGCTGCTTCTGGAGAGAAAGTCGAAAACGAGCGTTCCGACTCACTAAAGATATATTTCTATATCCATCGCGCCCCATAATCCCCCTTAGATCACTCCCGTGACGCACGATAAGCCGCGACGTCCCGAATTGGCAGAACGATATATCACGAGGGGCGGCACTGGCGGCTATGAAGAAAGGGTAAAAAGCAACCCTCTTCTTCGGTGAAATAGATGACACATGCCAGTGGTAAGGCAGCGGCGTCCGCCCTCGATAATTTTGAAGAACATGATCGTATGCCTGGCGGTTGGTGGATCCTGCCTGCTGCCGTGATTGGTCTAGCAGGCTGGATCGGGATCTTCTACGCCCTAGGATTGTTGTGATGCCACTCGACCGCGGGTGTGTCTTCCTTGCGCACAGTTCGGCTCATGCCCATGCAGTAAGCGCCCGCGCCGCAGCGAAATTCGGCTTCGATGCCTACGATTGTGACGTCATTCTACTGGCAGGAGATGCCGGTGAGGCGCTTGAAGTGCGCGCAATGCTGCAGTCGCTGGGCTGTGAAGTTCTGTCCGGCGCAAATTTTCTGAATGCCCACAATGTGCCCGTGGTGGTCGTTCTGAAGGGTTTTCTTGACCGTCAGGAGAACCGCCTTCAGTTCGACAAAATCAGAAGACGGTGGCCGTTTGGCCCAGTCATCTCGGTTTCCGATCCTGCCGACGTCGAGTCGCAGCTGATCCGAATACTTTCGTGATCGTCTTGGAGAAACAAATGTTGACCCTAACCCGTTTGATAGACCCCACGCCTGCGACCCCGCTCTTCCGCCGCACCACGCTCCCGCCGGTCGGAACAATTTTGAACAGCGCGCCTGTGTGTTCGACTCCCTTGGCCGGTCTCGCGGTTCTGCATCTCGGCTTCTCCCGGGACGATGGAATTCAGATCGGCGAAACAGCCAAAGGTCTTGGTGCCCGAAATGTCGCAGGGTCGGAAAGCGTTTACCCGATTGGCCTCGGCAAGCCTGGGGCGCTGCGATACGATGGGATCTTGGTCAACATCGACCGCTATGCGGACCTCGAGATGGGCGTTGACCGGTTGATGCGCTTTCGCCGCGCAAGCCCGTGCACATTTGTCGTCATGGCGACCGCAAACGTCGCATCGGATGACTTCGGCCATCATCGCCGTGCCATCTGCGATAGCACTTTGCGTCTTCCTTTGACCCCCTCGCGCCTGACCCAAGCACTTGAGGCCGCCATGCTGAACCACCGCAGCGGCGGCGTCTGACGGCATCTGCCATCGGCATTCGGCGATGCGTTTCACGGTCAGAGCAAAACGGTCAGGGAAACCGCATTCGCATCAGGACTGGATAACGCTTCCAATCTCAGCGGCCTATGCGCAGATGCCTGCAGCACAGGATACCGCACGTTTCATTCCACATAAAACCTATTGCCAACTGGGGAATCTCGGCAGAAAGGCCATGGGGAAGCATAAGTGAAACGACAAGAGATAAGCAAGATCGCCACAAACTACTTCCATCAAGGCAACCTTGAACAGGCGCTTTGTGTTCTTGCTTCGCTTGCTGAAAAGTACCCAAAGGCTCAGCTGGAGAATTTCAGATTATCCAAGCTGCCCAAGAGAGCTAAAGACGGCTTTTCCCTTCTCAACGCCCACCCAAAGCCTGCGGCCCATCCGTGGAGCGGCGCAATTGAACCTGCAATATCCAAGGTTACGCTCAACCCAGCCAACAAGAATGACTGGCTTGAACTGGCAAGAATTGCCGCCGCCAGAAAACACAGGACCGTTGCAGGAATAGCATATGTAGAGGCAGCGTTAATTGATGGAAAGGACAAAAGCCTTCTGCGCGAGGCCCTTGACTATTTGCTCAATGCCCGTCGCTTGGATGATGCGTTCCAGCTTTGTCGCTTCGCCTTGATCAAGCACCCGTCTGATGACTTCTTCAATAACTTTCTGGGGGTTCTATATTCCGAGCGCGGGATGTTCAAATTATCCGTTCCATTCTTCAGGAAAGCACTACGATACGCCCCACACGCAACAAGCATCAGATTGAATCTCGTCAACTCTCTGGCTGAAGCGGATTTGATCTCCGATGCGATCGAGGAGTTGATCGCCGCTTTCTCGCACGATCCGAAGAATCCAAAGATTCAAGGAATGATTGCATCATTGCCGCCCGGCTTGGCAAATGAGAAGCTCCTTAGTGACCTAGAACACGCAGCGTCCGAACGGTTATCTTTGCCAGTGACTGCGGATGACTATTTTCTGCTGGCGCACCTGGAGAAACATAAGAATAACCTACGCGCATCCTTCTCGAACCTAAAGACTGCAAATGATCTGTATCTCAAATGTATTCCGGACTACGACCTCAAGTTGGCTGAGGAAGAGCAGGCATTGGCCGCGACATTGACGGCTGTCGAAGCTTGGAATCCCTGCCCAAAGCGCGAGACAGAGGATAGTCCAAGACTCATCTTTATCCTTGGTCCATCACGGTCTGGAAAGACCACATGCGACCGACTTGTTGCAAAGTATTTTGACCTGGAACGCGCGCATGAGGCTTGCAGACTTGGAGATAGGATCAACGAACTTCACTCATGCAGTTTGTCGGATCAACTGCCAGCGCTTGACATATCGGATATCTCATATCTGTCCAATTCCGACTATAGGGAAAGACAGCTTAAAGGGATTAGTTTTACGTCGCCATACGCGATTTCGAAAGTGCATCTGATATCGGATTTGTTCCCACAGGCGAAGTTTATTTTCATGGATCGGGATGATTTCGATACTGGCGCCGAGATTTATCTCAAGAAGTACAGAAGTAAGAACTTCTATGCGTACAGTCTGAAATCAATAACGCAGCATTTGAAAAGCTATCGAAGGATTTCAGATGTCTTGCTTCATAAGTTGAAGCACCGCGCCATGTTGATTTCTTATGATAAACTGCTGTCTGATCCACTTGGCGAGCTTGCAGGACTTGAGGATTTTTTGGGGATTTCTGGTCAATTGAATCCCGATGCCACACACGAAAAGGCAAGATTCTCAAGAAGTATTTTCAGTGAGGAGTTCGAGTTGCACGCAAGACAATTCATCGAAAGCATTGAGTAATGTGCTCTGCATACTCCCGCTAGTTCGCTTTCGGGAGTAGACAGGAACCTTGCAGTCCCACCTTGGTGCTATCGCCGCAACCGCATCGAACTCATGTTCGGGCGACTGAAGGGCTGGCGCAGGGTCGGAACCCGCTACCCGCAGATGAGCCAAGACCTTCCTGTCTGCCGCCGACACAGCCGCTGCCGTCATGCACTGGCTTTGACGATCAAGTCTGGAGCCCTAGGCAAGCCCTGAAGAAGCTGAACCTAAGGCAAGACCTCACGCCGTGGCGCGCAGTTTGTGTGGCGGAGACGGGGCATATCCGCCAAGTCTGGATGTCCGAAGCCCAAGTCCCACCATTGCCTCGGCAAGTCGAACGGCACAAGTGACACCATCCAGCACTGGCAAGCCATGTTCAACGGCCAACCGGCCAGCCAAGTCGGCCATTCCGGCGCAGCCGAGAACGATCGCCTCGGCCCGGTCCTCTTGCATTGCCCGGCTGATTTCGGCGCTGATCCGGTTGCAGGCGTCCGATCCCGGATGCTCCAACTCCAGCACCGCCACCTCCGACGACCGGACCCGCGCACAGCGAGCGTCGAGGCCATACTTGTGAAGGTTGTGCTCCAGCGCAGGGACGGAGCGGGCCAGCGTCGTGACGACCGAGAACTTGTTCGCGATCATCGAGGCGAAATGATAGGCCGCCTCGCCGATCCCGATCACCGGCTTGTCGGTCAGGCAACGCGCGGCGTCGAGACCGGTGTCATCGAAGCAGGCGATGATGACGGCGTCGAAGCCCGGTGTGGTCTGGATAAGGTGAAGAAGGCCAGGGACGGACAGCGCCTCGTCATAATAGCCCTCGATCGATACAGGCCCGCCCAGGGGATTCACTGCGATGACCTCGGTCCCTGCACTTGCCGCGCCCTGTGCTGCGAGGCCGATCTTCTGGGTCATCGAAGCTGTAGAGTTCGGGTTTATAACCAGAAGGCGCATTTCAAAGCTCTCCGCCCAGATAGGCAGCCTTTATTCGGTCGTCGTGCATCAGGTCCTTCGAAATACCGGACAACACAACCTGACCTGTGGACAGCGCATAGGCGCGGTTCGAGATCGACAGCGCCATGCGGCTGTTCTGTTCGACGAGAAGGACGCTGACGCCCTCGTCCCGGCTGATCGCCACGATGGCGCGGGCAATGTCCTGCACCAGCTTCGGCGCGATCCCAAGGGAGGGCTCGTCAAGGAGGAGAAGCTTCGGCTTGGCCATCAGCGCGCGGCCGATCACCATCATCTGCTGCTCGCCGCCCGACAGCGTGCTGGCCTGCTGGTGAAAGCGTTCCTTGAGGCGGGGGAAGCGGGACAGGACGCTTTCCAGCGTCTGTTCGATCCCCTGCTTGTCGGTGCGGGTGAAGGCGCCCATGAGCAGGTTGTCCTTCACGCTCATCAGCGGGAAGACGCGGCGGCCTTCCGGCACCATGGCGATCCCGCGCTTGACGATCTCGGCCGCCGGGCGCCCGTCGATCCGGTCGCCAAGGTAGCTGATGGAGCCGGACTTGATCTTCCGAAGGCCTGTGATAGCGCGCAGGATCGAGGATTTCCCCGCCCCGTTCGCGCCGATCAGGGCGACGGTTTCGCCCTCCATCAGGTCGATGGAGACGCCCTTCAGCGCATAGACGTGGTCATAATACAGCTCGACATTGTCGAAGCTGAGCATCTTTTTCGCCGGTTCAAGCTTGGTCGCTGTCTGGGTCATCTCTTACATCCCGATCGCAGCGTCTTCGCTGCCCAGATAGGCCTCGATCACGCGGGGGTTGGCCTGGATTTCGGCAGGCGTGCCTTCGGCGATCTTCTCGCCGAAGTTGATGCAGACGATCCGGTCGGAAATCTTCATCACCGCCGGCATGTCGTGTTCGACGAGGAGGACCGTCAGCCCCCGTTCGTCGCGCAGGCGGCGCACAAGGGCTACCATCCGCATCGTCTCGTCGTGGTTCATCCCGGCAAAGGGTTCGTCCAAAAGGATGATCTCGGGATGTGTTGCCAGACCAATGGCCATCCCCAGGGCGCGCAGATGGCCCTGTGGCAGGTTCGACGCCATCTCGTTCCGGATTGCCTGAAGCCCGAGGAAGTCGATGATGTCATCCGCCGACTTGCCGAATTCCGCCTCGTCCGCCTTGGCCTGGGCCGAGCCGAAGAAGAACCCAAGCAGCGAGGCCTTCGACCGCAGGTGATGCGACACAATGACGTTTTCCCGCACCGTCATCGACTTGAAGATCGTCGTCTCCTGGAAGGTCCGCACCACCCCCATCCGCGCCACCTTGTGCGGCGGCAGGCCAGAGATCCTGGTCCCCTTGTAGATCACCTCACCCGTCGTCGGCGTGACGAACCCGGCGATCTGCTTGAACAGGGTGGACTTCCCCGCCCCATTCGGCCCGATCACCGACAGGATCTCCTGCGGGGCGACGTCGAAGGTGATGTCATTGTTGGCCGTCAGCCCGCCATAGCGCTTGGTGACGCCCTTCACTTGCAGGATGGCGTTCATTTGCGGCCGCCTTTCTTGTCCAACAGGCTGAGAACCCCGTTCGGCAGCACCAGCATCAGGGCGATCAAGGCGCCGGAGTAGATGAGGAGCTGGTATTCCTTGGCGATGGAGAGAAGGTCCCAGCCGAAGTAGAGGAGCAGCGTCCCCAGCATCGGCCCGAAGACGTAGCCGAGCCCGCCGAGGAAGCAGTAGAGCATGAAGTTCACGCTATCCTGCACCACGAAGGATGACGGATAGATCGACTGCGAGATGGCGACGAAGATCGCGCCAGCCAGGCCGCCGAAGAAGGACGAGATGGCATAGGCCAAGACCCGCAGCATCGCCGTGTTGACGCCGATCGAGGCCGACAGTTCCTCGTTCTGCTGCAGCGACCGGCAGAGGTGGCCCAGCCGCGAATTCACGATGCGCCAGAGGATCAGGTAGGTCAGCGTCATGAGCAAAGCAGCCATCAGGTAGAAGGCCAGCTTGGGGTTTTCCAGCGTCGCGAAGTCCGGGATGATCGTCATGCCGAAGACCGACAGTTCCCCCGGCAGCGGGATCGAGGTGATACCCTTCGCACCGTTGGTGATGGGCAGCGCCAGGGCGGTCAGGCGGGCAACCTCGGTCAGTACCAGTGTGACCATGGCGAAGTAGACGCCGCGCAGTCGCAGGATGGGCAGGCCGATCAGCACCGAAATGGCGGCGCAGAAGATGCCAGCAAGCGGCAGCGTCAGCCAGAAGCTGACCCCGTACTGCGTCATCAGGACGGCCGAGACATAGCCCCCCATGAGTGCATAGGCGCCTTGGCCGATGTTGATCCGCCCGATGTAGAAGGTCAGCCAGACCCCGGCAGCCGCCACCGAAAGAAGGGCCACGGACGTAAGAGTGTAGTAGAAGTCCCACCGGCCCGTCATTCCGATGACGAGGGGAACCAGGACGAAGACCCCCAGCAGGAATGCCAGGACTCCAGCAAGGCGGGGCATCGACATCGAGCGTCCTCCGGCAACGGATTGCGTTTGATCGGTCATGGCCTCAACCCCACGGCTTGCCCATCAGGCCCTGCGGCCGGATGGCGAGGAAGATCATGAGGGTGACGAAGATCACCAGGTAGGTGACGTCTCCGTAAGAGGCGAGAAGGGTCAGCCCGACGGACTCCATCATCCCCAGGATGAACCCGCCGGCGATGGCGCCCGAGATCACCCCGGCCCCGCCGATCATGATCATGAGGAACGCCTTGACCGATGTCGGGCCGCCCATGCCAAGATTGATGCCGGTTATCGTGACCAGAAGCCCGCCGACGAGGCCCGCCAGCATGGCCCCCAGAGCAAAGCCGATCATCGAATAACGGTCGACGTCCACGCCCATCAGCTGTGCGGCGACCCGGTCCTGCGCCAGCGCGCGCATGGCGCGGCCGGTTCGGGAATATTGCATGAAGAGGATGAAACCCACGATCAGCGCGATGGCGAGGACCGCGATCAGGATGCGGTCATAGGGCATGATGATACGCATGTCCCAGTTCAGGACGCCGTCCACCACCTTTGGCACGCCGCGCTGCTTTTCGCCGAACAGCAGCAGGATTACTGCGTCCAGGAAAAAGGCGATCCCTGCGGCCAGCAGCATTGTGGATTCGTCGCGCTTCGACTTCCGGATGACAGGCCGGAACAGGAACTTCTCGATCAGCGCACCCATCACCGCCAGCACCACGGCCGAAGCGAAAAGCCCCACGATGAAAGGAAGGCCCAACTGGGCGACGACGGTATACGTCACAAACCCACCGAAGACATACATCTGCCCATGAGCAAAATTCAGTACGTTCATCAGCGAGAAGATCAGGGTAAGCCCAAGCGCGATCAGAGCGTACTGCGCGCCAAGGTACAGCCCGTTTGCAAGGATCTGCTCCATGCCGGTCCCTCCGGTTTTCAGGAAAGTTGGGCCGCCGCGACGGCGGCCCCAGTTTACGCCGGGAAGAGGGCGTCAGTCGACCTGAGCGACGAACAGCGTCTCGAACTTGCCGTCCTTGAACTCGTTCACCACCAGCGGAACTGAAACCTGGCGCTTCTGGCCGAAGGACGTGGTGCCGACATAGGTCAGCTTCGCATCGCCAACCATGAAGGGGTTCGGCGCGCTGAACGTGTCCATCGTCTTCTTGAACTCGTCCACATTGTCGATCGCCGCAGGGTTCGCCTTCAGCGTTTCGATGATGTATTCCAGCGCATAGACCTTGGTGTTCGACTCGTCATTGTATTCGCCGAACATCGCGGTGTAGCGGGTGACGAATTCCTTCATCGCATCGCTGGCAAGCTCGGGCGTCGAGGCCCCGCCGACCGAGATGAAGCCATTCGCCAGTTCGCCTGCGCCTTCCGCCAGAACCGCCGCATCCTGTGCGGTCTCGGTGGAAATCAGGCCCGTGTAGCCCAGTTCCCGGGCCGAGCGGATCAGCTGCGGCGCGTTGGCAGGCGAGACACCCGACAGGACCAGAAGGTCCGGCGCGGTCTGGATCACGGGAAGAAGGACAGGGGTGAAGTCCGTGGTATCCATCTGGTAGGTCACGGTATCCGACACGACCTCAAGCCCCAACGCCTTGGCGGCGGCGGAACCGGAATCGCGCTGCGACAGCGGGTCGGATTCGTTGCCGGCGATGAAGGCAACCTTCTTCACGCCCTTCTCTTCCATCAGGTATTTGTAGATTGCCGGGCCCGACTGGTAGTTGGCCACCATGCCCAGGATCGCGTTCGATGCCGGTGCGGTATACAGCTCTTTCGGGAAGGCATAGGGGAAGTACATGATCCCGTTCTGCTCGGCCACCGGACGGACCGCGGCGGCGCCGTCATCGACGTTTGGACCGACGACGTAGTGGATGCCGTCCTGCGCCATCTTTTCCATGCCCGCGATGGCGCGCTTGGGGTCCTTCTGGTCATCGAAGGGGACGATCTCGATGTTGTAGGTCGTGTCGCCGATCTTGACCCCGCCCAGCTCGTTCAGCCAGGCTGCCCGGGTCTCCATCGACCGTTGGTTGGAAATCCCCCAGGCCGCAGCCGGGCCTGAGGTGACGCCGACAAAGCCGATCTTCAGCGTGGCATTCTCGGCCCAGGCTGCCGTGCTTGCCGCCACGGCAAGGACAAGGGACAGGCCCGAGGATGCAAGGAAAACGCGTCTCTTCATTCTTTTGCTCCCTGTTGTGAGTCTGCGGAATTCGAGTCCGCGACAAGGCGATTGACATGCCTGCTGACACGATTGTCAACAAAAATTTGACAGCTCGTCCACGATGCGCCCCTTGATGGTCGAGGTTGATCCCCTGTAGCGTGCAAGCAAGCCGCTTTCAGAATGGACACCAGTCATGAACAGCCTCGCCAACCCGGCCGAACAGGAGATCCAAGACGAGGAACTGGGCGAGGAGGAGATCGTCGGTCGAATCTTCGAGGCGATCATCGACCAGCGTCTCCCGCCGGGCACCAAGCTTTCTGAAGCCGCGCTGTGCGAGGCTTTCGGCGTTGGGCGGATGCGTATCCGTCAAAGCCTGCTGCTATTGGCCAGCCGTGAGGTAGTAGACCTTCTTCCGAACCGCGGGGCTTTTGTCGCCTCACCCTCCGCCGAGCAGGCGCGCGAGGTGTTCGAGGCCCGCCTGATGATCGAACCGAATGTGGCACGCCTTGCCGCTGAACGCGCCACGGATGATGACCTGCTGATGCTGGAACGCCATCTCCAGCTTGAACATGAGGCGCACACCAGCAGCAAGCGCCGCGATGCCATTCGGCTTTCCGGCCAGTTCCATGTGCTTCTGGCCGAAATCGCGGACAACGCAGTGACGTTGCGCATGGTCAAGGAACTGGTGACCCGAACATCTCTCATCATCGGCATCTTTGGCAGCCCAGGGGTTTCGAACTGCCGCGACGAGGACCATGACGAGATCTTCGCTGCCTTCCGCAGTCGTGACAGTGAGACTGCATCGCGCCTGATGGTAAAGCACCTGCGCCACATCGAGGGCCATCTGGAACTGAGCAGCCCTGCAGAAGACACCAGCGACCTTGTCGCGATCTTTCGCAAATGACAGGTTCTTTCACCGCGAAAGGCCGCAGACTGTCATTCCGTGCAAGACCTACGTCTTGAGCGCCCCCGTCATCTGATGAACTTGATTTCCGCGCCAGAAAGCGGCGGCGCTCGGCTCAGGTGATCATGCTGAACGTCAGCCGGCACCTTGGTCCCCTCAAACCGGGTTGCTCTGACAACACCGAACGGTCGGTCCACTTCATCCGCATGATGACTGGAAAACGCGTCCAAACGTAGCGACCGCTGCACCGATGCCTGCAGCACGGGATGCCCCAACTACCACGACAACTTCACCGGTCATGCTGACAATCAAGGATTTCAATCCTTGCCCCCGAAGGAAGGTCTGCTGCGAACGCAGTCAATGCTTCAAGCATTTCTTCCTGGCGGTCCAACTGGATCAAATAGAACGCTACAGTGTTGCGGTCACTGGTGACCTGTGTCGTAATCAATTCGGCTATCCTGCACCAATCCGCAGGCGTTTCCTCAAACCAGTCCTCGTAAATCATTGCGTAGGCGATGTCGTGTCTTTGAGTAATCTGGTCCAGCAGATCAGGTGTCCACCTGTTGTTCGAGCTCAGCCGTCGCGCCTCCTCCGAACCTAGCCCCCAAAGGTCGAGCACATAGTTGTCGTTTCCGAATGATACATAGCCAAGATCATTAACCGCCACGCGGTCCGGAAAGTACTCCTGGACAAAGCGGTGCATCTGATAGTGCTGCTGGTAGATGTTGGCAGAGGCCGCAGGGCTCTTGAAGGTAGTCCAAGCATAAGGCGCTCCAATGATCAGCAATAGAAGCGAGGCCACTGGTAGGGCCGCTGCCGTTGCCGGAAGCAACGGTGCAAGTGAGAAAAGACCCAGCAACATGGCAACAATGACATATACTTCATATCGACCGAACCAGCCATACTGTCCGGCTATGAGGTGCGAGCAAAGGATGAACACAACCGTCAGGATGAATACTCTCAGTCGTTGAATTCTATCCACATGAGAGAAGGATGCGGCTAGAAGGATCACTGATGCGATCGCGATCAAGGGTCCCCACCGGGTGTTCAAGGCATTCCAGATATTGGATAAAAGGCCACGAATGATCCCAAATGCATTGCCATCGCCTGCCTGCGCCGCAATGTCAGACTTGGTCATGACAGAACTGGGAAAGACCGGCAGGCCAAGTGACTTCATCATGAGGGCGTAGCTGCCAAGAATGCACAGAACGACCACCGCAGTCGTAAGCGCCTGCCAACGAAGGCCCAAGGCATATAGCGCAGCTATGATGGCAACGACGAGCGATAGGCCTTCGAACCTGATCGTTGCGCAAATCAGAGTCCCGAGGATCACAAGAGCCAGTGACGATCGGCTAGACGGATTCAGTGATAAGTTGTAGAGGCTCGTCAACGCAAGGATTGTCGCAAAGACGTGGATTGAATGCTCCATCCCCGTCAATGGCAGGGCAATGGCATTTGTAGATAGGACGATTGCAGGTGCCAAGATGATGGCAGATGACACGGTAACAAGTCCTTTTCCCCAGCCAATCCTGCGCCATATGAATCCAGCCAGCATCCATGTCCCTACAAGGGAAAATGGAACGGACAGAACCAGCGGCAATAGCTCGCCCGACCCAAGCCCCAAGCGAAGGCCAAGCGCAAGCAAGAAGGGAAACAGGATCGATGACGACGGTGAGGCAAACTCGTTTGAGTTGATGCCTTACCCGGCATCAACGATCGACTCAGCAACCGCCAAATGAATGTAGGGGTCATCGAGCGTGTAGATCAGCCGCCCATCGGTCATTTGCAGTGCTGCGTAAATAAGAAGGACGAGCGCGATTGAATGAAAGATGGTCGCAAAGGTCTGAAACGCTCGCACACTGCTGTCTTGAACAACTGGCATGTTTTTCCCTCGGGTGAAAAGCGCCGATCTAGGTTGTACTTAAGTTGGCGTTCAAAGATCTGGTTAAATGTCATCATCCATGGTGGTCATCGATGTGCTTGTTCACGGTGGAGTTTGGCGACTTCAAGCAAGGACCCCATTGAGACCCCGATGCCCAACCCGAACATGGACTTTTTCGTGCTACTGGCCAAGCACGATAACGGCTACTTTCTGCGCGGCACTACCAAGACAGTGCTGCAGGTGATCATGGAGACTAATGCGCAAGGCATCATGGAGGTGATGTCAGACGAATGCGAACCGGTCTCCGTTACCCCTACCCACGCAATGATCAGGCAGCGACAAGGCCGCGCCACTCGGCGAGAGTGCGGCTGGCGTCTGCTTGGAGGTGACGCGATCTTTGAAATGGCGCTCCGTTGGAAAGTGGTTGTGGACCGAGGAATGCACTGACGCGAACTTCTGCAACGTGTCACCGCCAGGAGGATGTTCTTGGGGCTCGTCTCGAAGTGTCGGAAAGGGGAGCGTTTGGTCAGTCCGGAAGCTTAGCCGGGTGCCCTGCCGCGCGGTAACCAAAGTTCCTCTGAAAGAACCCCTCACCGCAAGGTGGATGCTCACCGGGTGCGTCTTGAAGTTCCGGACAGGGCGAGCAAACCAAACAGGACGCACGGCCCCCAGAGACGCGAGACGGGTGTGCAGGGACTGGAGGGCGCGGGACGCGTCTTTCCTGAAGGGAAACCGCCGCAACCCGCGGTTACTTGGGGTCAATTTCCACTGGAAGGGAAGGACCACAAAACATCAGACAAGTATGGCGGAGACGAAGGGATTCGAACCCTCGAGACCCTTTCGGGTCTGCGCCCTTAGCAGGGGCGTGCCTTCGACCACTCGGCCACGTCTCCGCCTGCCCGTTTATCGGGGTGCCGGGGCGGCGGCAAGCGGAAAGGTGGGGGGCAAGACAGCCAGAAAGGCTTCTGTTCCGGCAAAGCCCGCACTAACCTGCCGTCGCGGCTTAGAGGGCAGGTCCCTCCTGATGGCCGGTCGCCACTAAGGGATGCCCGACATGACCCTACCTGCCCAGGCCCAGATCATCGTCATAGGCGGCGGGATCATTGGCTGCTCGACAGCCTATCACCTGGCCCGCGACCACAAGGCCGACGTGATCCTTCTCGAACAGGGCAAGGTCACCTCGGGCTCCACCTGGCACGCGGCGGGGCTGGTGGGGCAGTTGCGGTCCTCGGCCTCGATCACCAAGGTGCTCAAGTATTCGGTGGACCTTTACAAGGGCCTCGCCGCCGAGACGGGTCTGGATACCGGCTGGAAGATGACGGGCTGCCTGCGCCTGGCCACCACACCCGACCGCTGGACGGAGTTCAAGCGGCTGGCCACCACCGCCCGCAGCTTCGGGATGGAGATGGACCTCATTGGCCCCGACGAGGTGAAGCGGATGTGGCCGCTGATGGACGTCGCCGACCTGATCGGCGCGTCCTGGCTGCCCACGGACGGGCAGGCCAGCCCCTCGGACATCACGCAGTCCCTTGCCAAGGGCGCGCGGATGCATGGAGCGAAGATCCACGAGGGCGTCAAGGTGACCGGCTTCCGCATGGACGGCCGTCGTATCACCCATGTCGAGACCGACCAGGGCGTCATCGCCTGCGACAAGGTCGTCAACTGCGGCGGCATGTGGGCCCGGCAGATTGGCGCGATGGCGGGCGTTGCTGTGCCCCTTCACCCGGTCAAGCACCAGTACATCGTGACCGAGAAGATCCCCGGCCTTTCCCCCGAGGCCGCCACCCTCCGCGACCCCGACCGCCGCACCTACTTCAAGGAGGAGGTCGGCGGCCTGGTCATGGGCGGCTATGAGCCGAACCCGCAAGGCTGGGTAACCGGCGACATCCCGGAGAACTGG
Organism: Paracoccaceae bacterium; assembly: GCA_027484915.1. Classification (GTDB taxonomy): domain Bacteria; phylum Pseudomonadota; class Alphaproteobacteria; order Rhodobacterales; family Rhodobacteraceae; genus Tabrizicola. Next base: position 22,068 of record JAIXSA010000156.1, on the reverse strand, counting down.
GAGTTCCGCCTCTTCGACGACGACTACGACCACTTCGGCCAGCACTTGGAACAGGCCATCGCGCGTGTCCCGGCCCTCGCCGATGTCGGCGTCAAGCAGATGATCAACGGCGCGGAAAGCTTTACCCCAGACGGGAACTTCATCCTCGGCCCTGCCCCGGAATGCGCCAACATGTATGTCGGCGCGGGCTTCAACGCCTTCGGGATCGCTTCGGGCGGCGGGGCGGGCTGGGTCCTCGCCGACTGGGTGATGAACGGCGAGGCACCGCTCGACCTTTGGGCCGTCGACATCCGCCGCTTCTCCACCCTCCACCGTGACCGCGATTGGGTGGCCGAGCGCACCTTGGAGGCCTACGGGAAGCACTACACCGTCGCTTTCCCACATGAGGAGTACACCTCCGGCCGCCCCCGCATCGTCTCGCCGCTTTACGACCGGTTGAAGGCCGCAGGCGCGGTCTTCGGGTCGAAACTCGGCTGGGAACGTCCGAACTGGTTCGCGCCCAAAGGCATGGAACCAAAGGACATCTACTCGATGGGCCGCCAGAACTGGTTTGACGCCGTGGGGTCCGAGCACTGTCACGTCCGCGCCCATGCCGGGGTCTTCGACCAGTCGTCCTTCGCCAAGTACGAACTGACCGGCCCCAAGGCCGCGGAAGCCCTCGAAGCCATCTGCGCCAACCGGGTCGCGCGTGACGTGGGCCGCCTGACCTACACCCAGCTTCTCAACTCTCGCGGGGGCATCGAAGCCGACCTGACCGTTGCGCGCCTGGCCGACGACCATTTCTACATTGTCACCGGCACCGGCTTCCGGACCCATGATTTCGGCTGGATCGCCGACCACCTGCCCCCCACCGGCACGACCCTCACCGACGTGACCGAGGGTTGGGGCACCCTCTCCCTCATGGGCCCCCGCGCCCGCAACATCCTGGCAAACGTCACGTCCGCAGACGTCTCGAACACCGCCCTGCCCTTCGGGTCAGCGCGCGAGATCACTATCGCGGGCACCGCCGTGCGCGCTTTGCGGGTGACCTATGTGGGCGAGCTTGGCTGGGAACTCCACGTTCCCATCGCCGCGCTTGGCACCGTCTACGACGCCCTCATGTCAGCCGACCCGCAGCTTAAACCCGTCGGCTACCGCGCACTGGAATCCTTACGGCTGGAGAAGGGCTACCGCGCCTGGTCGTCGGACATCACCCCCAACGACACGCCCTTCGAGGCGGGCGTCGGCTGGGCGGTGAAGCTGAAATCCGGCCTGCCGTTTCTGGGACGCGAGGCGCTTGTCGAAAAGCTGACCCAGCCGCTTCCCAAGCTTTTCGCCGGGTTCACCGTCGCTGATCCGACCGCCGTCCTTGTCGGGCGCGAGACGATCCTGCGCGATGGGCAGCCGGTGGGCTACCTCACCTCGGGCGGCTATGGCTATACCATCGGCAAAAGAATCGGCTACGGCTATGTCCGGAATGACAAGGGCGCGACGCCGGCCTGGGTGGCCCAGGGCCGCTATGCCCTGGTCATCGCTGGCGAAGAGACCCCCGCCGAAGTTACGCTGGACCCGCCCTACGATCCAGCCAGCCACCGGATCCGCGCCTAGATGTCCTGGACCCGGCGCTTCCCCGACCTTGACGCGCTTCCTGCCGACATCGCCGCCGACCTCGTCGCCCGCAGCCGCATTGTCCGATTGCCAGCAGGAACCCGCGTGTTCGAGGCCGGCCAGCGGGCGCAGAACATGCTTCTCCTCCTGACGGGCAGCGTCAGGGTCCAGCAAGTCTCAGACACCGGGCGCGAGGTCTTTCTCTACCGCGTCCACGCCGGGGAAAGCTGCATCCTGACCACCGCCTGCATCCTGGCCGATGAGGATTACGCCGCAGAAGGCATCGCCGAAACCGATGTCGAGGCTGTCGCCATCCCGCGCCAGACCTTCGACGACCTCACGGGGAGGTCGCTCCAGTTCCGCACCATCATCTTCCGCGCCTATTCCCGCCGAATCGCCGACCTATTCGCGCTGATCGACGCTATCGTCTTCCAGCGCATCGACGTCCGCCTGGCCGAGCGCCTGCTGCAACTGGAACAGAACGGCGTGGTCCACGCCACCCACCAGGCCCTCGCGGTCGAGCTTGGGACGGCCCGTGAAGTGATCTCGCGCACACTGGCCGAATTCCATCGCCGCGGCTGGGTGGAAACCGCGCGCGGCGAAATCCGCGTCAGCCAGCGGACTGGCCTCGAACATTTCGCCCGCTCTGTGACCTAGTCACCGACGCAGGGTTTCCGAAGTGGCATAGTGGGCCCATCGAAACGCAAAGGAGTTTTCGAGATGGGACACAACATTGGAAACGCCGACCGGGCGCTGCGCGCGCTGATCGGGATCCTGGCACTGCTGGGCGCGTTCGTGCTGGGATGGTTCTCGGGCTGGATGGTCTGGGCAGCGGTCGTGGTTGGTGTCATCATGCTGGTCACCGCCGCGATGGGCTTCTGCCCGCTTTACCGGCTGGTGGGGATCAACACCTGCAGGATCTGAGGATTACATGGAAACAGCTTTCACCCCCTGGGCCTCACTGGGGGGAGGCGCCCTGATCGGCCTCGCGGCCGTTCTCCTGATGGCACTTCACGGTCGCATCCTAGGGGCCACCGGCATCCTGAGCGGCCTCTTTCGGCTGGACGATCTGTCGGACAGGCGGCTCCGTGCGGCCCTACTCGTCGGCATGGCCGCCGGGCCGCTTGTTTATCTTATGGCGACCGGGCAGATGCCCGTGATCGACCTGCCGATTTCCAACCTTGCCGTGGTCGTCGGCGGCCTGATCGTCGGGATCGGCGTCAGCTACGGCGGAGGCTGCACCTCGGGCCACGGGGTCTGCGGCAACGCCCGGTTCTCGCGCCGGTCGATGGTCGCGACGGTCTGCTTTATGGCCACCGCCTTCGCCACCGTCTTTGTCCTGCGTCACGTGGTGGGGGCCTGACATGCGCCTTCTGACCGCCCTTCTCATCGGCCTTGTCTTCGGCCTCGGCATTGCCATCTCGGGCATGATCAACCCGGCCAAAGTCCTCAACTTCTTCGACCTCGCGGGCACCTGGGACCCCAGCCTCGCCTTCGTCATGGGCGGAGCGCTCGCCGTCGCCATCCCCGGCTACCGCCTGGTCCTCGCCCGCCCCGCCCCCGCGTTCGAGCCGCGCTTCCAACTGCCCGACACCCGCGTCATCGACCGCCGGCTTGTCCTGGGCTCGGCCACCTTCGGCGTCGGCTGGGGCATTGCCGGGTTCTGCCCGGGCGGCGCGCTGCCCGCCATCGGCACCGGCGACCCGGCCGTCTTCCTGTTCCTCGCCGCCCTGATCGGCGGCCTCTTCGTCGCCCGGGCGCTGCAAGCCTGCTCTCCCGCCCGGAAACCCGCCTGAAACACGGAGGTTGCCATGACAATCGATCTGTCCGTCAAACCCCTGGTGAAGGGCTTCTTCGATCCCGCCACCAACACCATCAGCTACGTGGTGAAGGACCCGGCCTCTGCCGCCTGTGCCATCGTCGACAGCGTGATGGACATCGACTATGCCGCCGGCCGCATCACCTACACCCATGCCGACGAACTGATCGCCTACGTCCGTGATCAGGCGCTGACCCTGGAATGGCTGATCGAGACGCATGTCCACGCCGACCACCTTTCTGCCGCGCCCTATATCCAGCGGCAGCTTGGCGGCCAGATCGGCATCGGCCGCAACATCACCGTGGTGCAGGACACCTTCGGCAAGATCTTTAACGAGGGGACCGAGTTCCAGCGCGACGGGTCACAGTTCGACCGGCTGTTCGACGACGGCGATACCTACACTGTGGGCACCATGACCTGCACCGCGCTTCACACCCCCGGCCACACGCCTGCCTGCATGACGCATGTCATGGGCGACGCGGCCTTCGTCGGCGACACGCTCTTCATGCCTGACGGCGGCTCGGCCCGGGCCGACTTTCCCGGTGGCGACGCCGGGCAGTTGTACGACAGCATCCAGAAGGTCCTGTCCCTGCCGGACGAGATGCGGCTTTTCATGTGCCACGACTACGGCCCGAACGGCCGCGACATCGCCTATGAAACCACCGTGCGGGAGGAGAGGGCGCACAACATCCACGTCGCCGGCAAATCGCGTGAGGAATTCGTCGCGCTGCGGACCGCGCGCGACAGGACGCTGGCGATGCCAAAGCTGATCATCCCCTCGCTGCAGATCAACATGCGCGGCGGAGACCTCCCCCCTGCGGACGAGGACGGGAAGCGCTTCCTGAAGGTGCCGATCAACGGGATCTGAATGCGCAAAGGCCCTGGCTGCCGTCACGACACCCGGGGCCAATGCCAAAGGCTTTGGTCGGGATCAGTCGTCGACGGGATCGTCGTTGCCGCAGGCGATGGCGCAGATGACAATCGCGCCGATGATGACGGGAACGATCCAGCCCGAACGCGGGCTCTCGGCCACCACTTCGGGCTGGCCTTCCTCTTCGACGACGACGGGGCCGCCGGCGGAAACGGCCGAACCGAAGGCCAGGGACAGGGCAAGAACTGAGGCTGCAATCTTGGTCATGGATGACTCCTTCAAAGGAAACAGACGCATCGCGCCGGTCATTCCGACACTATCACAGGATGCCGTTCCTGCGAGAGATCAGCCACTGCAGTTCGGCTAGCCGGACACACCTGTATCCGCCCTGCATCAATATCAGCGCCGCAAGAGCGCATTTGGCTTCCGGGCGTCCAATTCTGACGGTGTCGCTCCCTGTGGCGAAGAAACCATTCAAAGACGCTCACTGCCAAAACGAAAACGGCAGCGCACTGCGCTGCCGTCCGTCCAGCAGACTGGAACCGTCAATCAACCGCGCTGTTGTTCGTCGTCGTTGCCGCAGGCGATGGCGCACAGGATGATGCCGCCGATGATGACGGGAACAATCCAGCCCGAACGCGGGCTTTCAGCCACAACTTCCGGCTGGCCTTCTTCCACGACGACGACAGGGCCACCGGCCGAAACGGCAGAGCCAAAGGCAAGGGTAAAGGCGAGGATGCTCGATGCGATCTTGGTCATTCTGTTTTTCCTTGGATATGCAAACCGGACGTTGCCGGCGTGATTTCCCCTAGCACACGCTTTAGACAGAACTGAACTCTTTCGGCACCCCGACCGAACGGTGAACGCTCTCCTGTGCCCAAGATGCATCATCGCGTGACGGTCGGTCCAAAAGCAAACGGCAGCGCCTAAGCGCTGCCGTAGGTCCATTCTTGGACATTCGATCACGGAGGAGGAGTCTGCTCGTCATCGTTCCCGCAGGCGATGGCGCACAGGATGATGCCGCCGATGATGATGGGAACGATCCAGCCCGAACGCGGGCTTTCGGCCACGACTTCAGGCTGGCCTTCTTCTTCGACGACCACAGGACCACCAGCCGAAACGGCAGAGCCGAAGGCAAGGGTAAGGGCCAGGAGGCTCGACGCGATTTTGATCATTGCGTTCTTCCTTGGGTGAACAGCCGGACGTTACCGACCTAGTGTATCGATAGCACATGCGCCCTCGATTCTAGAACTCCACGCCTCCCCGACCCGACAATGCCCGCTCCCTGTGCCAATGATGCATCATCGGCAGGGCGAAAATGCAAACGGCAGCGCACTGCGCTGCCGTCCGTCCAATCGACTGGAACCTGGATCAGGTTTGCGGATCGTCGTCGTTGCCGCAGGCGATGGCGCAGAGCACGATCGCGCCAATGATGACCGGAACAATCCAGCCCGAACGCGGGGACGAAGCTTCGACAACCGGCTCTTCTTCAACGACGACCGGACCACCAGCGTAAGCAGCCGAAGTGATCATCGTGGCGGCCAGCATCGACCCAAGAAACTTTTTCATGGCATTTCCTTTCTATTGTCCGGGCAGCCCGGGAGAACTCATGTCTTAACGCTATGGCATGTTCGGATAACGGCACAACGGATTCGTGTAGCAGCGTGAAGAATGAGTGCGACGCTTTGGCTTTAATGCAACAGACGTGTCGCAAAATCCCAAGTCTGGTTCATCGTCTTGTAGGGGATGACGGAAGGCAGGGTGCACTTCATGCCGCCTCTGCCCAAAACGTCGGCGGGCCCCGAGTGGGGCCCTGCCGCTAGCCGTGTGTTCATTTCGGATCGGGATCCGGCTCGGGTGCAGGGTCGTCATCGCCGCCGCCGCAGGCGAGAAGGCACACCAGCACCAACGCGCCAATTACCGGCAGGATGCCGACGCGGCTGGAGGGTGCCTCTGTGATCAGCTCGTTGTTGCCTTCCTCGATCAGGACCGGGCCTCCGGCATAGGCCGTCGAGGCGGTCAGAGCGGTCACGGCCACCAGCCCGGCCTTAAGGACTTTAAACATATCAATCTCCCAAATCTCGCAGAGACGCGACGGGTATGTCACAAAACTGCCTGATTTCCTTAGTGCGCCAACAATCCTTGGGCAATCAATCCGGGCGCGTGGAAACAGTTTCTCCACAGGAATCTTTCGAGAGTCGCCTACAGGTTGTGTTTTCAGAACATTCCGGGCACAACCTGATCCGGTGGGCGGTGGCCATCGGCAAAGGTCTTGATGTTGATGATGACCTTCTCGCCCATCTCTATACGCCCCTCCAGGGTGGCCGACCCCATGTGCGGCAACAGGACGACGTTCGGCAATTCCACCAGCCGCGGATTGATGTCGGTGCCGTGCTCGTAGACGTCCAACCCAGCCCCGGCCAGCTCGCCTGCCCGCAGCGCCCGGGTCAGGGCATTCTGGTCGATCACCTCGCCGCGCGACGTGTTCACGACGACGGCCGAGGGCTTCATCAGCTTCAGCCTCCGCGCGTTCAGCAGATGGAAGGTCGACGGCGTGTGCGGGCAGTTCACGCTGACGATGTCCATCCGCGCCAGCATCTGGTCCAGGCTTTCCCAATAGGTCGCCTCAAGCTCGGCTTCGACCTCGGGACGAACGCGCTTTCGGTTGTGGTAGTGCACCTGCAACCCGAAGGCCCGCGCGCGGCGCGCCACCGCCTGACCGATCCGGCCCATACCCAGGATGCCAAGTCGCCGCCCGCCCAGCCGCCCGCCCAGGTTGGCCATCGGCGACCAGCCGGTCCAGCCGCCCGCCTGCATCACCTGCAGACCCTGCGGGATGCGCCGCGTCACCGCGAGGATCAGCGCCATAACCATGTCCGCCGTGTCCTCGGTCGTGACCCCCGGCGTGTTCGACACCAGGATTCCCCGCTGCCGCGCCGTCGCCACGTCGATGTGATCGACACCCGCGCCATAGTTCGCGATCAGCTTCAGCTTCTCGCCCGCCTGCGCCAGAAGCCCCGCGTCGATCGTGTCGGTGATCGTCGGCACCAGCACGTCCGCCCTCCGCATCGCCTCGGCCAGTTCCTCGCGCGTCATCGCAACGTCGGGGTCGCGAAGGTCGACGTCGAACAACTCCTTCATCCGCGTCTCCACGACCTCGGGCAGCCGTCGCGTCACGACCACAGTCAGGCGGCTGGCAGGCATGCTCTTCTCCCCGACACTTCCAAATCCGGCGTCCTTGGGGCAAGGTGCAGCCAAGCGGGGCGATGCACAAGACCCAGGTAGAGCGGTAACGACACGGATGCCCTGCGCGGTATCCCGGAAGGCGGCAAGATGAAACGGTTGGTCGCGGTTCTGGCACTTCTGGGCGCTCTTCTGGGCACGACCGTCGTCGCGCAGGAGTCCACGCCCCCCGAGGCAGGCGCGCCCGAGACCGAAGCCCCGAAGGTCAGCGACAAGCCGCCCGAAAAGCAGTGCCAGCCGGACATCGGCTGCGTGACGAACCTCCCCCTGCCCCGCTTCGTCTCGCTCAAGGGGTCCGAAGGCAACGCGCGTCGCGGCCCAGGCCTTACCCACCGCATCGACTGGGTCTTCACCCGGTCCGGCATGCCCCTGAAGATCACTGCAGAATTCGAGAACTGGCGTCGGGTCGAGGATTACGAAGGCGCAGGCGGCTGGGTTCACTATTCCCTGCTGTCAGGTGTCCGCACCGCCCTTGTCACCCTCGACATGGCCGAGGTGCACGACGCCCCCAAGGACGGATCGACCGTGGTTGCCCAGGCCGAACTTGGGGTCATCGGTCGAATCCTGGAATGCAACGAGGCCTGGTGCCGGATCTCCTTCGACGGAACCCGCGGCTGGATCCAGAAGACCGCCATCTGGGGCGTGAAGGAAGACGAGATTGTCGAATAGCCCGAAATCAGGCGTCAGCCTGGCGATCTCGGCAGGGCTCGCCTCGGTCCTCGTCGCAGCCGTCCTCGTGGCGCTGAAGCTCTGGGCCCTGGCCGAGACCGGGGCCCTGTCGATTGCCGCCTCGCTGGCCGACTCGGCGCTGGACCTGATGATGTCGCTCGGGGCCGCAGCTGCCATCGTCTACGCGGCCCGTCCCGCCGACGAAGACCACGCCTTCGGCCACACCTCGGCCGAAGACCTTGCCGCGCTGGCGCAATCGACCTTCATCCTCGTCTCCTCTGGCGTGATCGGCTGGACCGCCGTCCACCGCCTGATGGCCGACACCCCGCGCCAACTAGCGTCCGAAGGGCGCGGGCTGATCGTCATGGTCGTCTCGATCCTTTTGACCCTGGCGCTCGTCTGGTGGCAGGGCCGCGTCGCCCGCCGCACCGGCAGCAAGGTGGTCGCCGCCGACCGGCTGCACTACCTTGGCGACCTTCTGCCCAGCCTCGGGGCCATCGGAGCGCTTTGGGCCTCCAGCCGCTACGGCATCGGCTCCGTCGACGCCGTAGTGGCGCTGGCCGCCGCCGGTGTCATGGCCATCGGCGCGCTCCACATCGGCAAGGACGCCTGGGACGCGCTTATGGACCGCTCCGCCGATCCCCGCATCATCGAAGGGATCGGCAGGATCGCCGCCGACTGGCCCGGCGTGCGCGGCTATCATGACCTCAAGACCCGGACCGCCGGCAGCCGCGTCTTCGTCAACCTCCATATCGAGCTGGACGGTGACCAGTCGCTGCGCGCGGCCCACGACATCGGCGCCAGCCTCCGCCGCGCGATCATCGAGGCCTACCCCCACGCCGACGTCATCATCCACAAGGACGTCCACCGAGAGACGTAAGCGGTTGACTTCCCACCGCCTCCGCACGATTATACATGCGTATAACAAACGGACACCATGCAACCCGCCCGCCGCCTCTACCGCCGTGAAAGCGAAGAAAGCCGCCGTACCGCGCTGATTTCGGCCACGCAGGAACTGGTGGCCGAAGGCGGGCCCGAGGCCGCGACGGTGCGCGCCATCGCCGAACGCGCCGGGGTGACGCCGGGCCTCATACGCCACTACTTCCAGTCTAAGGACGAACTTACCCGCGCCGCCTATCGCGCCCTGATGGACGGGATGACTGCCAAGGGGTCCGATGCGATCGAAGGCGTCGGCGCCGGCCCCGAAGAACGCCTCGCCGCCTTCATCGCCGCCTCGCTGCGCCCGCCGGTGCTGGACGCTGGCGCCGTCGTCCTCTGGGCCGGATACATGCACAAGGTCCGCAGCGATCCCGACCTGATGGCCGTGCACGAAGCCGCCTACCTTGCCTATCGCGACACGCTGCAAAGACTGATCGAGACCCTTCCGCGCACGGTCCTGCCCGGCCAGACCCGCGCCGAGGCCATCGCCTGCAACGCACTGATTGATGGGCTCTGGGTCGAAGGCTCGCTCCTCCCCGCCACCTTCGCGCCGGGTGAGGTCATCACCATCGGCCTCTCCTCGGTCAGCGCCATCCTGGGCGTGAACCTGCTGGAACACACCGCCATGCTCCCCGATTTCGGAAAGACCACGCCATGAGATACGCCTCCGTCACCGACCGTCTGTCCGGCCTTGGCGGTGCCAAATGGGCTCTGCACGCCCGCGCCCGCGCCATGAAGGCCGCCGGGGAAGAGATCATCGAGTTCACCATCGGCGAACCCGACGTCCCGACCCCGACCCGCTTCCTCGAGGCGGCGACAAAGGCGATGCAGGCCGGCCGCACCGGCTATTCCAACGGCCGGGGTGAACCGGGCCTCGTCGCCGCCCTTGCGGCCCGCTACACCGCCCGCCGCGGGCGCGAGATCACGCGTGACCAGATCATGTGCCTGCCCGGCACCCAGACCGTGCTTTACGGCATCCTCCGCACCTTGGTCGAAGCGGGGGACGAGGTCCTGCTTGGCGACCCGATGTATGCGACCTACGAGGGGCTCATTGCCCAGACCGGCGCAAAGGTTGTCCCGGTCCCGCTGAAGCCCGAAAACGGCTTCCGGATGCAGGTCGCCGATGTCGCCTCCCGCATCACCCCGCGCTCTCGCGTGCTGTTCCTCAACTCGCCCCACAACCCCACCGGCGCCGTCCTGCGCGCCGAGGACATCCGTGCCTTGGGCGACCTCGCCAAGGCGCATGACCTCTGGATCCTCTGCGACGAGGTCTACGAGGATCTGGTCTTCCCCGGCGTGACCTTCACCTCACCGCTGGACTATCCCGACCTTGCCGATCGCACCGTCGTCGCCTCCTCTATCTCCAAGTCTCACGCCGCCCCCGGCTTCCGCTCGGGCTGGTGCGTCGGCCCGGCCGAATTCTGCGCGCGAATGCTGCCGCTTTCAGAAACCATGCTTTTCGGTAGCCAACCTTTCCTTGCTGATGCCACCCAGCTTGCAGTTTCCGAACCTTCGCCCGTCGCGGCTGGCATGGCGGAACGCTTCTCACGCCGCGCCGGGATCATCGCCGACACGCTGTCTGGCGTGAACGGCCTTTACGTCCACCGGCCCGAGGCGGGGATGTTCGCCCTGATCGACGTCCGCGCCACCGGCCTTTCGGGAGAAGCCTTCGCCTACGGTCTCCTCGACCGGCAGAAGGTCGCCGTCATGCCCGGCGAAAGCTTCGGCGCGGGGCTCACCAGCTGGCTGCGCCTGTCGCTCACCCAACCCGACGACCGCACGGTGGAAGCCGCGAAACGTATCGCCGCCCACGCGGCAAGCATCCTGGGGAACGCAGCATGACCACCGTCGGCATCCGTCTGATCGAAGGCCTGATCGCGCGGGGAATCGATACCGTTTTCGGCATTCCCGGCGTTCACACGATTGAACTCTATCGGGGCCTCGCCGCCGCGCAGGGCAAGATCCGCCACGTCACCCCCCGCCACGAACAGGGCGCGGGCTTCATGGCCGACGGCTATGCCCGCATCTCCGGCAAGCCTGCCGCCGCCTTCGTCATCACGGGGCCGGGCCTGACCAACACCCTGACCGCGATGGCCCAGGCCAAGGCGGACTCTGTCCCAATGCTGGTCATCTCCGGCCTTGGCCGCAGCGACACCCTGGGCAAGGGCCTTGGCCGTCTGCACGAACTCCCCGACCAGGGCGCAATGGTCGCCACACTGTGCCACACCGAAACCGTCACCGACCCCAAAAAACTGGGCGAGGTGCTGGACCGCGCCTTCGCCGCGATGACGGCCGGTCGCCCCGGCCCCGCCCATATCCAGATATCCACGAACATGATGGGCCAGCCCTGCCCGGAACTGCCGCCCCCCGTGGTCTCCTCCAGCGCCGTGCCGCTGCCTCTGGGCCGCCTGCGCAGCATCGCCGCCGCGCTGAACGCTGCCGAGAGGGTCGTCATCCTGGCTGGTGGCGGCACCCGCGGCGCCGAGGGACCGTTGCAGAAACTGGCCGAATCCCTCGACGCCCCGGTGATCCAGACCGTCAACGCCCGCGGTGCGATGTTCGGCCACCGGCTGACCATCCCCGCCTCACCCAGCCTGACCTCGGTCAGGAAGTTCATCGCCGATGCCGACCAGATCCTTGCCATCGGGACCGAGCTTGGGCCGACCGACTATGACATGTACGCCAACGGTCGCGTCCCGAACCTGTCGGACATGATCCGCATCGACATCTGCGCCGACCAGCTTGCGCGCCATCCGGCAAAGATGCCAATCAAGGCGGACGCCGGGGCGATGATGGCCGCGCTCATGCCGATGACCATCCGCGCCAACCGGGACGGGGCCAGCCGTGCCGAGGCCGTCCGTCAGGCCGCCCGCGCCGAGATTGCGACGCTGAACGCGGAGATGCCCGGCCAGCTCGACATGGTCGAGGTGATCCGCGACGCCATGCCGAACTCGATCATCGTCGGCGACAGCACCCAGCCGGTCTACGCCGCGAACCTCTATTACGACCACGACCGCCCGCGCGGCTGGTTCAACGCGGCCACCGGCTACGGCGCGCTTGGTTTTGCCCCCGGCGCGGCCATCGGTGCCGCCCTCGCCGCGCCTGGCGTGCCCGTGGTCTGCCTGATCGGCGACGGGGGCCTCCAGTTCAGCCCGGGCGAGCTTCGTACCGCCGTCGATGAAAAGCTGCCCATCACCTACGTCGTCTGGAACAACGCCGGCTTCCGCGAGATCGAGGACTCCCTCCGTCAGGCCAAGGTTGAAACGATCATCGGCTGCAACCCCTCGCCCCTGGACATGGAGCATTTTGCAATGGCCTGCGACATGGTCTTCGCCAGCGTGCCCCCCGACCCCGACCAGCTGGGCGAGTTGCTGATCACCCCGCACGACGGCCCGCGCTTCCTGGAGATTCAGGTCCCCTGACGCTTCAGGATCGGGGCCAGGACGAAAACCATCCCGACCAGGCAGGCGGCCCAGAGAAAGGCGAAGCGCAGTCCGAAGGTCCCGGCCAGAAGGCCCAGAAGCGGCGGGCCGACGAAGTAACCGAAGTAGCCCAGCAGCGTCGCCCGCGCGATGGCCCGCGCCCGGGCTTCGTCGGGGCTCATCTGGCCGACCAACGAGAACGCCGTCGGCGCCAGGACCGAGGCGCCGATGCCCATGACGAAGAAGCCCGCGTAGGCCGCCAGAGGCCCGGACGCCTGCGCCACGACCAGCGCGCCCGCCGCCGCGATCACGGCACCCGTCCGCAGGATGGTGAAGGCATTGACCCGCCCCGCCAGCCACTGCCCGCCCAACCGGGCAAAACCCATCGTCAGCGCCAGCATGGCAGGACCCAGCGCCCCCTCCTTGGGGCTGCCACCCAGCGTCTTCTCGATATGCAGGGCGGACCAGTTCTCGGCCGCGTTCTCGGTCATGAAGGCGATCAGCACGATGCCCCCGCCGATCACCGGCACCAGACCCAAGGGCAGCGCGGTCCCGTCCTTCGGTTTGCGCAGCCCGTCGATGCGCCCGTCCCTCTCGATGGTCAGCGCGGCGCACAGGACCCCCACCGCCGCCATCGTGCCCATGACCCAGTCCGGCCCCCAGCCCGCGCCACGCAGGACCCCGGTCAGGACCGCGCCCCCGGCATAGCCAAAGGAATAGGCCGCATGGGCAAGGTTCATCAGGTGCAGGCCCCGCTGCGTCTCGATCTCGGCAACGCGGGCGTTCATCAGCACGTCGGTCAACCCCGTCGTCGCCCCCGCGCAAGCCATCGCCAGCGGGAAAAGCCACCAGACCGACGCCTGACCCGGCAGCATGAAGGCCAGCGCCATCAGAAGGACCGCCAGCGGCAGCGCCGCCCGACCCATCGCCGCCCCGAACATTGGCGCGACCAGCATTGCACTGATCGCAGCAATGGGCGTCATGAAGATCAGAAGGCCCAGTTGCGCCTCATTCACCCCAAGCATCGTCTTCAGGTCCGGCAACACCGCGGCAAAGGTGCCCCACAACACGCCCATGGCCGCAAAGGCCCCGATGGTTGGACGGGCATGGGCAAGGGTGGCAGGGGAAAACATCGGACCGCTCCGGCGCAGGAACACGACAGCTAGCCCGCCAACCCGACGCGATCCAGTCCGCCCGCGACGCGCCACCTGGTCGAAAGCGACATGAACCCACCCTTGGGAACATCCCCCTTCCCTTCCCCCCGATTCCCCGCTATAGGCCCCCGGTCGCGCCATGCACCCTTGGAGGATGGCGGACTTACATGGAGAAAACCGATGGCACGCGAGATCACCGATCTTCTGGCCGAGGTACGGACGGGGACAGGCAAGGGGGCCGCCCGTCAAGCCCGTCGTGAGGGCTACGTACCTGGCATCATCTACGGCGACGGGGCTGAACCCACGCCGATCAAGGTGAAATACAACTACCTCCTGACCAAGCTGCGGCAGGGTCGCTTCCTGCAGACGCTCTTCAACCTCAAGGTCGAAGGCCAGCCCGACGTGCACGTCGTGTGCCGGGGCGTCCAGCGCGATGTGGTCAAGGACCTGCCGACGCATGTCGACTTCATGCGCATCCACGACGACAGCCGGATCGAGCTGTTCATCCACGTGACGTTCATCAACCACGAAGCCTCGCCCGGCCTCAAGCGCGGCGGCACGCTGACAGTGGTGCGTCCGGAAGTCGAACTGGAAGTGACCGCATCGGATATCCCCGATCACATCACGGTCGACCTGACCGGCAAGAAGATCGGCGACGTCATCCACATCAACGACGTGGAACTGCCTGCAGGCGTGCGTCCGACGATCGCCCGGAACTTCGTGATCGCGAACGTGGCCGCTCCGGCTGGCCTCGCTGTCGCCGAGGACGAAGCCGCCACCGCCTGAGGCGTGTGACAAGATCGATAGCGCGGGGGGCCTTCGGGCCCCCCGTTCGCTTTTGCGACGACCCGCCCAGACGGGATTGCGATCCGGCGCAGCCTAGGGCCAGAGCAGCGCCTCGGCCATCTCGACCAGCAGCCGGTCCGCCCGCGCCCTGACCGCCACCGCATCGCCATGCATCCCACATTGCGCCGAGGCCGCAGCGTGGAAGATCAGCGCCATCAACCCCTCGGCCAGCACCTCGGGCCTGGCGCGCGCGCCAACCTCGCCCCGCGCCTGCATCATGCCAAGACCCTCTGCCAGCCGGTCGACCACCTCGCAGATCAGCCGGTCCAGCCCCAGCCCCGCCCCGGCCGGCCCGCTGAATCGCGCCAGCAGCGCCACCGTCTCGGCATCCGCCGCAAACAGGACATAGACCCGCTCCAGCACCCGCATCAGCGCCGCCCGGTCCTGCGGCGCGCCCAGCGGAGCAAGCTCCCCCGCCAGGCTTTCGGCCAGAAGTGCCGCCAGGAAGTGATCCCGATCCGTGAAATGCGCGAAGAACGTTCCCTTCGCGGTCCCGGCCCGCAGCACGACCTCTTCGGTCCGCAGCCCCGCCATGCCCGACACGGTCACGATCTCACGCCCTGCCGCCAAAAGCCGGTCCCGCGTTGCCAGCGTCCGCGCCTGCACCTTCCGCGTCATGCGCGGCCCCCGTGAAACCGATTATCGTCGAAATATTTGACTACGGTCATTTTCTCTGCAATATTGACCAAAGTCAATTTATGGAGCCCTCATGTCCCGACGCATTCTCATCGCCGATCTGCACCCCGGCAGACTGTCACTCAGCGCCGCCCTTGCGCAAGCCTATCGCGACGGCGCGCGCTCTGCAGGCCACGAGGTTCGCACCGCCGCCCTGTCGGAGATGGCCTTCGACCCTGACTTCGGACAGGCCAGCTTCCGCAACGCCCCCGCGCTGGAACCGGACCTTGAGTCCTTCCGCGAAGACCTGCTCTGGGCCGAGCATGTCGTTCTCGTCACTCCGATGTGGTGGGGCGGGCTGCCCGCCAAGGCCAAGGGGCTTTTCGACCGCGTGCTCCTGCCCGGCTTCGCCTTCGACCCACGCCAACGCCGGATGGGCGTGCCGACCCCGCTTCTGTCCGGGCGGACGGCACATTTCATGCTGACCTCCGACACCCCGGCCTGGGCCTTCTGGCTGATGTACGGCCGGGCGCTGAAACAGCAGGTCCACCGCCAGATCCTTGGCTTCGTCGGGCTGAAGCCGGTGCGCCACACCCATTTCTCGCCGGTCGAACACAGCTCGCCCCAGCGTCGCGCGCGGTGGATCAACGACACCCGCCTACTCGGCGCCCGCGCCGCCTGACCGGCGAAAGACCAGCGTGTCCTTCTTCGCGCCCTCGGCTTCGGCAAAGCCCTGGGCGCGCAGAGCCGCCACGATCCGAGCCACACCCCCAGCCCCATAGACCTGCGGATGCGTCTCGACGACCACCAGCCGCACCCCCGGCAGGGGCTGGGTCAGCACCTCCAGCTCGCCCCCCTCTATGTCGCAGCAGAGGGCGGTCGGGGCGAATTTCGCCAGCAATTTGCGGACGGGACGCGCCGGAACCCGGATCACTTCAGCATTCTCCGGCCAGCCCTCCGGTCCCTTGATGGCACTGGCCCAAAAGGCCGGGCGCTGGCCGAACTCCACCTCGCCCTCGCCCGTGCCAACCGCAGCGCCCTTCAACACCTTGACGCCCTTAAACCCGTTTGCAGCAAGGTTCCGTCGCGCCAGCTTCCCCGTCTCCGGTCCCGCCTCGACGCCGATCACCGCGTCCTCGCCCAGGATCCCCGCCGCCAGCGCACAAATGAACCCCAGCCCTGCACCCAGGTCCAGAAGCCGGTCCCCCGGCCGCAGATGCAACAGCAGAGCATCCGCCTCGTGGTTCTCATACCGCCCACTGGACAAGGCCCGCTCCAGGTTCCCCTTCAGCGCCGTCTCCGGCAGGTACAGCGTCAGGCCGCGAAGGGTGAAAGCGCGCATTCGGGTCCCGCTTGGTTGTCTCAGACCAGCGCCAAAGCTATACCCCACCCGATGCGCTTGGGGAGAGCAAAGGATGAAACTCTGGGTCGGCCTCGGCAATCCCGGCGCGAAATACGCGGGCAACCGGCACAATATCGGCTTCATGGCACTGGACCGCATCGCCGCTGACCACGGCTTCACCCCCTGGCGGAAGGCGTTCCAGGGTCTCGTCGCCGAAGGCCGGCTTGGCACCGAAAAGGTCGCCCTCCTCAAGCCCGAGACCTTCATGAACCTCTCTGGCCAGTCGGTCCAGGCCGCTGTCGCCTTCTGGAAACTCCCCCTCGCCGACCTCACCGTCTTCCATGACGAGCTTGACCTCGCCCCCGGCAAGATGCGCCTGAAACAGGGCGGCGGCCACGCGGGGCACAACGGCCTCCGCTCGATCCACGGCCACCTCGGCGACAATTATGCCCGCATCCGCCTTGGCATCGGCCACCCCGGCCACAAGGACGCCGTCGCGGCCTACGTGCTGCACGACTTCACCAAGGCCGACGCCGAGTGGCTTGAAGACCTCCTCCGCGGCATCTCCGACGGGGCCGAGGCCCTCGCCGCAGGCGACGGACAAAAGTTCATGAACGCCGTCGCTCTGCGCACCGCGCCCCCGCGCTCTTCGACAACGAACGAGAAGTCCGAGGCTAAAGCCCCGGCCCCGCAACCCGTCGAGGACAACCGCAGCCCGATGCAGAAACTGCTGGACAAATTTCGCTGACGACCGACCGCGCACCGATTTCTTCGAAGAAATCGGACCGGAGTTTTCGAAAACTCCGGGTCGCGCCCAGGATCAGCGCTCGCCCCGGCTGACCAACCCCGTCAGCGCCCGGCTGACAAGCGACGACACCGCCGGCCGCTCCAGCGCCACAAAAGGCAGGGGCCGGCACAACTCCATCGCGGCCACGCCCACCCGCGCCGTCAGCGCGCCGTTCACAACACCTTCCCCGAACCGGCGCGACAGCTTGGACAGGACGCCGCCACCCGCCACGGACCCGATCATGTCATCGGTCAGCGCCAGGGCCCCCGCCGCCACCAGGGACCCGAACACCCGGCGCAAGAGCTTCAGACTCCCGAAACTCCCCGACCGCCCGCCGTAGATCTCGGCGATCCGCCGGATCATCCGCAGGTTCGCCACCAGCGCCGTCGCCACATCGGCCAGCGCCAGCGGCACCAGCGCCGTCACCGTCGCCACCTGACGCGCCGCGCCCTCGATCACCAGGCGCGCTTCGGTATCCAGCGTTGTCAGCAACTCCCGCTCGGCCAGCGCCAACAGGGCATCGGCGTCCATCACCTCGCCCTCCCGCTCGGCCAGTCGCGCCCGGCCCCAGGCCGTATCCCCCCGCGCGCCGTAAAGGCCGACCAGGCCGGACACCACCCGCCGCGCTTCCTTCAGGTCAGCCGTGCCGCGCGCCTCGACCGCCCGCGCCCGCAAGGTGTCCAGCCGCGAAAGCCGCAGGAAGGCCCCCCATTCGCGCAAGGCAAGCACCAGCCCCGCCGCCACGGCCACCACGACCAGCGCAAAGGCCAGCCAGCCCAGCACCACGTTCCGCGCCAGAAGGCCCACGACGAAGTCATAGGCTGCGACCGACAGCGCAAAGCTGAACAAGGTGCCAAACGCCCAGACAGCAAAGCGCGTCAGGGCCGAGCCGCGCTTCTGGCTCAACGCCGCCACAGCCTGCATCGCCTGCCCCTCGGGCAGCGCATCGGGAACCGGCGGGGCAAGCGACGGATCGACGGCCTCCTCCATCTCCTCCAGGAACGGCTTCGGCGGGCGGCTCACAACTGATCTCCGATCAGAAACTCCACAGCCCGGTCCAGCCGGATATGCGGCGGCCCCTCGCCCGGTCGCAAGTTCAGCCGGGCGGGCGCAAAGGTCATCAGGCTGTAATCGGCATCGAGCCAGGCCTCCGCACCCTCCCGCGCCGGGGACAGAAGCCGCGACGGGTCCGACGGCAGCGCGCCCGGGTACATCAGCGCGGGCTTGCCCGTCGCCTGCAGCACCCCCCGTACCGCCGGAACCTCCGCCCCATCGCGCGTCACCACCTCCTCCACCGTCGCCCGCAAGCTGGCCAGCGACATCGCCTCGGTCCGCGCGCCAGAGAAGTCGGCCCGCTGCTTCGCCTCGGCCAACAGGCTTGCCGTGATCGCCGTCAAAGCCGGGTGCTGTTCGTGGTGCAGATGGTCTGCCTTGGTGGCCGCGAACAGGATACGCTCCACCCGATGCGCACCGAAAAGGCCCGAGAGCCAGGTGTTCCGCCCCGGCCGGAAGCTTCCCAGCACCTCCGCCATCACCCGCCGCAGGTCCTCCACCGCCCTCGGCCCCTGGTGGATCGCCCCCAGCACGTCGGCCAGCACCACCTGCCGGTCGATCTTCGCGAAATGGTCGCGGAAGAAGGGGCGGACAACGCGGGACTTGTAGGCTTCATACCGCCGCTCCATCTCGCGCCAAAGGCTGCTGCGGCCGGTGGTGGCGGGCTTTGGCAGGGGAGCGAAGGTCAGGACAGGAGACCCGGCCAGGTCCCCCGGCAGCAGGAACCGCCCCGGCGTCACGTCCACCCGGCCCAGATCGCGGGCGGCGGTCAGGTATCCGGTGAAGGTCTCTGCCAGTTGGCGGGCCTTCGCCTCGTCCAACCGCAATGCCCCGTCCTCGGCCCGGGCAAGCGCGAGGAAAGGGGCGGCTTCGGCACGTTTCTCCAGGCGGGCGAGGGTGGCTTCGGACCACGCTTCATAGGTCTGGTCGAGAAGCGACAGGTCCAGAAGCCATTCCCCCGGATAGTCCACGATGTCGAGGTGCAGCGTGTGCGGCCCCCGCCAGGAAGACAAGAACCCGGCAGGCTGCACCCGGAACGACAGGCGCAGCTCGCTGATGGCTCGGGTCGAGGCGGGCCAGCGGGGGCTGTTGCCTGTCAAAGCGGCAAGATGCGCCTCATAGTCGAAGCGGGGCAGCGTCACGTCGGGCTGCGGCTGCAGGTAGATCGCCTGGATTCGGCCCTGGGCTTGGGCCTTCAACTGCGCCATCCGGCCCCGGTTCAGCAGGTTCGCGACGAGGGCGGTGATGAAGACGGTCTTGCCCGCACGGGAGAGGCCGGTCACGCCGAGGCGCAGCGTGGTGTCGAAGAGGGTCTCGGAAAGGCTTGCACCCGCACCTTCGATCCCGCGGGTGATCCCGTCCGTCAGTCCGGAAAATGCCACGGCCGTCCCTTTCCTGCGTGAGACTCAAGATAAGGGTGGGCGTGCCGGAATGGAAGGCGGGTGGGTAGGTTGGGCAATATTGCCCACCCTACGCTTGCGTTGCCCACGCGCGGACAGAGGCACGGTCCTCATGAAATCAACGGGTTGGCCCTAGACATTAGGGATTTGGCAAGGATTGCACGGGGGGCCCCTTCCGGGGTAGGGAGGACCCATGCCCCGCTACGCCCTCCAGATCGAATATGACGGCGGCCCGTTTGCGGGCTGGCAGCGACAGGCGCAAGAGTTGCCCTCGGTGCAGGCGGCGGTCGAACGCGCGCTTGGCAAACTGGAACCCGGCCCCCACACCATCGCCGCCGCCGGGCGCACCGATGCAGGCGTCCATGCCACCGCGCAGGTCGCCCATGCCGACCTGGCCAAGGACTGGGACCCGTTCCGCCTCGCCTCGGCGCTGAACGCCCACCTTCGGCCCGACCCGGTGGCGATCCTGGCTTGCGCCCAGGTGCCCGACGACTTCCACGCCCGCTTCTCGGCCACCGGCCGACGCTACGTCTTCCGCCTTGTCGCCCGCCGCGCCCCGGTGACGCATGACAGGGGCCGCGTCTGGCAGGTGCTGCCCGGCCTGGACTTGGCGGCGATGCGGGCCGGAGCCGCTGAGATGATCGGCAACCACGACTTCACCACCTTCCGGTCGACCCTTTGCCAGGCGAAAAGCCCGGTCAAGACGCTGGACCGGATCGACATTTCCGAACACCCCTACCCCGGCGGGACCGAGTATCGCTTCGAGCTGGCCGCGCGCAGCTTCCTGCACAATCAGGTCCGCTCCATCGTCGGCACGCTGGAACGGGTAGGTGCCGGGGCCTGGACGCCTGCGGATGTGCGCGTGGCACTGGCGGCACGGGACCGCGCGGCCTGCGGGCCGGTCTGCCCGCCGCAAGGCCTGTATCTTGTCGGCGTGACCTATCCAGCCGATCCCTTCGCGGGGTAACGAAGCGCCGGAGTTTTCAAAAACTCCGGACCGCACATCGGTCCGCGCAAGGGTCCACGCGTCAGGAGGCAAGCAACCGGCGCACCTCGTCGCGCAGGTCCTTCAGCTCGAACGGCTTGGAGATGAACCCGTTCGCGCCAAGCTCCAGGCTTTTCCGCCGTTCGATGACCGACCCGCGCGCGGTCATCATCAGCACCTTGATCCCGGACAGGCTGGGGTCGGTGCGGATCCCCTCGCAGATCTCGTAGCCCGACACCTCGGGCAGCATCACGTCCAGCAGGACCAGGTTCGGCCGGGTGTCGCGGATGCGCGTCAGCGCCTCGGCCCCGTTGGCGACGCGGTCGTGGTCATAGCCTTCCCGCGTGATCAGGAATTCCAGCGCCGTGGCGATGTTGTCCTCGTCCTCGACCACCAGGATTCGGGGTGCCGTGCCGGTCATGCCGCCGCCCCCGCAGGTCTTGTGCGCGCCCGCAGGATCGGGGAATGTGTCGCAAAGGGAGGATTGATGGTGACCGAGCTTATCCAGTCGCAGCTGATGGACCCGTTCCGCATCGGCCTGATCATGGCCCTGGTGTACACGATGTTCCGCACCCAAGTCGTAACCGGCACCGTCATTCCGCTGGCCCTGGGCGTGGTCTTCGTCGCGGTGATCCTGCCCACGACGCATGGCGCGGGCGCGTCCAGCGTCACCGATGCGGTGCTGGCGGGGCTGGTGTCGAACCTGATCATCCTTGGCATCGTGCTGGCCCTTGCAATGATCATCCGGCGTCTGCGCGGCTAGGCAGTCTTACGATTCCTCTGGCGAGAAAACGGCGCGCCCGAAATCCTGCCCGCCAGTCTGCGCCCAGAAAAACCCGCATGGGCTTGTCAGGAAGCAGAGGCGACCCGGGCCGAGAGCACGTGGCTCCGGCCCGGGCCATTGACCCTTAGCGCGACGCGTCGTCGGCGAAGATGTCCTTCTTGTGGGTTCCGCCCGGCACGAAGATCAGGCCGATGATCACGGTCGCCGCAGCGATCACGATCGGGTACCACAGACCGTAGTAGATGTTCCCAGTCTGTGCCGACATGGCGAGCGCCGTGGCAGGCATCAGACCACCAAACCATCCGTTGCCGATGTGGTAAGGCAGCGACAGGCCAGAGTAGCGGATGCGGGTCGGGAACAGTTCGACCAGCATGGCCGCGATCGGGCCATAGACCATCGTCACCAGGATGATGAGGAAGGTCAGGATCGCGATGATCTCCAGGTTCTGGGGGTGGAAGATGTCGAAGAACCCGGCAGCCTTGGCCACGGTGGTGTTATCCGCCGCAACCATCGGATAGCCGGCCTCGGTCAGGGCCGCGTTCACGGCCTTCT